>NZ_CATKQE010000003.1:0-289361 GCF_949767845.1 Pseudomonas sp. IT-232MI5
CGAGCGGGCGATGGCGTCAAAACCACCTATCGAGGTGTCCGGAATTAGTTGACCACTGCACTACATCGACCTGAAATTTCGAGTCGAACTCAGACTTTGAAATGTATGAAGATCTGCTCCCTTTCCCCCTCTCCCTCTGGGAGAGGGCTGGGGTGAGGGGCTTTTGACCTTAATCTCAAAATTTACAGGCTGAACCGCCCAACCATGTTGTTCAAATCCAGCGCCAACCGCGACAGCTCATTGCTCGCCGCACTGGTCTGATTCGCGCCAGTCGCCGATTGCACCGACAAATCACGAATATTCACCAGATTGCGATCCACTTCCCGCGCCACTTGTGCCTGCTCTTCAGCGGCGCTGGCGATCACCAGGTTGCGCTCGTTGATCTCGACGATGGCGGTGTTGATGGTGTCCAGCGACATGCCGGCACCACGGGCGATGTTCAGGGTCGACTCGGCACGCTCGGTGCTGTTGCGCATCGAATCCACGGCGTGTTCGGTGCCGCTCTGAATGCTGCCGATCATCCGCTCGATTTCGCTGGTCGACTGCTGAGTGCGATGCGCCAAGGCACGTACTTCATCCGCCACCACCGCAAAACCACGGCCGGCTTCACCGGCGCGTGCCGCTTCAATCGCTGCGTTCAGTGCCAGCAGGTTGGTCTGATCGGCCAGACCACGAATCACATCCAGCACTTTGCCGATGTCGCGGGACTCATTGGCCAGATCGCCGATCAACGACGCAGTGCTTTGCACATCGGCGCTCATGCGTTCGATGGCGCTGACCGTTTCCTGGACCAGATCACGACCATCACCGGCCGAGGTGGTGGCATTCTTAGAGGCTTCCGAAGTGCTCACGGCGTTGCGCGCGACTTCTTCCACAGCGCTGGTCATTTCATTGACCGCAGTGGCCGCCTGTTCAATTTCGTTGTTCTGCTGAGTCAGGCCACGCGCGCTTTCGTCGGTGACGCTGTTCAGTTCTTCCGCTGCCGAAGCCAACTGAGTCGCCGAGCCGGAAATACGCTGCAGGGTGTCACGTAGCTTCGATTGCATCTTCGCCATGGCTGCCAGCAGGCGGCCAGCTTCGTCTTCACCGTCGACGTGGATCGGCTGGGTCAGGTTGCCTTCGGCGATGGTTTCCGCAGCTTCCAATGCTTTGGAGATCGGCTTGGTGATGCTGACGGTCAGCAGCCATGCGAAGAGAAATGTCAGGCCAGTGGCGATCACCAACAGCGTGACCACAAGGTTGAAAGACATCGAAAACTGATCGCTCGCGCCTTTATCCGTCTCGGCGATTTGCTGAGTGTTGATCTCCAGCAAACGCGCGAGGGCGGTGTTCACCGCTTCCGAGTTGCTCAGCAAGTCCGAGTTGAGCATCTGCCGCAGTTCATCGATCTGATTGTTGCGCGACAGGGTTTTCATCCGGTCTTCGAGCTGGCGGTACTGCGCGAGCAACTGTATGTATTGATCATAAGCCGCGCGTTCTTGCGGGCCGTCGATCAACGGCTCGTAGGCGCGCTGGGCGTCGGCGATCTGCTTGTTGCGCAACTCGAACAGTTCGACAGTCTTTTGTTGAACGTCCGGTTCACGGTTGATCAGCAACCGATACGACAAAACACGCAGGCGCAGGGTCAGTTGGGTGAACTCGTCGAGGGCCTTGATCGAAGGCACACTGGCCGTGGCGATGTCTTCGCCTGCTGCGCGGATTTTGCTCATCTGATTAAGCGCAAACACGCCGAGAACCAGCATCAGGCCGCCGATCAGGGCGAAGCCGGTAAACGCCCGTGGGGCGATATTCATATTGCGAAGGGACATGGGGCGGATACCAAGAGAGGGCCGCGTCCGTGCGGGCTGAGACTGCTGTATGGATGACTTATCGGTCATGCGACTAAAGTCTTGAGGTGCTGTGCGTATTTGTCGCAGAAGGGCTTGGGCGACGAAGTGCAGGAACCAGATCGGCAGATCACAGTCTTTAAAACTCGCGAGAACGGTCGGCCGCCAGGAAAATCAAGGCTTTGCGCCGGTTTAACCCTGGCATCCGTGATGACTTTTCTTTATCGTACGCGCCCTTTGAAAAACGCTTGGAAGATCAAAATGTTGGAAGCATCCCTCAGCCAATTGGAACAGCTCGTCAGCGACCTGGTGCAACAGAACCAGACCCTCGCGCAAACCAACCAGACCCTGTCCACGGAACTGGCCCAGGCCAAGGATGAAAACGAAAGCCTGCAACTGAACCTGATGGAGCAGGAAGAAAAGCACGGCGCCACCGCCGCCCGCATTCAAGCCCTGGTTGATCGCGTCAACGCAGGTCCTGTCAGCGCATGAACCACCACACAGCAGGGGTAAAAGTCGTCTCGATTCTCGGGGAGGACTATTCGATCAAGGCACCGGCCGGGGAAGAACAGACCCTGCTGGACGCGGCCATGATGCTCAAGGCAGCGCTGGACGACACCAAGCGCAAATACCCGACACTGATCGGTGACCGCTTGCTGGTGCTGGCGGCGATGAATCTGTGCTCGCAGCAGATCGAAATGAAGAAGCAACACCAGGAAGAACTCGACCGTTACCAAGAGCAAGTCAGCGCCACGGTCGACACTATCGCCAAGACCATTAACCAGGGTTGAAGTCTCGGGGGTAGACCCTAGCCTCTTCTCAGGAGCGCTCCATTTGCGAGGAGCGCTCTGGAGAGGAATGAGCGATCATGGTGCGCTGATTGACTTAATCCTGAAGTAATAACGGCCATCCTGAGTCACTACATCCTTTTCTTCCACCTTGAAAGGTTCATCGGGGTAGCCGGGATGGGTAAGAAAATCCCCCTTTTCAATGTACCGAACCATTTCGCCCTGGTTGAGTACCTTTTCGCTCCGCCACGTGGTCGGAGTTGCGTCGTCCTCTGCCTCTACCTCTACCTCTACCTCTACCTCTACCTCGATAAACCACCCGTCGCCTGATTCGTCGAACGATTTTTTAAGGATGGTGGCTTTCCTGTCGTTGACTGTCTTTTTAATCGTCTGACCTACCCTGACGGACTTCAGCATTTCATCCCGAGTAATGCCCTCAAGACTTTGAGTGCCCTGAATACTTTCAATTGTGCGTTGTTTGCTCATTTCCTTGACTCCTCGTTTTGGGGGGTTCGCCAACGGAGAGTACGGCTTTGATAAATCCCTGACACCTGACAACCTTGACAGTAGACAGGGTCGTATTTAAGTGGGTGTTATGAATATCGCGCATGAATCAATGAACAATATTTAGATTTTTTGTATACATCTGGCGCGACAGTTGCAGTGTTTCTGCCTCTTATTCTTTGGGGGTGCTCCATGCAGTTGTGGCGACGCAGTATTCAATGGCAGCTGATTCTCAGCATGGGCACCGCCCTGCTGGTCAGTATCCTGATCGTGGTTGGCATTTATACCCTGGTGGTCAACCGCCTCGCCCAGAGCTATCTGGTCGAACAAGCACTGCCGTCAAGTATTGAAGCGACGCGCAACGATATCGAACGGATCCTTGTGCAACCGCTGACAGCGGCCAAGGATATCGCCAGCAATACGATGGTCCGCGACTGGCTCGCCTCAGGCGAAGACAGCAGCAAAACGGCTGGCTTCGCGCAGTATCTGGAAGGCATCCGCGCCGAACATAAAGCTTTCACCGCTTTGATCATCGGCACCGAATCCAATCATTACATCACCGAAAAAGGCCTGGATCGCACCCTCAGTCGCTCCAAACCGGCTGACGCGTGGTTCTATTCCTTCCTCGACAGCAATCAGCCGCGCACCCTCAATATCGACAACGACGGCGCCACCGGGGAATTGGCGCTGTTCATCGATCTGAAGGTCGAGCAGGCCGGCAAAGTGGTCGGCGTTGCCGGGCTAGGCTTGAGTATGAAAGAGCTGTCGGAGCTGATTCACAACTTCAGCTTTGGTGAGCGCGGCAAGGTCTATCTCGTGCGTTCCGACGGTTTGATCCAAGTGCATCCCGAAGCGCAGTTCAGCGGCAAACGCACCTTGAGCGAGCAGATCGGCGCCAATGCGGCGCAGGCCGTCATGGGCCAGAAAACGGCGATCAGCAGCAGCTTCCAGAGGGATGGCGAAGACTTCCTCGCCTTCAGCCTGCCCTTGCGCGATTTGGGCTGGACTCTCGTGGCCGAAGTGCCGCATTCGCAGATCTATGCCGAAGCCCGAAAAGCGATGTGGATGAGCGGCGGTATCGGTCTGGCCGTAGCGCTGGTGTGCCTTGCTTTGGTGGTGTGGCTGGCGCAAGGGCTGGTGCGGCCGATTCGTCAGGTAACAGCGGCGCTGGTAGCAATCGGTAGCGGCGGTGGAGATTTGACCCACCGGTTAGATTCCAGCCGCGCCGACGAGCTGGGCGATCTCGCCCGGGGCTTCAACCGTTTCCTTGACAGCCAGCGCGGGATGATCGGCGAGGTGCTGACCACCAGTGAGCGCCTGCGCACGGCTGTGGGGCAGGTAGCGAAAGTGGTGGAAAATACCGCCGAGCGCTCGGGCCGCCAGCAGGAAATGACCGACATGGTCGCGACCGCCGTTCACGAGATGGGCCTGACCGTGCAGGAGATTGCGCAGAACGCTGGTAATGCTGCGTTGGCCTCGCAAACCGCACGGGATGAAGCGATGCAGGCGCGGGAAGTGGTCGGCGGCTCGATTCGGCATATTGAAAGCATGTCCGATGAGATTGGCGTCGCGGCTGGCGCGGTGGGTGAATTGGCGCACCAAGTGGCGTCGATCGATTCTGTATTGGCGGTAATTCGCGGGGTGTCCGAGCAGACCAATCTGTTGGCGCTCAATGCCGCCATCGAAGCGGCGCGCGCCGGTGATATGGGGCGCGGCTTCGCGGTTGTTGCTGACGAAGTGCGCACTTTGGCGCGCAGGACGCAGGCCTCCACCGACGAAATCCAGCAGATGATCGGCAGCCTCAAGCAAGGCGCGGAAAACGCCGTGTCGTCGATGCGCACGGGGCAGGCGGCAACTGGCACCGGGGTTGAATCGAGCCAGCGCACCGGGGCATCGCTGACAGCGATTACCGGGCAGGTCGAGCGCATCAGCGATATGAACCATCAGGTCGCGACGGCGACGGAAGAGCAGTCGGCGGTGACTGAGGAGATAAACCGCAATGTGCAGGGGATTTCCGATCTGGCGCGGGCGACGGCGGGGGAGGTTCGGGCCTGTCGTGAGGATTGTCAGATGTTGCAGAGGCTGGCGGATGATCTGGCGCGGCAGATGGGTGGGTTCAAGTTGAGTTGAGTGTTGAGCCAGAAAAGCCCCTCACCCTAGCCCTCTCCCAGAGGGAGAGGGGACTGAGCGTGGAAAATTCAGGAGGTACGCCGACCTGAAAGTACTGTACTGAATCCATAGTCGATGCGGTTTTTCAGGTCGATGTATAGCGTCAGACACCTCGGTCGGCCCCCTCTCCCTTTGGGCGGTCCGACGTTTCGGGAGGGCTGGGGTGAGGGTTGGCTTTTAGAACCACGCATCCTGCATCGCCAGACACGTATCATCCCGCGCCTCCAGCAACGCCAGCTCATGGTGACAACCCGGCACTTCCCACGTCAGAAAATACCGCGCCGCCTGCAACTTGCCTTTATAGAAGTCAGCATCCGCCGCATTACCCTTGGCCAACCCTTCCTCGGCACGAATCGCCTGCTCCAGCCAGCGCCAGCCAATCACCGTGTGGCCGAACACCTTCAGGTACAGCGCCGAATTCGCCAGGCTGCTATTGACCTTGCCCTGTGCCAGATCGGTCAACAAACCGATGGTCACCGTTTGCAGGCGCGCGACCAGTTTCTCTAACGGCTCACGCAACGCGGTCAGCGATTCGTAAGCAGTTGCGCGCTCTGCCGTGGTGGCGATCAGACGAATCAATTGCTTCAGTCCCGCGCCACCGTTCTGCGCCAATTTACGCCCGAGCAAGTCCAGCGATTGAATGCCATGGGTGCCTTCATGAATCGGGTTCAAGCGGTTATCGCGGTAATACTGCTCCACCGGATATTCGCGGGTGTAACCGTGACCGCCAAGAATCTGGATCGCCAGTTCGTTGGCCTTGAGGCAGAACTCCGACGGCCAGGATTTGACGATCGGTGTCAGCAGATCCAGCAACTCATGCGCCTGCTTGCGCTCGGCTTCGGATTCAAGCGTCGTGGTGTCATCGAATAGCCGCGCTGCATAGAGGCCGAGGTCAAATGCCCCTTCGACGTAGGACTTTTGCGTCAACAGCATACGTCTGACATCGGCGTGCTGAATGATCGCCACCGGTGCTGTGGTCGGATCCTTACTGTCCGGCACGCGACCCTGTGGCCGCTCGCGGGCGTACTCCAGCGAGTACAGGTAACCGGCATAACCGAGCATCACCGCGCCCATGCCGACGCCGATCCGCGCCTCGTTCATCATCTGGAACATGTAGCTCAAGCCGTGGTGCGGTTTTCCCACCAGATAACCAACACACTCACCGTTATCGCCGAAGTTCAGCGCTGTGGAGGTGGTGCCGCGCCAGCCCATCTTGTGAAACAGCCCGGCCAGCAGCACATCGTTACGCTGGCCGAGGCTGCCGTCATCGTTGACCAGAAACTTCGGCACGATGAACAGCGAGATACCTTTAACGCCCGCAGGTGCGTCGGGCAGCTTGGCCAGGACCATGTGCACGATGTTTTCCGACAGCGGGTGATCGCCGCCGGAAATGAAGATCTTGTTGCCCTTCAGGCGATAGGTGCCGTCGGACGCCGGCTCGGCGCGCGTACGAATATCCGACAGCGATGATCCTGCGTGGGGCTCGGTCAGGGCCATGGTGCCGAAGAAGCGGCCGTCGATCATCGGTTGCAGAAAGCGTTGTTTCTGTTCGTCCGTGCCAAAGCTCTCAATCAGGTTCGCCGCGCCCATGGTCAGGAACGGGTAGGACGTTGAAGCCGCGTTGGCTGACTGGAAATGCGCGAAGCAGGCTTGCGACAGCAGTGTAGGAAGCTGCATGCCGCCGGCGTCGAAACTTCTCGCGGCGTTGAGGAATCCGGCCTCGAGGAAGGCATCCACCGCTGGTTTCACTTCAGGAATCAGAATCGCCTTGCCATCTTCGTAGCGCGGTTCGTTCTCGTCGCCCTTGCGGTTGTGCGGGGCGAAGTACTTCTCGGCGATGCTGCGTGCGGTGCCGATGGCGGCGTCGAAGGTCTCGCGGTTGTGCTCGGCAAAGCGCTCACGCCGGGTCAGGCCCTCGGCATCAAGGACTTCATACAGCTCGAAAGCCAGATTGCGGGAACTGAGCAGCGTCTCGGACATGGCGGCCTACCTGAAATTGGGGTTGGGCCGAGTCTAGGCGTGCTGATAAAGGCTGAACAGGATGATTGATGGGCGTGATACAGAAGCAAAAGATCGCAGCCTTCGGCAGCTCCTACACCAATTCCTGTAGGAGCTGCCGAAGGCTGCGATCTTTTGATCTTTTGTAGGAGTGAGCCTGCTCGCGATAGCGGTCTGTCAGTCAAACAAATGTGTCTGATAGATCGCTATCGCGAGCAGGCTCACTCCTACAGGGGATTTCATTCCAGGCGACCGTTGCGGTCGCCTGGAGTTACAGCGGTTTAGCCGATCGTCATCAGGCTGGCATTACCACCCGCCGCCGCAGTGTTAACACTCAACGCCCGCTCAATCACCAGGCGCTCCAGGGCAATGTTGGTCTCGCCCTGGGACAAGCCCTGAACCCCAACAATCGCGCCGGCACGCTTGGCGATCTGCTGGCAAACGCCGCGCAACTGGTCGGAATGGCCGTGATGCAGAACCGCATCGAACACCACCTCGTCTTTGTTCCAGTCGGCAACCAGCTTGATCCGCGCCTGAATCTCCTTCGGCAGGCGTGCGAACAAGGCCTTGCTGATGTCGGACTCCGGCCATACCGCCGAACCGCCTACCGCCAGCACCGCCGCCAGTTGCGTCAGCAGATCACCTTCAACCTCCGCCAGGCACAACACGTGCTCACGCGGCAGGATCGCGTAGCTGTTTTTCTCACCGGTCGGGCCGGCCAGTACGCGGGTGATGCCGCTCTGCGATTGCGCAGCGTACTGCACGCACAGGGTGCTCAGGTCGGCGTATTTGTTGCTTTCAGCCCAGGCTTTCAGAGCGTTCAGCGGTTTGCTCATGGCATCGCGCAAACGAACGTCCGGGGCGATAACGGCATCACCGCGAGCGAAGGATTGTTCGATAGCGTCGGTAGGACGTGTCGCCAGCAAACGGTACAGGTACAGCGGGCCACCGGCTTTCGGGCCAGTACCCGACAGGCCTTCGCCGCCGAATGGCTGCACGCCGACCACGGCACCGACGATGTTACGGTTTACGTAGACGTTACCGGCGTTGACGTTGTCGATCACCTTGGCGATGGTCTCGTCGATGCGCGTGTGCACGCCCAGCGTCAGACCATAACCGGAAGCGTTGATCTGGCCGATCAGTTGATCGATTTCTTTGCGCTTGTAGCGCACCACATGCAGCACCGGGCCGAAGATCTCGCGTTGCAGCTCGTCGAAGCTTTCCAGCTCGATCAGCGTCGGCATGACGAAGGTGCCGCGTTTGACTTCTTCGGTATCGGCAATCGCCACCTGGTACACATTGCGACCTTTGTCGCGCATGCCCTGGATGTGCTTGTCGATGCCAGCCTTGGCTTCGGCGTCGATCACCGGGCCGATGTCCACGGACAGGCGCTCCGGGTTGCCGAGACGGCTTTCCGCCATGGCCCCTTTGAGCATTTCGATGACGCGATCGGCGGAATCTTCCTGCAGGCACAGGACCCGCAGTGCCGAGCAACGCTGACCGGCGCTGTCGAACGCCGACGACACCACGTCGATCACGACTTGTTCGGTCAGCGCCGAAGAGTCGACGATCATTGCGTTCTGGCCGCCGGTTTCGGCGATCAGCGGAATCGGACGGCCCTGGCTGTCGAGACGGCCAGCAATGTTGCGTTGCAGCAGGCGCGCGACTTCGGTGGAACCGGTGAACATCACGCCTTTGACGCGTTCATCGCCAACCAGACCGGCGCCGACGGTTTCACCGCGACCCGGCAGCAGTTGCAGCACGCCTTCCGGGATCCCGGCTTCGAGCAGCAAGCGTACGGCTTGAGCCGCGACCAGCGGAGTTTGTTCGGCAGGCTTGGCCAGTACCGGGTTACCGGCAGCCAGTGCCGCAGCAACCTGACCGCTGAAAATCGCCAGCGGGAAGTTCCACGGGCTGATGCACACCACCGGGCCCAGTGGGCGATGGGCGTCATTGCTGAAATCGTTGCGCGCCTGCACTGCGTAATAACGCAGGAAGTCGACGGCTTCGCGGACTTCGGCGATGGCGTTGGCGAAGGTCTTGCCGGCTTCGCGAGCCAGCAGGCCCATCAGCGGCTGAATCTCGCCTTCCATCAAGTCAGCGGCACGTTCCAGAATCGCCGCGCGTTCGGCCGGCGGGGTGGCCTGCCAGATCGGTGCGGCGTTCAGTGCGCATTGAATGGCGTTGTCGACGTCTTCGACGGTGGCTTCTTGAACATGACCGACCACATCACGGTGATCGGCCGGGTTCAGAACGGCTGCCGGCGTTTCGTTGCTGGAGGCGCAACCGAGCATCGGCGCGGCTTTCCAGTCGTTATGCGCAGTGGCGAGCAAGGCGCAGGACAGCGAAGCCAGACGATGTTCGTTGGCCATGTCGATGCCGCTGGAGTTGGCGCGTTCGGAACCATACAGATCACGCGGCAGCGGAATGCGCGGGTGCGGCAGGCCGAAACCACCTTCCACGGTTGCCATCTGCTCGATCTGCGCCACCGGATCGGCCACCAATTCCTGAATCGAAATCGACTGGTCGGCGATGCGGTTGACGAACGAAGTGTTCGCGCCGTTTTCCAGCAGTCGACGTACCAGATACGCCAACAGGGTTTCGTGAGTGCCGACCGGTGCATACACGCGGCACGGACGGTTCAGCTTGCCTTCGGAAACTTTGCCTACAACCTGCTCGTAGAGCGGTTCGCCCATGCCGTGCAGGCACTGGAATTCGTACTGGCCGGGGTAATAGTTCTGACCGGCAATGTGGTAAATGGCCGACAGGGTGTGGGCGTTGTGCGTGGCGAACTGCGGGTAGATGACTTCCGGCACCGACAGCAGTTTGCGTGCGCAAGCGATGTAGGAAACGTCGGTGTACACCTTGCGGGTATAGACCGGATAGCCTTCCAGGCCTTCGACCTGGGCGCGCTTGATTTCGCTGTCCCAGTACGCGCCTTTCACCAAGCGGATCATCAGGCGATGACGGCTGCGGCGAGCCAGGTCGATCACGTAGTCGATCACGTACGGGCAACGCTTCTGGTACGCCTGGATAACGAAACCGATGCCGTTCCAGCCAGTCAGCTGCGGCTCGAAGCACAGGCGCTCAAGCAGATCCAGCGACAGTTCGAGACGGTCGGCTTCTTCGGCGTCGATGTTCAGGCCGATGTCGTATTGCTTGGCCAGCAGGGTCAGCGACAGCAGGCGCGGGTACAGCTCGTCCATCACACGCTCGTACTGCGCACGGCTGTAACGCGGGTGCAGTGCCGACAGCTTGATGGAAATGCCCGGGCCTTCATAAATCCCACGGCCGTGGGAGGCTTTGCCGATCGAGTGAATGGCTTGTTCGTACGACGCCAGGTACTTCTGCGCGTCGTGCTCGGTCAGTGCCGCTTCACCGAGCATGTCGTAGGAGTAGCGGAAGCCCTTGGCTTCGAACTTGCTCGCGTTGGCCAGCGCTTCGGCGATGGTTTCGCCGGTGACGAACTGCTCGCCCATCAGGCGCATGGCCATGTCGACGCCCTTGCGGATCATCGGCTCGCCGCTCTTGCCGATGATGCGGCTCAGCGACGACGTCAGGCCGGCTTCGTTGTGCGTCGAGACCAGTTTGCCGGTCAGCAGCAGGCCCCAAGTGGCCGCGTTGACGAACAGCGAAGGGCTGTTGCCCAAGTGCGGATGCCAGTTGCCGGTGCTGATCTTGTCGCGGATCAGTGCATCGCGGGTGCCCTTGTCCGGGATACGCAGCAGCGCTTCGGCCAGGCACATCAGCGCCACGCCTTCCTGGGACGACAGGGAAAATTCCTGCAGCAGACCTTGAACGATGCCCGCACGACCGCCGGCACTTTTCTGGTTACGCAGTTTTTCCGCGATAGAAGCGGCGAGCTTGTTAGTGGCTTCAGCCATGGCGACCGGCAGGCGAGCCTGCTCGATCAGCATCGGCACCACTTCCGGCTCAGGGCGGCGGTAAGCGGCGGTGATCGATGCGCGCAGTACCGACTGCGGCAGGATGCTTTCGGCGAATTCGAGGAAGCATTGGTGCGCGTGATCGGTGTGGACTTCGCCCGCCTCGTCGGCGTCCTTGGCGGTCAAACCGTTCAGCTCGGTCAGGGTTGCACCACCCTCGAGTTTTTCCAGGTAATTGAAAATTGCCTGCTTGATCAGCCAGTGCGGTGTGCGATCAATCGAGGTCGCGGCCGCCTTCAGGCGCTCGCGGGTCGGGTCATCGAGTTTGACCCCAAGGGTGGTGGTAGCCATATTTTTATCCTCATGGTTGCCACAGTTGCGTGGCATCAGCTGGCCGCAAGATTAGCCGTGCGCTGAAAGAGGTGCAACCGGGTGCAACCCTTTTTTTGTCGGAATAATAGGCAGCTCGTCAGGAATTATTTTCTGGTACGAAAGTGCTGCTCCTGCTTGGTGCTTTTGCTTCTAGCAAAGGGCCATGACTGCCACAAAAGGGAGCAAAAACGGGGTGATCGTCGATAAATCCGACTAGGTGCAACTAATTCTCACGAAACTGGTTGCACCTTATTTGATTTGTTGCATAGCATTCGCGCCCAAGGTGCAACCGGGATTAACCCGGTGTACCGGCTGATGGCTTTCCTGGGGAAACATCAGTCCTAAATGCGCGGGATCCCGGATCGTCTGCCAAACGTCGTCGTTTGCGTGCGGTTCACCACCGCCGCTACATAAAAACAAAGCCAGGGCGTAACTCAATGAGCGTAAGCAATCCAACCCTGATCACGTTCGTGATCTACATCGCAGCAATGGTGCTGATCGGCTTGATGGCCTATCGCTCCACCAACAACCTTTCTGACTATATTCTCGGCGGTCGCAGCCTCGGCAGCGTCGTCACCGCGCTGTCCGCCGGTGCGTCCGACATGAGTGGCTGGTTGTTGATGGGCCTGCCGGGCGCCATCTATATGTCCGGTCTGTCCGAAAGCTGGATCGCCATCGGTCTGGTCATCGGTGCCTACCTGAACTGGCTGTTCGTTGCCGGCCGTCTGCGCGTGCAGACCGAGCACAACGGCGACGCCCTGACCCTGCCGGATTACTTCGCCAGCCGTTTTGAAGATAAAAGCGGTCTGCTGCGGATCATTTCGGCGATCGTGATTCTGGTGTTCTTCACCATCTACTGCGCTTCCGGCATCGTGGCCGGTGCCCGTCTGTTCGAAAGCACCTTCGGCATGTCCTACGAGACGGCGCTGTGGGCCGGTGCTGCGGCGACGATTGCTTACACCTTTATTGGTGGTTTCCTCGCGGTGAGCTGGACTGACACCGTACAAGCCACGCTGATGATTTTCGCGCTGATCCTTACGCCGATCATCGTGCTGCTGGCCACCGGTGGCGTCGACACCACGTTCCTGGCCATCGAAGCGCAAGATCCAAGCAACTTCGACATGCTCAAAGGCACCACCTTCATCGGCATCATTTCGCTGATGGGCTGGGGTCTGGGCTATTTCGGTCAGCCGCACATCCTCGCGCGTTTCATGGCGGCGGATTCGGTTAAGTCGATCGCCAAGGCGCGTCGCATTTCCATGACCTGGATGATCCTGTGCCTGGGCGGCACTGTGGCGGTGGGCTTCTTCGGTATCGCGTACTTCTCGGCGCACCCGGAAGTTGCCGGTCCCGTGACCGAGAACCACGAACGCGTGTTCATCGAACTGGCCAAACTGCTGTTCAACCCATGGATCGCCGGTGTGCTGTTGTCGGCCATTCTGGCTGCTGTGATGAGCACCCTGAGCTGCCAGTTGCTGGTGTGCTCGAGCGCCCTGACCGAAGACTTCTACAAAACTTTCCTGCGTAAATCCGCTTCGCAACTGGAGCTGGTCTGGGTCGGCCGCGCCATGGTGCTGTTGGTTGCACTGATCGCGATCGCCCTGGCTGCCAACCCGGAAAACCGCGTACTGGGCCTGGTGTCTTACGCCTGGGCCGGTTTCGGTGCGGCGTTTGGTCCGGTTGTGCTGATCTCGGTGGTCTGGAAAGGCATGACCCGTGACGGCGCACTGGCCGGTATTCTGGTCGGCGCGATCACCGTGGTGGTGTGGAAGCATTTCGAACTGCTGGGTTTGTACGAAATCATCCCGGGCTTCATCTTCGCCAGCCTGGCCATCTACATTGTCAGCAAGATGGGCGAGCCGACCAGAGGCATGGTGCAGCGCTTCGAAGCGGCGGAAAAAGACTTCCACCTGAACAAGTAATTGTTCTGAGCTGAGGCTCATCCAAAAACGGCCCGTTTCCACAGGAGACGGGCCGTTTTTTTGTGCCTGTGATTTCTTGCCGACGCTGAAGAAACCTGTGGGAGCTGGCTTGCCAGCGATGAGGGCGGCACATTCAGAACATTCAGTAACTGACGCATCGCTATCGCTGGCAAGCCAGCTCCCACAGGGTTCTATGGATGACTTGAGGGATTTGTCTGTAGTTGAAAGCGCCGTTTTTTGCAGGTTTTTTCGGCAAAAAAAGTAGGGGAAATCTGATTTTCCCGTCACCCATTCATCACCCCTTGCCCCTCATGCAGAATCGCCCGCCCTCACACTGCAGAGAGACATCGGATGTTCGCGCCTGCCAATCAACCGCGTTTCACGGTGACCCTCGAAGGCGCCCAACATGACCTCAAGGTCCTTGAGTTCACGGGCAAGGAAGCCATCAGCCAACCCTTTCGTTTCGAGCTGGAACTGGTCAGTGAGCGACCGGATCTGGACCTCGAGAGCCTGCTGCACTGTCAGGCGTTTCTGAGCTTTGATGCTCAAGGTTCCGGTATTCACGGTCAGATTTATCAGGTTGGGCAGGGCGACTCCGGGAAACGTCTGACGCGTTATCACTTAAGCCTTGTCCCACGTTTGACGTATCTGGAACACCGCATCAATCAGCGGATTTTCCAGCATCAGAGCGTGCCGCAAATTGTTGCGCAGGTGCTTAAGGATCACGCGATCCTTCGTGACGCTTTCGAGTTTCGGTTGGGCAGCGAATACCCGGTTCGCGAGTATTGCGTGCAGTACGCTGAAAGCGACTTGGCGTTCATTCAACGCCTGTGTGCCGAAGTGGGTATTCATTACCACTTTCAACACAGCCCCGACGCGCACGTACTGGTGTTCGGTGATGACCAGACAGTGTTTCCAAAACTGGCCACGCCGACCCTTTATCTGCCGGGCAGTGGCATGTCTGCCGGAGCCCCGGCGGTCAAGCGTTTCAACGTTCGCGTGGAAACCCGCACCAGCGTGGTCACCCGGCGCGACTACAACTTCGAAAAACCGCGGCTGCAATTGCAAAGCCGAGTCGACGGCGAGCAGCGCCCGGTGCTCGAGGACTATCACTTCCCCGGCCAATTCAACGATCGGGAAACCGGCAAGCATCTCGCCCAGCGGGCACTTGAGCGACATGTCGCCGATTACCGTCAGGCCGAAGGCATCAGCGACGAATCTGCACTGGTTTGCGGACATTTCCTGCAACTGACTGAGCATCCGCGCCACGACTGGAATGACCTGTGGCTGCTGACCGCCATCGAGCATCATGGCCGCCAGCCGCAGGTGCTGGAGGAATCGGTGACCAGCGATGGCGAGGGATTTCAGGGTTACCGTAATAGCTTTCTCGCCACGCCGTGGGACGTGTTTTTCCGCCCGGCGCTGGGGCCTGAAAAACCGCGCATGCTCGGCTATCAACCGGCGGTTGTGACCGGGCCGAAAGATACGGAAATCCACTGCGACGAGTATGGCCGGGTCAAGGTGCAACTGGCTTGGGACCGCGACGGTGAATTGAACGAGCATTCCAGTTGTTGGTTGCGCGTTGCCAGCGGTTGGGCCCATGACCGTTACGGCAGCGTGCTGATTCCGCGAGTCGGCATGGAAGTACTGGTCGGCTTCATCGATGCCGACGCCGACAAACCATTGGTTGTGGGCTGCCTGCCCAACGCCGCGACGCCGATCCCGCTGGATCTGCCGGCGGACAAGACCCGCAGCATTTTCCGTAGCCAGAGCAGCCCCGGCGGTGGCGGCTACAACGAACTGCGCATCGAGGATCGCAAAGGTGCCGAGGAAATCTACCTGCGCGCCCAGCGTAACTGGACGCAGCATGTGTTGAATGATCAACAGGTGCAGGTTGATAACCAGCGCAGCATTGTTGTCACCGGGACCGCTCGGCACGAGTTGAAGGCTGATGAGCAGCGCATTACTCACGGTCAGCGGCAGACCGAAGTGAAGCAGGACGACCATCTGAGCGTGAGCGGCGACCGGCATATTCGCGTGAGCAATCAGGCGATCAGCGCCAGTGGGCAATTCCACGTCAGCGCCGGTCAGCAAGTGGTCATCGACGGTGGCGCGAGTGCGACGATTCAGGCCGGTGGGCAGTGGATCAACATCGGTCCCGGCGGCATTTTCAGCAGCGTGCCGATTGTAGTGGGTGGTGCGCCGATGGCGGCGATGAGTGCCGCGCCGGTTGTACCGGGATTGCCGGAGAAACTCGCCGCCGCGCCGGCTGCCATGCTGACGGCTGCACAAATCATGAGCTTCAAGGGTGACGCGCCATTCTGCGAAGAGTGTGAACGTTGCAAGGATGGTCTCTGTGCCGCCTGATTTTCTATTGCCTGCCGAATGGTTGGCGCGTGAACCGTTGAAAACTTCCGAGCAGTTGTTTGCGGTTTTCAGTAATGCCAATGAGGCAAAACCGCCTGCCGCTTGGCGAGAAACGGCGAGCCCGATCTGGGCCGAGACGATTTATGCCGAGTGGGATGCGGTGATGCCTTACGTGGGAATTGTCGCCGCCGACAGTGAGTTTCTGCATTGGGTCACCACCACCGAGTCGCGGGATTGGGGTTGGCTGGCGGTGTCTTCGGCGAGCCTTGAAGAGGTGGTGGCGCACTTTCGCAGCCTTACCCAAGTGCTGATGCCTGGCGGGAAAACGGTGTTTTTTCGTTTTTGGGACGGGCGGTTTCTGTTGCCGATTCTTCAGGCCGATGAGGTGGATGCGGCACAACTGTTTCCGCTGATCGGGCGTTGTCTGATCAATGGGCAGGTGCTGGATATCGGTGGCAGGGCGCTGGTATCGGGGCGGGTATTCCCGTGGTGGCAGGTGCCGGATTCGGTGCTGGCGCAGCAAGGCCATGACGTTCGAACCGCCAATGCGTTGCAGTGGTTGAGCGAGGAACATCCGGCAGTTTTCGATGCCTTCCCCGAGGCGATTTTGCGCTGCAAAGTGAGGCGGTTTTTTCAGGTTTCTATGTCGGAAGAATCGTCGCAATCGGCGTTGCTGGCGTTTTTGCTGGCAGAGTCGGAGTGAGTTTTCGGGGCGAAGGTCTCGGACGATTCCTTCGAGTTGCGGCGGTTTTCATGAACTGGTGGACGGTGGGTTGCAGGGATAGTCTTTTCGTTGTCACTGCGAGAGCGGTGACAGGGTGTAGGAGCCCTCTACCTATGGTGCATCAGCGCTGTTGTTTGAATTGCGGCACGTAACTTGTGTGAGCAATGTCGTCAGCGGCGGCTGTGTGCGGGACACGCTTCGGCGTGGCCGAATTCCATGGGTCGGTTTCCTACTCCCGTGCACGGCTGCCACCCAATCCCGTAGGAAGGAATGCGGCAGTTCATTTTTACACTCTATGGAAGATAGAAATGACGACAATACGAACGGCTCCACCCTACGAAAAAATCATCCCCCATCCCGATAACCGCTTCATGGCCCTGACCGGCAATTGCAGCGACATGCCTACGCTGTTCATCGACACCCACGTGCCCCTCGACATCCTCATGGACGCCGCCAACCATCGCCTGCGCGCCGTGATCCAGGTGCTGGAAAACATGTGCATGCGCGGCTCGGTCGAATGCGACTCCGTCATCCTCAGCGACTTCGCCCAGCTCTGCGTGATCCCCTTGCGCGACGGCTGTGATGTGCTTGATGTCATCGGCAGGCGCCTGCGCAGCATGCCTGCCTGAAAAAGATCAAAAGATCGCAGCCTGCGGCAGCTCCTACACGGGACTGGCGTTCGCCCTGTAGGAGCTGCCGAAGGCTGCGATCTTTTGACGTTGAAGGAAATCAGTTAGTCAGTCAGGGATGTACGCATCCTGAGAGTTGATAAAGCTGTTGAACGCATCGGAGTTGTAGACCTTCATGCACCCAAAAAACACTACTTTTTCATTCGAGTATTTGCTGTTTGAAGGTGTCTGCTCGTAAGCCGCCAACACGTAGTTTCGGGTTTCTTTGTAGGGATCGTGTAGCACTTGCAGCGTGTCTTCATTTTGCAGGATGGAATGCATGCCTTTGCCCATGAAGGAATAGGCATTGGCGGACAGGGCAATGTCTTTTTCCAGCGCGGAGCGCTCGTTGAATGGCTTCAGAATGCAGTGGCTCAGGCCGTAGTTCTTAAGTGTCTGGCGTGCCTGCTCAATGTGGGTTTCGTCGGCAAGGGCGAGGTATGGGCTAAGCAGGCTGAATAAGCAGATGATCAGATATCGCATGAGTTTTTGACGTCCTGTCGTTCATGGTTAGCCAGTTTAACGCCATAAAAGCAAAGCCCCTCACCCTAGGCCTCTCCCAGAGGGAGAGGGGACTGACCGAGTTGTCTGGGCGGTGTACGCCGACTTGCGACTTCAGTGGTGAACTTGGCTTGGCCAAGCCTGGATGGTGGTGTTGTTTCGGGGACTGACCGAGTTGTCTGGGCGGTGTACGCCGACTTGCGACTTCAGTGGTGAACTTGGCTTGGCCAAGCCTGGATGGTGGTGTTGTTTCGGGGACTGACCGAGTTGTCTGGACGATGAACGCCGACTTGCGACTTCCGCGCTGATCTTCGCTTGGCCAAGCCTGAGATCACGCCGATCTTTCAGGTCGATGTAACTCGCAAGATCACCACCGTCAGTCCCCTCTCCCTCCGGGAGAGGGCTAGGGTGAGGGAAAGGCTTTTGTCCGCTCAGCCGCCAACCCCTGACTTGCCGCCCGGTAAAAGGTAAACTTTGCGCCCTTCGCAGGAGCAGCCATGAATTATCGTCACGCCTTCCATGCCGGCAATCACGCCGATGTGTTCAAACACCTGACCTTGACCCGCCTCATCGCCCTGATGTCGCGCAAGGAGCAGCCGTTTGCCTATCTCGACACGCACGCCGGCATCGGTCTGTATGACTTGCAGGGTGATCAGGCCAACCGTACCGGTGAGTACCTGGAAGGCATCGCGCGCTTGTGGGATCAGCCGGATTTACCAGCGCTGACCGCCGACTACATGAAGGTGCTGCACGAGATGAACCCGGATGGCCAGTTGCGCTACTACCCGGGGTCGCCGGAACTGGCGCGGCGCCTGACCCGCCCGCAGGATCGGCTGATGCTCAACGAGAAGCACCCGGAAGACGGCGTACTGCTCAAGGACAACATGGCCGGTGATCGTCGGGTCAAAGTGCATCTGGGCGAGGGTTGGCACGTGGCACGGGCGATGTTGCCGGTGCAGGAGAAGCGTGCGGTGATGCTGATTGATCCGCCGTTCGAGCAGCTCGATGAAATGCAGCGTTGCGCGGCGTCGTTGAAAGAGGCGATTGGCCGCATGCGTCAAACCGTGGCGGCGATCTGGTATCCGGTGAAGGATCAGCGTGCATTGCGCAGGTTCTATCAGGATCTGGCTGGCACCGGTGCGCCGAAGTTGCTGCGCGTGGAGCTGCTGGTGCATCCGCTGGATACGCCGAACAGCCTGAACGGCTCGGGCATGGCGATTGCCAATCCGCCGTGGGGGCTGGAGGAAGAATTGCGTGAGTTGCTGCCGTGGTTGTCGAAGAAGCTGGGGCAGACCCAGGGCGGGTGGCAGATGGACTGGTTGATTGCCGAGAGTTGATCAACGGCAAGATCAAAAGATCGCAGCCTGCGGCAGCTCCTACAGCGATCGTTCCCACGCTCTGCGTGGGAATGCCTCAATGGACGCTCTGCGTCCGCCGTTGGGACGCTCTGCGTCCCGGGCTGCGTTCCCACGCAGAGCGTGGGAACGATCGGCCGGTGGGTCAGTTACCCGCCAGGCTCGCTGGCATGCACACGCCGGTGCCGCCAATCCCACAGTAACCCTCAGGATTCTTCGCCAGATACTGCTGGTGATACGCCTCGGCGAAGTACACGGTCGGCGCCTGTTCGATCTCGGTGCTGATCTCGCCCAGACCCGCCTTCGACAGTTCAGCCTGATAGGTCGCCTTGCTCTTCAGCGCCGCATCCAGGTGCTCAGGCGAAGTCGCGTAGATCACCGAGCGGTACTGCGTGCCGATGTCGTTACCTTGGCGCATGCCCTGCGTCGGGTTGTGCAGTTCCCAGAACATCGCCAGCAGCTCTTCATAGCTGACTTTGGCCTTGTCATACACCACCAGTACCACTTCCGCGTGGCCGGTCAGGCCCGAGCAGACTTCTTCGTAGGTCGGGTTCGGCGTGAAACCACCGGCATAACCGACGACCGTGCTGACCACGCCTTCACGCTGCCAGAAACGGCGCTCGGCGCCCCAGAAGCAGCCCAGACCGAAGATCGCAAAGTCGACGTCCTGGAAAAACGGGCCAAGCAGCGGGGTTTGTTCGAAGACGAAGTGCTTTTCAGGCAGGGTCATCGCGGTTTCGCGGCCGGGCAGAGCTTGTTCTTTAGTCGGGAGCACGTTTTTGTTCACCAGAATTTCCGAGCGCAGAACCATGATCGTTCCTCTCAGTCAGGTTGGATGTAAAAAGTCAGACCGCCAGTGTGCCGAATGATGCCCGACTTCGCACTATCCAATGTAGGAGCTGCCGAAGGCTGCGATCTTTTGATCTTGTCTTTGAAAAACAGGATCAAAAGATCGCAGCCTGCGGCAGCTCCTACATGAGGGGCGGCGGGAGTTAGAGGCAGAGCGGGCCACGCGGGTAGCGTTTCAGCGCTTGGATGAGTTCTGCGCCGGGGATCGGCCGGTCGAACAGGTAACCCTGGCCGACGTCGCAACGATGACGACGGAGGAACGCCAGTTGCTCGGCGGTCTCAATGCCTTCGGCCACAACCTTGAGTTTCAGGTTGTGCGCCATGGCGATCACCGCCGAGGTGATTTCCATGTCGTCCTGGTTGTCGGGGATTTCGTGGATGAAACTGCGATCGATCTTGATGATGTCGATCGGGAATTTTTTCAGATAGCTCAGCGACGAATAACCGGTGCCGAAGTCGTCCATGGCCAGCGTCAGCCCGAGGCGCTTGAGTTGATCGAGCTGCAAGTGCGTGTCTTCGGTGGCTTCCAGCAGCAGGCCTTCGGTCAGTTCCAGTTCGAGCAGATAGGCCGGCAGCGCTTCTTCCTTGAGGATGTTGGCGATCGAGGCGACCAGATCCGGATCGGAGAACTGCTTGGGTGACAGGTTGATCGCCACTTGCAGATTGCCCATGCCGGCGGCGGTCAGTGCCTTGCTCATGCGGCAGGCCTGGCGCGCGATCCACTTGCCGATCGGAATGATCAGGCCGGTCTCTTCGGCGACGCTGATGAACTGGTCCGGGCGGATCATGCCGCGTTCCGGGTGGTTCCAGCGCAGCAGCGCTTCCATGCCCAGCAGGCGCCCGCTGCGCAGGCACAGCTTGGGCTGGTAGAACACGTCCAGCTCATTCTGGGTCAGGGCGCGGCGCAGGTTGTTCTCGACGAACAGTTTGTAACTGGCCTCGGCATTCAGCGCTTCGGTAAAGACTTGCACCTGATGTTTGCCGTTGGCCTTGGCCTTGTGCAGCGCCAGGCCAGCGTTACGCATCAGCGTTTGCGGATCACGACCGTGCAGCGGCGCGCAGGCCAGGCCGACCGAGCCGGTAACGCTGATCAACTGGTTGTCGACGAACATCGGTTTATCCAGCGTCGCCAACAATTGGTTGGCGATCTGCTGGCCGGTGGCAAGATCGGTGTCGTCCAGCAACACGGCAAATTCGTTACTGGCGAACCGCGCGAGGCTGCCGCTTGGGCTCAGGCTGTTGCGCAGGCGTCGGGCCAGGCTGATCAGCAGTTTGTCGCCGGTCTGGTGACCGAGGCTGTCGTTGATCCGTTTGAAGTTGTCGATGTCCACCAGCAACAGGCTGATCGGCGTATCGCTATCGCGGGCGAAGCGTTCGTCCAGATTACGGATAAATGCCGGGCGATTGCCGAGGTTGGTCAGGTTGTCGGTGTAGGCCAAACGCTCGATGCGCTGCTGCGCCAGTTTGGTCTGGGTGATGTCTTCGTAGATGCCGATGTAGTGCGTCAGCTCGCGGTTGTCGCCATAGACCTTGGAGATCGACAGCTGGCCCCAGTACGGTTCGAGGTTTTTCCGGCGGCTCTTGAATTCGCCCTGCCAACTGTTGCTCTTGGCCAGCGCCGAGGGCGCGTCGAACAGCAGTTCGCTGAGGTTCTCCAGTGCCGGCAGCTCGGACAGGCGCTGGCCGTGGACTTCCTCGGTGGTGTACTGGGTGATCGCGGTGAAACTCGGGTTGACGTACTCGACCACGCCGTCGCAATTGACCAGCAAAAAGGCGTTGGCGCTTTGCTCGACCGCACGCTGGAACAGGTGCAGGGCGCTGGTGGCGGTGCGGCGGTTGTGGTTGTTGATGACTTGCGCGAACTGGTCGGCCAGCTCGCCGGCAAAGGCGATTTCGTCGGACTGCCAGGCGCGGGTGACGCCGGTCTGCTCCAGGCACAGCACGCCGACTACTTGGCCATCGACGCGAATGCTCGCATCAAGCATGGCGTTGACGTCGCGCGGGCGCAGGGCCTCGGCCATCTCTCGGGTGCGCGGGTCGCGCATCGCGTTGTGTGCGTCGATGGCGCGACTGCTGTGCAGAGCTTCCATGTAGTCGGGGAAACTGCTGATGTCGATCACGTCCGGGAGGATGTATTCCTGGGTCGCGCGGTGGTACGCGGAGATCGGCACCAACTGCTGGCCTTCGAGGTTCCACAGGCTGGCGCAGTCGATTTCATAGATATCGCAGGCGCAGCGGGTGATCAGCTCGGCGGCTTCCTGCAGCGAGTTATGCGTGCTGTAGCGCTGACGGGCGAGCAGCAGAATCAGGTCCTGTTGGGCGCGTACGCGTTCCAGGTGCTGCAGTTGTTCCTGCTGCGCCCGTTGGTTGAGTTCGAGGGCGATTTGCAGGCGCGAATTCTGTGTTTCGAGATCGACGGAGGGTAGCAGCGACACTTCGTCGAAGACGTGATCGACCGCCAGCAGATAGCCGCGCAGCAGGTGACGATTGTGCTGTTTGTAGGCTTCGCCCAACTCAAGGATGTTCAGCGCACCGGCAGCCGTGTGCAGGGTATAGCGCACCAGATAATGCGGGCTGGCGGTCAGCTGTTGCTGAATCGCATCGTGCAGTTGATAGCGCGCTTCGGGTTCCATCAGGCTGGCGTAGGGTGAGCCGACCAGCGCGCAAAGCTCAACGGCCGGCTGGCCGAACTGGCGTTCGCAGTTGGGATCGAGAAACAGCATGGCCCAACTGGCTTCATTCAAGCGCTCGAAACGCAGCATGCCGAGCCGCGAGGGCACAGGCAACTGCGTCACTACCTCGGCCGCCATACGGCTGGCGGCATCGGGTTGGCTCTTCATGAAGGGAACTCGCTTGGAAATATGCTGAACGCGCCGGGCTCTCGCCCTCTTTACTGTTGCCTGCGGCAAGGTTGCATCATTGCGGCACCGACTGACAAGAGACATGAAGGCCAAGTGCTATAAGAATATGTCGGCTGCGCTGAAGATTTCTCCAGCGTGCGGTAAAAAGTAATCCTGTTGCATTGAAAGACTGCCGTTGCAGAGCGGTTTGTGCCCCGCAACGGCGTCTTTTTGGCCGGCAATTCAACGCAGTGGGAGGGTGATCGATTGCAGGCGTTTGCCATCGCGGTCGTGGTAATTGACCTGAATCTGGCCCGCCTCGACCACCAGATGAGCGAAATTGTCTTCACTCACCACGCTGCTGGTCAGTTCATGCCGATAATCGCCCGCCGCCGTGCGCACTAGCGGTTGATCCAGAATGAACGTGGACGCTTTGGCGTACGGCAGCAGTTTGCTGTTGCACAGCGGCGAGGACACCACGGTGTGGACTTCGAAGTCCGGGTCTTCGCTGTGGCTCAGGCGAGCGGTCAGCGAGCCATGTACGTCACCCGAAATAAACACGACATTCTTGATACGCTGGGTGCGGATGGTTTCCAGCAGGCGCAGGCGCTGTTCGGGGAAGGCTTTCCAGGCGTCATCGCCATGAAGTTTGCGATCCGGATAGAACATCACGCTGGTGACCACGAACTTGACCCGCGCCTCGCTGTTGCTCAGCCATTTCAACAAGGCCTGTTCCTGTGCCTCGTCGAGGATGCGTCGGTCATCGGCTGACAAGTTGCGGCGGGTGCGACTGTCAGTCACAAACCATTCAATATCGCCATCGCTGAATTGATACCAGTAATGCTCGAGTGTTGCGTGATCTATATCTCCGTTAGTTGTCAGCGGATGTGCCGGGCTGTGACTGGCCTGATACAACTCATAGGCGGCCATGGCATTACGGTATAAGTCGCCGTCGGACTTGCTGGCATTGGCGGGCCAGTTATCTTCGATTTCGTGATCATCGAGAATCATGTAAGTCGAAGTGCCGGCCATCAGTCGTTTTATATTCTGTTGAGAAAAAGCCGCGCGGTACTTGCTCAGGATGTCTTTATATTCGCGATCCGGTGCAAGCAGATTCAAATCGTCGACGTAGATTTGATCGCCGGTCATCAATACCGCGCTGATCGGTGGTTGTATGCCCTCGATCAATTGGTTGATGGACGCGAAGATCCGATCGCCCAATTGCGGCAGGGAGGCGATGCCGGCGGTCATGCGCAGGTAGCGGCAGGAGCCGACGATATAGGCTTTGGGTTGCAGGGCTTTGCTGGAGCGGGTGCGCAGACGATAGATCTCTCGTGGCCATTGCAGCGGCAGTTCGGCGACGCTGTCCGGGGTGTGCACCGGATTCATCGGGCTGAACCAGCCGACCTGATATTCATATTCGGTGTCGCTATTCAAATTGTTGAGGGCGAATACTTCAGACATGTCGCGTAATTCGCTCAGGCGGGCGAAGTTACCTTTCGACCATTGTTGTGTACCGGAACTGCGAAAACGCACTGCGGCAAATACCGGTGATTTATTCTGCTGATCGCCCCGTATGAAGATGCGCGCGTGATCAGTTGTGACGTGGCCGACAATCGGGCCGATAGTTGGTTTTAACATGTCGAATCCATTCGAGTTAACTTTGATTAACAGGGTTCTACTAATTTTTCTTAGTTGAATTGGTTGGGGCTAGGTTAGTTGCGTATCGAATAAAAAAGATCGGGGCCAAGTCGACCGGGGTTGTGGCCGATGTCAGCGCGACGTGTGGGAAAAAGACGAGAGGGTATGTTTCTTCAGGCAAAAAAAAGCCCCGCCAAACTGACGGGGTTGAGGTACGAGCGTGTGGCGCTCGAAAGGGTGCAGCAATCGGCCCTCCGTTGCTGGAGGGCCGACCGAGTTACAGCAGGATCGTGCGGATGTCGGCCAGCAGGCTGCCCAGACGCTGGGTGAAGCGTGCGGCAGCGGCGCCGTTGATCACACGGTGATCGTAGGACAGCGACAGCGGCAGCATCAGTTTCGGCTGGAAGGCTTTGCCGTCCCAGACTGGCTGGATGGTTGCCTTGGAAACACCGAGGATCGCCACTTCCGGCGCGTTGACGATCGGCGTGAAGCCGGTGCCGCCAATGTGGCCGAGGCTCGAAATGGTGAAGCAAGCGCCCTGCATGTCGTCAGCGGTGAGCTTCTTGTCGCGGGCTTTGGCGGCCAGCGCAGCGGCTTCGGCTGCCAGTTGCAACAGGCTCTTCTGGTCGACGTTCTTGATGACCGGTACCAGCAGGCCATCCGGGGTGTCGACGGCGAAGCCGATGTTCACGTATTTCTTGCGGATGATCGCCTTGCCGCTTGGCGCCAGCGAACTGTTGAAGTCCGGCAGCTCCTTGAGCATGTGCGCGCACGACTTGAGCAGCAGCGGCAGGATGGTCAGCTTGACGCCGGCCTTCTCTGCAACGGCTTTCTGCGCGACGCGGAACGCTTCCAGCTCGGTGATATCAGCCGAATCGAACTGAGTCACGTGCGGGATGTTCAACCAGCTGCGGTGCAGGCTCGACGCGCCGATCTGCATCAGGCGAGTCATCGGCACTTCTTCGATTTCGCCGAAACGGCTGAAATCAACGACCGGAATCGGCGGGATGCCCGCGCCACCGGTTGCGCCCGCTGCAGCGGCCGGTGCTTCCTTGGCCTTCTGCATCATCGCTTTGACGTAAACCTGCACGTCTTCTTTCAAGATACGACCGTGCGGGCCGCTGGCGCCGACAGCGTTCAGCTCGACGCCGAACTCGCGGGCCAGTTGACGCACGGCCGGGCCGGCGTGAACTTTCGCGCCCGGCTTGGCCGGTGCGGCGGCTGGAGCGGCAGCAGCAGGTGCAGCGGCAGCCGGAGCAGCCGCGGCAGGTGCCGGAGCGCTCGGAGCAGCAGCGGCAGCTGGAGCCGGGGCAGCAGCAGGGGCCGCGCCTTTGACTTTCAGCTTGAGGATCAGGTCGCCGGTACCGACTTCGTCATCCAGCTTGATGGAAACGCTTTCCACCACACCAGCGGCAGGCGATGGAATTTCCATGCTCGCCTTATCGGATTCCAGAGTGATCAGCGACTGGTCGGCTTCAACGCTGTCGCCAGCCTTGACCAACACTTCGATGATCTTGGCTTTGCCAGCCGAACCGATGTCCGGAACGTGGATGTCCTGAACACTGTCGGCAACCGGTGCTGCTGGCGCGGCTGCCGGAGCAGGCGCAGCGGCCGGTGCAGCAGCCTGAGCCGGAGCGGCAGCAGCAGGGGCCGCAGCACCCGCCACTTCCAGATCCAGAATCAGGTCGCCAGTGCCGACTTCGTCGTTGAGCTTGACGCTGATGGCCTTGACCACGCCAGCGGCAGGTGACGGGATTTCCATGCTCGCCTTGTCGGATTCCAGAGTGATCAAAGATTGATCAGCTTCGACGGTGTCGCCGACCTTGACCTGGATCTCGATGATCTGGGCTTTGCCCGACGAGCCGATGTCCGGCACGTGCACTTGCTGAACCGAAGCGGCAGCAGGAGCAGCGGCAGGCGCAGCCGCGGCAGGAGCGGCGGCCGGTTTCTCTTCGGCCTTTTTAGCCGGAGCAGCAGCCGGAGCAGGGGCCGCTTCAGCGGCGCCCTCGACTTCCAGTTCAAGCAGTTCATCGCCTTCTTTCAGACGGTCGCCCAGCTTCACTTTCAGGCTCTTGATGACGCCGGCTTTCGGGGCCGGCACTTCCATGCTGGCCTTGTCCGATTCCAGGGTCAGGATGCTCTGGTCGGCTTCGATACGGTCGCCGACCTTCACAAACAGTTCAATTACTTCACCTTCACCGCTGCCGATGTCAGGTACGCGAATGAGTTCGCTCACAAAATGTCTCCTCAGCAGTCCAGTGGGTTGCGTTTTTCCGGGTCGATGCCGAACTTGACGATGGCCTCAGCCACCACCTTAGGTTCGATATCACCACGGTCAGCCAGTGCTTCCAGGGCTGCCAACACCACGAAATGACGGTCGACTTCGAAGAAATGACGCAGTTTCTTGCGGCTGTCGCTGCGGCCGAAACCGTCGGTGCCGAGGACTTTGAATTCCTTGGACGGTACCCACTGACGGATCTGCTCGGCGAACAGCTTCATGTAGTCGGTAGACGCGATGACCGGACCTTTACGGCCGTTCAGGCACTCTTCGACGTAGCTCAGCTTAGGCTTCTGGCCCGGCTTCAGACGGTTGCTGCGCTCGACAGCGAGGCCGTCGCGACGCAGTTCGTTGAAGCTGGTAACGCTCCACACGTCGGCGCCAACGTTGAACTCTTCACGCAGAATCTTCGCCGCTTCACGGACTTCACGCAGGATGGTGCCGGAGCCCATCAGCTGTACGTGGTGCGCCGCATCGCGGGTGTCTTCTTCGAGCAGGTACATGCCTTTCTTGATGCCTTCTTCGGCACCGGCCGGCATGGCTGGCTGCTGGTACGACTCGTTCATCACGGTGATGTAGTAGAAGATGTCCTGTTGCTCTTCGGTCATCTTCTTCATGCCGTCCTGAATGATCACCGCCAGCTCGTAGCCGTAGGTTGGATCGTAGGTGCGGCAGTTCGGGATGGTCGCGGCCAGCAGGTGGCTATGACCGTCTTCGTGTTGCAGACCTTCACCGTTCAGGGTAGTCCGGCCGGCGGTGCCGCCGATCAGGAAGCCACGGGTACGGCTGTCGCCAGCGGCCCAGGCCAGGTCGCCAATACGCTGGAAGCCGAACATCGAGTAGAAGATGTAGAACGGCAGCATCGGCTGGTTGTGGCTGGAGTACGAAGTACCGGCCGCGATGAACGAGCTCATGGCGCCTGCTTCGTTGATGCCTTCTTCAAGGATCTGACCTTTCTGGTCTTCCTTGTAGAACATCACTTGGTCTTTATCGACTGGCTCGTAGAGCTGGCCGACGGACGAGTAGATGCCGAGCTGACGGAACATGCCTTCCATACCGAAGGTACGGGCTTCGTCCGGGATGATCGGAACAATGCGCGGGCCGATTTCCTTGTCCTTGACCAGTTGCGCGAGGATCCGGACGAACGCCATGGTGGTGGAAATTTCACGGTCGCCGGAGCCGTCAAGGATGGCCTTGAGGGTGTCCAGGTCCGGAGTCGGCACGCTGAAGCTTTGTGCGCGGCGCTGAGGCACGAAACCGCCCAGTGCAGTGCGACGCTCGCTGAGGTAGCGGGCTTCGGCGCTGTTTGGCTCTGGCTTGAAGAACGGCAGGTTCTCCAGCTCTTCGTCCTTGACCGGGATGTCGAAACGATCGCGGAACAACTTCAGGCTGTCGACGTCGACTTTCTTGGTGTTGTGCGCAGTGTTTTTCGCTTCGCCGGCACCGGTGCCATAACCTTTGATGGTCTTGGCGAGGATAACGGTAGGTTGTTCTTTGTGGTTGACCGCTTCGTGGTACGCCGCATAGACCTTGTACGGGTCGTGGCCGCCACGGTTGAGTTTCCAGATCTCGTCGTCGGACAGATCAGCAACCATCGCCTTGAGTTCTGGCGTGTTGAAGAAGTGTTCACGGACGAACGCGCCGTCTTTGGCTTTGTAGTTCTGGTACTCGCCGTCGATGACTTCGTCCATGCGACGTTGCAGGATACCGTCGACGTCTTTGGCCAGCAGTGGGTCCCAGAAACGGCCCCAGATGACTTTGGTCACGTTCCATTGAGCACCACGGAACACGCCTTCGAGTTCCTGGATGATCTTGCCGTTGCCGCGAACCGGGCCGTCGAGGCGCTGCAGGTTGCAGTTGATGACGAAGATCAGGTTGTCCAGCTTCTCGCGGCCGGCCAGGGAGATTGCGCCCAGGGATTCCGGCTCGTCGCACTCGCCGTCGCCCAGGAAGCACCAGACTTTCTGTTTGCCCGGCTGGATGAAGCCGCGGTGTTCCAGGTACTTCATGAAGCGTGCCTGGTAGATCGCTTGAATCGGACCCAGACCCATGGATACGGTCGGGAACTGCCAGAAGTCAGGCATCAGCCAAGGGTGCGGGTAGGACGACAGGCCCTGACCGTCGACTTCCTGGCGGAAGTTGTTCATCTGGTCTTCGGTGATGCGGCCTTCCATGAATGCGCGGGCGTAAACGCCTGGCGAGGTGTGGCCCTGGAAGTAGATCAGGTCGCCGCCGTGTTCGTCGGTCGGGGCCTGGAAGAAGTAGTTGAAGCCGATGTCATACAGGGTCGCACTGGAAGCGAAGCTGGAGATGTGACCACCCAGGTCAGAATCTTTCAGGTTCGTACGCATTACCATGGCCATCGCGTTCCAGCGCACCAGCGAGCGAATGCGGCGTTCCATGAACAGGTCGCCAGGCATGCGTGCTTCGTGGGTTACCGGGATGGTGTTGCGGTAAGGCGTGGTGATGGCGTAAGGGAGCTGCGAGCCGCTGCGGGTCGCGAGTTCGCCCATACGGGTCATCAGATAGTGAGCACGGTCTTCGCCTTCTTTGTCGAGAACCGATTCCAGGGCGTCCAGCCATTCCTGGGTTTCGACGGGATCGAGGTCTTGCATGGCTTGCTCCAGGGCGGAAAGGCTTCCAGAATCGGTTGCCTGAGTTTGCGACTGGCCTTGTGGGCAGACGATTTAAAATTCTTGGATTGCCGATAGGTTGTTCCGGCGGCGTGTAGTTTTACTACAAATCTTCCGGCATTTCAGCCTTTCGAATGTATAGACGAGTAGTAAAACTACAGAAGAATGGCTTGTGGCCTCCGGCTGCGTTGTGAGAATAATCGTTAAGGTTGGTCTTTTGCCATCCGAAAAAGGTGAAACTTTGATGTTCGCTGCCAAAGAGAAAGAAATTTCAGCTATTTCTAACTTTTGTTCGACAGTCCTCCGGGTAGCGGCTTTTCACCAATCACTACAAGCGGCCATTTATACGCCGATCAAGGATAGACCATGACCCTGCCCGTGCTTGCCGAACTGCCTGCCATTCTCCTGCCGTTGGTCACTCGATCCGAGCAGTCGTTCCGTACGGCTGTCGCCGCGCTGGAAGACGATCATGGCTTGGCGAACTGGACGCCGGAGCGCTGGGCGCAGTTCGCCCGTGTCACCGCTGCCAGCGAATTTGTCATTGAACAGAGCGTTCGTGACCCTTTGATGTTGCTGTCACTGGTGCAGTCCGGCGAACTCGACCGGGCCTTCGCGCCGGGTGAATTGTGTGCGCAGATTGCCGCTGCGGTGAACGCCGCCGAGAGTGAAGAGGAACTCGGTCGTGCCCTGCGCCGCCAGCGCGCCCGTCATCAAATGCGGATCATCTGGCGCGATCTCACCCGTCAGGCCGATCTGGTGCAGACCTGCCGCGATCTCTCGGATATGGCCGACGCGACTATCGACCAGGCTTATCAATGGTTGTACAGCCGCCATTGCGAACAGTTCGGCACGCCGACCGGCCGCCGTAGCGGTGAGCCGCAGCCAATGGTCATCCTCGGCATGGGCAAGCTCGGCGCCGTCGAGTTGAACCTGTCTTCGGACATCGACCTGATCTTCGCCTACCCCGAGGGTGGCGAAACGGTGGGCGTGAAGCGCTCGCTGGATAATCAGGAATTCTTTATTCGTCTCGGCCAGCGCTTGATCAAGGCGCTGGACCCGATGACCGTCGACGGTTTTGTATTCCGTGTCGACATGCGCCTGCGCCCGTACGGCTCGTCCGGCGCGCTGGTGCTGAGCTTCAATGCGCTGGAGCAGTATTACCAGGATCAGGGTCGCGACTGGGAACGCTACGCGATGATCAAGGCGCGGGTGGTGGCCGGCGATCAGGTCGCGGGCGCGCAGTTGCTCGACATGTTGCGACCGTTCGTTTATCGACGTTACCTCGATTTTTCGGCGATCGAAGCGCTGCGCACCATGAAGCAGTTGATCCAGCAGGAAGTGCGGCGCAAGGGCATGGCCGACAACATCAAGCTGGGCTCCGGTGGGATTCGTGAGGTCGAGTTTATCGCTCAGGCCTTTCAGTTGATCCATGGTGGCCGCGACCTGAGCCTGCAACAGCGTCCTCTATTAAAGGTGCTGAGTACGCTGGAAGGGCAGGGTTATTTGCCGCCGGCAGTGATCAGCGAGTTGCGCGAAGGCTACGAATTTCTCCGGTACACCGAACACGCCATTCAAGCGATCGCCGACCGCCAGACCCAGATGCTGCCGGATGGCGCGCAGGATCAGGCACGCATTGCCTTCATGCTCGGTTTCGCCGACTGGGATGCTTTCCACGAAAAACTGATGTTCTGGCGCGGTCGCGTCGCTTGGCACTTCGCTCAGGTGATTGCCGATCCCGACGAGGATGAAGGCGCCGCAAGTGAAGTGGTGGTCGGTGGTGAATGGCTGCCGCTGTGGGAAGAGGCGCAGGACGAAGAGGCCGCGTGCCGGCAGTTGGAGGAGGGCGGTTTTGCCGATGCCAGCAAAGCTCTGAAGGCGCTGGCCGGATTGCGCAGCAGTCCGCAACTGCGGGCGATGCAGCGGTTGGGGCGTGAGCGTCTCGACGCCTTTATTCCGCGTCTGTTGGCGCAGGCTGTCGAGCATGCCAACCCGGATTTGGTGCTTGAACGCGTGCTGCCGCTGGTGGAAGCAGTTGCCCGGCGTTCGGCTTATCTGGTCTTGCTGACGGAAAACCCCGGCGCCCTGCGACGCTTGCTGACACTGTGTGCAGCGAGCCCGTGGATCGCCGAGCAGATCACCCGCTTCCCGCTGCTGCTGGATGAATTGCTTAACGAAGGTCGTTTGTTCAAGCCGCCCTTGGCGCCGGAACTGGCCGCCGAGTTGCGCGAGCGGTTGACGCGGATTCCCGAAGATGACCTCGAACAACAAATGGAAGCCCTGCGCCATTTCAAACTGGCGCACCGCTTGCGCGTCGCCGCCTCGGAAATTGCCGGCAGCCTGCCGCTGATGAAAGTCAGCGATTACCTGACCTGGCTGGCCGAAGCGATTCTTGAACAAGTGCTGGCCCTGGCCTGGCGCCAGACGGTGGCCAAGTACGGCACGCCGCTGCGCACCGACGGCACCTTGTGCGATCCAGGTTTCATCATTGTCGGTTACGGCAAAGTCGGCGGTCTGGAATTGGGCCATGGTTCGGACCTGGACCTGGTGTTTATCCACGACGGCGATCCACAGGCGGAAACCGACGGGCCGAAGTCGATTGATGGCGCGCAGTTTTTCACGCGCCTGGGGCAGCGGATCATTCACTTGCTGACGGCGCAGACCAACTCCGGTCAGCTCTACGAAGTGGACATGCGTCTGCGCCCATCCGGTGCTTCGGGGCTGTTGGTCAGTTCGTTGGGTGCGTTTGCCCGCTATCAGGAAAATGAAGCCTGGACCTGGGAACATCAGGCCCTGGTGCGGGCGCGGGTGTTGGTCGGTAGTCAGGATGTCGGTCAGGCGTTCGAGAAAGTTCGCGCCCAGGTGCTGGGCAAGGCGCGTGATCTGGCCAAGCTGCAACAGGAAGTCAGCGAGATGCGCGCGAAGATGCGCGATAACCTTGGCACCAAGAGCACCGCAGCCGGTACCGCAGCAAATGCCTTCGACGCCACGGCGCCGTTCGACCTCAAGCAGGACGCCGGTGGTATCGTCGATATTGAATTTATGGTGCAATACGCGGCCCTGGCGTGGTCGCACAGCCACCCGCCACTGCTGCGCTGGACCGATAACATCCGCATTCTGGAAGAGCTGGAACACGAAGGGCTGATGCCTGCCGAAGATGCCAGCCTGTTGCGCGAGGCCTATAAAGCCTACCGCTCCGCCGCCCACCGGCAGGCCTTGCAGAAGGACCCGGGGGTGATTGCCGGAGACCAGTTTGTCGAAGAACGGCGGCAGGTTTTGCGGATATGGAAAGAGATGGGGCTAAGCTGAAACGCAGATGTAAGAATGAATGCAAAACCCTGTGGGAGTGAGCCTGCTCGCGATAGCGGAGTATCAGACGACAACAATGTTGAATGTAACGACCCCATCGCGAGCAGGCTCACTCCTACAATGAATCTGCGGTGAGTCGCAGATGTGTGAACAGAGGCAAAACCATGTGGGAGCGAGCCTGCTCGCGATAGCGGAGTGACAGTCGACAGTCATGTTGAAGGTAATGACCCATCGCAAGCAGTGCCGCTCCCTCAGTGATTCTCGAGGCGGGGAGGCGTAAATGCCTCCCCGGTTCGTTTATGGAAACCACATGAATATTCTGATCGTTGGGCCCAGTTGGGTCGGTGACATGGTGATGGCGCAGACACTGTTTCAGTGTCTCAAGCAGCGCCACCCGCAATGCGAAATCGACGTGCTGGCCCCCGAGTGGAGCCGGCCGATCCTTGAGCGCATGCCTGAAGTGCGCAAGGCCTTGAGCTTCCCGCTCGGCCACGGCGCGCTGGAATTGGCGACGCGTCGGCGCATCGGCAAGTCCCTGCGTGGCCAGTACGATCAGGCGATCCTGCTGCCCAACTCGCTGAAATCGGCGCTGGTGCCGTTTTTCGCCGGCATCCCGAAACGCACGGGCTGGCGCGGCGAGTTCCGTTACGGCCTGCTCAACGACGTACGCACCCTCGATAAAGCACGCTATCCGCTGATGATCGAGCGGTTCATGGCGTTGGCCTATGAGCCGAACGCCGAGCTGCCGAAGCCGTATCCGCGCCCAAGTCTGCAAATCGATCCGGTGACCCGTGAAGCGGCGCTGGCCAAGTTTGGCCTGACCCTTGATCGCCCGGTGTTGGCGCTGTGCCCCGGTGCCGAGTTCGGCGAGTCCAAGCGCTGGCCGTCCGAGCATTACGCCAAAGTCGCCGAAGCGCGCATTCGCGAAGGCTGGCAGGTGTGGCTGTTCGGTTCGAAAAACGATCACGCCGTCGGTGAAGATATCCGCGCACGCTTGATCCCGGGCCTGCGTGAAGAATCAGTCAACCTCAGTGGCGGAACCTCGCTCGCCGAAGCCATCGACCTGCTGTCCTGCGCCGATGCGGTGGTCTCCAACGATTCCGGCCTGATGCACGTTGCCGCTGCGCTGAACCGCCCATTGGTGGCGGTCTACGGCTCGACTTCGCCGGGCTTTACCCCGCCGCTGGCCGAACACGTCGAAGTGGTGCGTCTGGGCCTCGATTGCAGCCCGTGCTTCGACCGCACCTGCCGCTTCGGTCATTACAACTGCCTGCGCCAGCTGATGCCGGACGCGGTCAACGATGCCTTGCAGAAATTGCAGGGCTCAGTGGTCGAGGTTCATTAAGTTGCGGGTACTGCTGATCAAGACTTCATCGCTGGGCGACGTGATTCATGCGTTGCCGGCGCTGACTGACGCCGCCAGGGCGATCCCCGGGATCAAATTCGATTGGGTCGTTGAAGAAGGCTTCGCCGAGATTCCCACCTGGCACCCGGCCGTCGACAAAGTGATTCCGGTGGCGATCCGCCGCTGGCGCAAAAACATCTGGAAAACCATTACCAGCGGCGAGTGGAAACGCTTCAAGCAAAGCGTGCGCGCCAACAAATACGACTTGGTGATCGACGCCCAAGGCTTGCTGAAAAGCGCCTGGCTGACCCGTTACGTCAAAGCCCCGGTAGCCGGACTCGATAAAGGTTCGGCCCGTGAACCGATGGCCTCGCGTTTCTATGATCGCAAATTGGCCGTCGCCCGTGGTCAGCACGCCGTCGAGCGGGTGCGGCAGTTGTTCGCCATCGCCCTCGGTTACGACCTGCCAAAAGGCCTCGGCGACTACGGCCTCAACGTCGAACGTCTGGTCGAGTTGCCGCGAAAAAACGCCTTCGTGGTGTTCCTGCATGGCACCACTTGGGACACCAAGCACTGGCCGGAAAGTTATTGGCGTGAACTGACTGAGCGCGTCGGTTACCTCGGCGTCGGCGTCAAACTGCCGTGGGGTAGCCCGCAGGAAAAGGCTCGCGCCGAACGCATCGCTGCCGGTTTCAAACACGCTGAAGTGCTGCCGAAACTCAATCTGGCCGGCGTCGGCAAAGTCCTTGCCGGCGCGCAGGCTTGCGTGGCGGTGGACACCGGTCTTGGCCATTTGGCCGCCGCACTGGACGTGCCGACCATTTCGCTGTTCGGCCCGACCAACCCGGGCCTGACCGGCGCCTACGGAAAATTGCAGATTCACCTGGCCAGCGACTTCCCGTGCGCACCTTGCCTGCAAAAGAAATGTACCTATCAACCGACCGCGCAGGATGCCCGTCAGTTTGACCTGAAGCGTGAACAGCCGCTGTGCTTCACGCGTTTGAACCCGGAGCGTGTCGCCAGCCGACTGAGCACGTTGTTAATGGCTGAGGAGCTGCGCTGATGCAATTGGCATTCGTCCTGTACAAATATTTCCCGTTCGGTGGCTTGCAGCGCGACTTCATGCGCATCGCCCTCGAATGCCAGAAGCGCGGTCATAAGATCCGCGTCTACACGCTGATCTGGGAAGGCGACGTGCCGCCCGGTTTCGAAGTGCTGGTGGCGCCGGTCAAGGCGTTCTTCAATCACCGTCGCAACGAAAAGCTCAGCGCATGGATGGAGGCGGATCTGGCCAAGCGCCCGGTCGATCGTCTGATCGGTTTCAACAAGATGCCGGGTCTGGACGTCTATTACGCCGCCGATGGCTGCTTCGAAGACAAGGCGCAGAACCTGCGCCATTCGCTGTATCGCCGCTGGGGCCGTTATCGCCACTTTGCCGAATACGAGCGCGCGGTATTCGCCAAAGACGCAAAGACCGAAGTGCTGATGATTTCCGAAGTGCAGCAACCGCTGTTCATCAAGCATTACGACACGCCGCTTGAGCGTTTCCACCTGTTGCCGCCGGGCATTGCCCAGGATCGTCGCCGCCCGGCGGATGCCGATGAGATTCGCGCCGGGTTCCGCGCTGAATTCAATCTCAGGGACGACGAACTGCTGCTGGTGCAGATCGGCTCCGGGTTCAAGACCAAAGGTGTCGATCGCAGCCTGAAAGCACTGGCTGCATTGCCTGCCGAACTGAAGAAACGCACCCGGCTGTTTGTAATCGGCCAGGATGACCCCAAATTGTTCCAGATGCAGAGTGCAACTTTGGGTCTGGGCGATAACGTGACGTTCCTTAAAGGGCGCAGCGATATCCCGCGTTTCCTGCTCGGCGCCGACCTGTTGATTCACCCGGCGTACAACGAAAACACCGGTACCGTGTTGCTCGAAGCGCTGGTCGCCGGCTTGCCGGTGCTGGTCAGCGCGGTCTGCGGTTACGCCCATTACATCGCCGAGGCGGACGCCGGGCGAGTGCTGGACGAGCCGTTCGATCAGGCGCAGCTGACGCAGTACCTGACTGACATGTTGCATGACGACGCTGCACGCGCGGCCTGGAGCCGTAATGGTCTGGCTTTCGCCGAGACGGCCGATCTCTACAGCATGCCGCAGCACGCGGCCGATGTGATTCTGGCGGAGCACGCTTAATGAAGTTGATGCTGGCTGAACCGTTCAAGAGCCTTTGGGCCGGGCGCGATCCGTTCGCCGAGGTTGAAGGCTTGCAGGGCGAGGTATACCGCGAGCTGGAAGCACGCCGGACACTGCGCACGGAAGTCGACGGTAACGGATTTTTCGTCAAGATCCACCGTGGCATCGGCTGGGGTGAAATCTTCAAAAACCTGCTGACCGCCAAGCTGCCGGTACTCGGCGCGGGTCAGGAATGGAAGGCCATCCAGCGTCTGCAGGAAGTCGGCGTGCCGACCATGACCGCCGTCGCGTACGGCGAGAAGGGCAGCAACCCGGCGGATCAGCACTCGTTTATCGTCACCGAAGAACTGGCGCCGACCGTCAGCCTGGAAGACTTCAGCATCGACTGGATCAAGCAGCCGCCGGAGCCAACGCTCAAGCGCGCGCTGATCGCCGAAGTCGCGCGCATGACCGGCATGATGCACCGCGCCGGCGTCAACCATCGCGACTGCTACATCTGCCACTTCCTGTTGCACACCGATAAACCGGTGACGCCGGACGACTTCAAGCTGTCGGTGATCGACCTGCACCGTGCCCAGACCCGCGCGAAAATCACCCAGCGCTGGCGCAACAAGGATCTGGCCGCGCTGTACTTTTCCGCGCTGGACATCGGCCTGACCCGCCGCGACAAGCTGCGCTTCCTCAAGGGCTATTTCCAGCAACCGCTGCGCCAGATCCTGGCGCAAGAAGCGCCGCTGCTGAACTGGCTCGAAGGCAAAGCCAACAAGCTCTATGCACGTAAGCAGCGTTACGGGGATGCGCTCTGATGGCGGGTTGGACTCTCGAGTCGCAATACAGCGAGCTCGCCGATGATTTTGGCAGCCTCGAAGCCGTCTTTGCGTTGCAGGGCGAGCGCCTGACCCGCGACCCGCTGTCGGAAGTGATCCGCGTGCAGCGCAACGGCGTCAACTATTACGTCAAACGCTACGTCGGCGCCGGTAAAGGCTTGCGCCGCTACCTCGGCAAGCCGCGAGTGAAGATGGAATGGCAGAACCTCAAACGCTTCGCCAAGTGGGGCATTCCCACTGCAGAGGTGGTGGCCTGGGGCCTGGAGCGACGTGGCGCGGCGTATGATCGCGGCGCCATGATCACGCGCGAATTGCCCAACACCGAAGACCTTTCGGCGCTCGCCGAGCGCAAGGATCCGAAACTCAAGGATCGCGCCTGGGTCGATGGCGTCAGTCGGCAACTGGCCGGCTATACCCGGACGATGCATGATCACCGATTTACCCATAACGATTTGAAATGGCGCAACCTGTTGATCGATGAGCAGGCCCGCATATTTCTGATCGATTGCCCTAACGGCGAGTTCTGGCGCGGCTTCTGGCTCAAGTATCGGATCACCAAGGATCTGGCCTGTCTCGATAAACTCGCCAAATACCACCTGTCCAATACCCAACGCCTGCGCTTCTATAAGCAATACCGCCAGTGCGATCGGCTTGATAGCGCCGACAAGAAACGGATTCGGCACGTGGTGAGATTTTTCGAGGGACGCGAATGACTGATTTTCTTGCCGCTGAAGACCGTGCACTGCTCGAACGCCATGGTCTCGGCACTTTTGACGCACTGTGGGCCAAACAGCTTGAAGCTGTGGACGAACCCAATACCGCCCGTGGCGGCTGGAGCAGCGTCTTCCGCCTGGACGTGGAAGGGCAGGGTTATTACCTCAAGCGCCAGAGCAATTATCTGACGCGCACCTTGCACGCGCCTTTCGGTGAACCCAGTTTTGCCCGCGAGTTTCGCAATATCAGCCGCTATCGCAAGCTCGGTATTCCGGCGCTGCAAGCGGCGTTTTTCGGTGAGCGCAAGGTCGACGGCGAGGTTCGCGCGATCCTGCTGACCCGGGCACTCGATGGCTGGAATGATCTGGAGTCGCTGTTGCAGCGTTGGGCGCAGCTCAGTGCCGCGCAGCAGTCGGCCATTCTCAAGGCCTGCGGATTGCTGGCGCGACATCTGCACGGTGTGCGTCAGGTGCACGGCTGCTTTTATCCCAAGCATATTTTTCTGCGCGCCACCGGTGACGGGTATCAGGCGCAATTGATCGACCTGGAAAAAACCCGTCCCTTGTTGTTCGGCGTGCGTGACCGGATCAAAGACCTGGAGCCGTTGCAACGCCGCGCGCCGGAATGGAACGAGGCACAACTGCGTGAACTGCTGGCGGCTTATCTCGATCAGCCCACTGACAGCTCGCTGCTCGACAGCTGGCTCGTCCGGCTGACCGCGCGCCGCAGTCACAAGGAGACGCGCTGATGCAATTGTCCGAGCTGGCCGCTGTCGGGCGAACCCCGTCACTGCCGCTGACCGTGACCCTGGCCGATGCGGCCGGGAGTGCGGATCTGCAACTGCTGAGTTTGCTGCGGGTGCTGCCAGGGCAGCGCTACGTCGGCGCCGGTGTCTGGCGTGGCCGTCCGGTGCTGGCCAAATTGCTGGTCGGTGGCAAAGCCGCCCGGCATTTTCAGCGTGAACTGGAAGGGGTGCGCTTGTTAGCCGCGCAAGGCATGACGACACCCTTGCTGCTGGCCGATGGTTTGAAAAGTGACGAAGGTGGCTGGCTGCTGTTCGATTTCCTTGAGGGCGCCGAAAGCCTTGGCGATGCCTGGACCAAGGTCGAGTCGCTGCCGTTGCTCGCTGATGAACAGTCGGCGGTATTGGCCGAGGCGCTGGGCGCCATTGCCCAATTGCACGGCAAAGGTCTCTGGCAGGAGGACCTGCACCTGGACAATCTGCTGCGTCACGGCGGTCAGTTGTACTTGATTGACGGTGCGGGCATTTGCGCAGAAACCGCCGGTCAGCCGTTGTCGCGACAAAAAGTCCTGGAGAACCTCGGCGTATTTTTCGCTCAGTTGCCCAAGGCGCTGGAGCCGTTCACCGAAGAGCTGCTGGTGTATTACCTGTTGAGCAACAGCGAGCACGCATTGCCGCTGGAAGCCTTGCAGAAGCAGATCGACAAAGTGCGTCGCTGGCGTTTGAAAGACTTTCTGATCAAGGTCGGTCGCGAGTGCACGCTGTTCAGTGTGCGGCGTGGAGCGTTCGGTCTGCGCGCGATCCGCCGCGAAGAAGAGTCGGCCATGGTTCCAGTGCTGGATCAGGCCGATGCGCTGCTGGATCAGGGGCATCTGTACAAGACCGGTGGTGCGGCGAGCGTCGGCAAGGTTCAGGCGGGCGCGCGCACGCTGGTGATCAAGCGCTACAACATCAAGGGCTTTGCGCATTGGCTCAAGCGTTTCTGGCGGCCGAGTCGGGCCTGGCATTCGTGGCGCGAAGGTAATCGACTGGCGTTCCTCGGCATCGCGACGCCAAAGCCGCTGGCGGTACTGGAGAAGCGCTTTTTGTGGCTGCGCAGTCGTGCGTATCTGGTGACCGAGTTCCTGCCCGGGCCGGACATCATCGAACGCTTTGCGCCCTATGTTGAAAGTGGCGAAGCGCCTGAGGCGGAGCTGCAGGCACTTGACCTGTTGTTCGCTCGACTGATTGACGAGCGCATCAGCCATGGCGATTTCAAAGGGCATAATCTGTTCTGGCAGCACGATCGCTGGGCGCTGATCGATCTGGATTCGATGTGCCAGCACGGATCCGCCGGCAGTTTCGCCCCGGCTTATATACGTGACCGTGCGCGATTCATGCGTAATTGGCCCGAGAGCAGTGCGTTGTATCAGGTCATAGATCAGCGTTTGCCGAAAAAAATCGCCAACACGGTCTGAGTCAAACCAGTACAGCAGTAGAGGACAGGATTCAGCGACTTGTCCTACAGCATCTCCAGAATCCATGAACTGTGTCCTGTGCAGTCCCGATGCTAATTTGCCCAACGACCTTGGAGGGCGAATCTTGACCATCAAACAGGCTGCAACGCTGGGTGTATTTTCATGGGTTCTGGCTGGCTGTGGCAGCACCATGACCGTATTGCAGGACGATGCCGACGTCGCCCGCGACATGCGCAAGCAAAAAACCTACTGCCAATCCATTCCGCGGATTTACAGCGGTCTGGCCTTCGACTTCTGCGTGTTGAACGCGCCTCCCGATCCGAGTGGGGTTCTTTTGCCATTCGTGCTTCTGGATCTGCCATTGTCCGGTGTATTCGATACAGTAGCGTTGCCCTATACGGTTTATCGTCAGGTCACCGACGGCAACCTTGCTATTTACTGGCGCAAGGGCGGTTATTGAGTAGCGGGGCGAGGTTTCTTCAAACCATTCGCCCTGGGGCAATCGCGCAGGGTAATTCCCCACTCGTTTACGCTATAATCCCGCCCTTTAGCTGTCACTCGCCCTGTGCGAGGGCACATCAATTTTCAAGGCGCATTGCGCCTGCACGCAGACTAAAGAGGCTAGACCCCTGTGGCATTGACGATTCTTGGCCTGTCCGGCGCCCTTAGCCATGATCCTTCAGCGGCCTTGTACATCGACGGCAAGCTGGTGGCGGCGGCTGAAGAAGAGCGCTTCGTACGCGATAAACATGCAAAGAACCGCATGCCCTACGAATCGGCGAAGTTCTGTCTCGAACAGGCCGGCATCAAGCCGTCCGATGTTGACGTGGTCGCGATTCCATTTGCCCCGATCAGCCTGTTCGGCAAAGCGCGCTGGCACTACGCCAAGCGTTACTGGTATGCACCGGATCGCGCCCTTGATGCGATCCTGATGGGCAACCGTCGCTACAAGCGCTACCGCAACAAGATTGTCTGGTGCCTGGAGCAACTGGGTTTCGATCCGAAAAAGATCAAGATCGAGCCGGTCGAACACCACTTGGCTCACGCCTCCAGTGCCTACCATTGCTCCGGTTTCAAAGAAAAAACCGCGATCCTCGGTATCGACGGCAAGGGTGAGTACGCCACGACCTTCTTCGGCTATGGCGAAAACGGCAAGATCCACAAGATCAAGGAATTCTTCGATCCTGACTCCCTCGGTGGCTTGTACGGTGCGATCACCGAGTTCCTCGGTTTCGAGATGCTCGACGGTGAGTTCAAGGTCATGGGCATGGCGCCGTATGGCGATGCCAGCAAGTACGATTTCTCGCGTCTGGCCTCGTTCGAAAACGGTGAGTTGGTGATCAACACCGACTACGCCAACGTCATCGGCCTGCGTCGCTACAAAGAGAAGGGCAAAGGCTTCTACTTCTCGCCGAAACTGATCGAGTGGCTGGGTCCGAAGCGCGAAGGCGACATCGCTGACGAGCCTTACATCCACTACGCCGCGAGCATGCAAGCGCTGTTCGAGAAACTGGCGTTGCAGATGATCGACTACTATCTGGGCGACGTACTCAAGGAAACCGGCAAACTGGCCTTCGCCGGTGGTTGTGCGCTGAACGTCAAACTGAACCAGAAAATCATTGCCCGCGACGACATCAAGGAACTGTTCGTGCAACCTGCGTCCGGCGATGCCGGCACTGCGGTTGGTGCGGCTGCCTACGTGTCCCACGCCCGAGGCGTGCCGGTCGAGAAGATGGAGCACGTCTATCTCGGCCCGTCGTACAGCAACGAGGACGTGATCGCCGCCTGCGCCCGTCATGAGAGCAAGCCGACCTGGCGCAAGCTCGACAACATGCCGGAACAGATTGCCAAAATCATGGTCGATGGTAATCCGGTCGCCTGGTTCCAGGGGCGCATGGAGTTCGGTCCGCGTGCATTGGGCGGGCGCTCGATCATTGGTTGCCCGAGCGTGGCTGGCGTGGCTGATCGCATCAACCACCAGATCAAGTTCCGCGAGCGCTGGAGGCCTTTCTGCCCGTCGATGCTCGACACCGTTGCGCCGCAAATGATCAAGATCGATCACCCGGCACCGTTTATGACCTTCACTTTCGAAGTGGCGGAAGAGTGGAAGACCCGCGTGCCGGAAGTCGTCCATGAAGACGGCACCTCCCGTGCCCAGGTGCTCAAGCGTGAATACAACCCGCGCTACTACGACATGATGAAGGCGCTGGAAAACCTGACCGGTAACGGCGTATCGCTGAACACCTCGCTCAATCGTCGTGGCGAACCGATGATCTGCTCGCCGACCGACGCGCTGAACATGTTTTTCGGTTCTGACCTGGAATACCTGATCATGGAAGATATTCTGGTCGTAAAAGCGGGTGTAAAAGGATACGAACTTGACTGAAACACTGATCAGCGTCGTCATTCCGGTTTACAACTATGCGCGAACGCTTCCACGTGCAGTGGAATCGGTGTTGGCGCAGTTGGATGAAGCGACCGCGGATCTGCTGGTCATCGACGACGGGTCGACGGACGATACGCCCGAGGTAGTCGAAAAACTCCTGCTCAAGCACGGCGGGCGTTTTCGTGCGTTGCGCAAAAGTAACGGCGGATTGTCGTCGGTGCGCAATCGAGGGCTGGAAGAGACAACCGGACGGTATCTGGTGTTTCTCGACTCTGATGATGAAATGGCGCCCGGTGCCTTGGCTGCACTTTCGCAGCACCTCGAAAGTAATCCAAACAGCCTGATGGTGATCGGCGCGCACTGGTCGGTGTTTGCAGACGGGCGACGCAGCTTGCAGGCGGCCAAGCCGCTGCCTGTGACGCCCCGCCAGCGCCTGCAGGGTTACCTGCTGAACAAGACGGTGTCGATTTCCAACGGTGCCTGTGCGATGCACCGCGATGTATTCGTTTTGGGTAATTACCCGGAAAATTTGCGCAACGTCGAGGACTTGCCAGTATTCGCCCAAGTGCTGGCGCGCTACCCCTGCACCGTTCTGGACGAGCCCCTGGCGCTGATTTACAAGCACGCCGACAGCATGCGCCATGATCTGCGCCAAAGCCTTGCTGCCGGAACGGAGCAGGTGGTCAGCGAAGTTTTTTCCAGTCGGCGGATGCCCGAGGAAATGTTTGATTTGCGCCAGGCGTTTATGGCGCAGCGTTGCCTGTCGTTGTTTCGCGACTGTTATTCCCATGGCGAGTACAAACTGGCCAAATCGTTTTACTTTAAGGCCTTGCGTGCAGACTGGCGGACGTTTTCGCGCTGGTCCTACACGCGCAAGGCGTTGCGGGTGCTGTTTCGGTAAACGGGTCGCGGAGACTATGCGGACCCTGTAATGGATGTCGGTGAGGTGGCTGGGTGAAAGGTAAGGGCGGCAAGGTGGGAGCTCAAGTCTCCAGAATCATCGACGAATATCCGGTTTGGCTGGCGTTTCTGGGCAGTGCGCTGTTATCGCTGATAGCGGTCATGGGCACCGCCACAGTGGGGCGTGATGCCGCGCTGTACATTGATATCGCGCAACAGGTCACCGAGCACGGGCCTAATGTGGCCTGGGCCGCTTTCGACTGGCCCTGGTTTTCCTTATTGCTGGCCGCTACTCATACCGTCCTGCATTTGCCGCTAGAGCTGAGTGCATATCTTTGGTGCGCGCTCTTTTTTGCCGGCACCAGCGCGCTGATGGTGGACTGCGTACGTCAACGGTCGGTACATCTCGCCGGTTGGGCTTGTCTGGTGGTATTGGCAATGCCGGCGGTGAATGCCTTTCGAAACGACATCATCCGTGAATGCGGTTTCTGGTTCTTCTGCACCCTGACACTCTGGCTCGCGCTGCGCTGGCAAGCCCGTGGCGGCTGGCTGCGGGCGGCATTCATTCATGTGGCTATCGTCGCGGCAGCCTTGTTTCGGCTGGAGGCTTTGCTGCTGGTTCCGGCGTTGGCGCTGTGGCAGTTGCCCAATCTGTGGTCGTCGAACCGGCGGATGCAGTTCGTTCAGTTTTCGCTGTTGCCGGTTCTAGGGCTGCTGGCTGTTTCGGTCTCAGGTGTGCTCCTGTCGGCGCGCGTGATGCTGTATCTGGACATGATTGCGCCACACAGCGTGTTTGCTTCCTTCCGGATGCTGTGCGATCAATTTGCCAATTCGCTCATCAACAAGTACTCCCAGGATGAATCTGGCCGGATCATTTTCTTCGGCATCCTGGCGACCATGACCATCAGTTTCGTGAAGCTGATGGGGCCTTTCGCCGTCCCCTTCGTCCTGCGGCGCAACTGGGGGGTTCTGGGAATCTATTGGCGCGACTATCGCCCCTTCGCCTGGGCGGCGCTGCTTTATCTGGTGGTGCTGGTGCTGTTTTTCATCAAACAACAGTTCATGAATACGCGCTACCTGAGCTTTCTGAATCTGTTGTTTGTGCCCGTGTTGGCGATGGGGCTGGCGGCGTTCGTTCGCGACTTCCCGCGTTGCGGCAAGTGGCTGGTGGTTCTAGGGATGTTGGTGATGCTCTCGAATGTCATCTCTACCGGCGCCGGCAAAACCCATTATGTAGAGGCCGGGCGCTGGATGTCTGCCCACGTCGAGCCAGGGGCGAAGACCTATTTCGAGGATGGGCGGATCAGCTATTACGCCGGTCGCGGCTACGTGATGCCGGTGCTGACCGCAGAGGAAGCAATGTCGGCAGCTCACGCTGGCGACTATCAATATTTCCTCATCGAGGCCAAAGGTGACGAGCCTTGGCTGAAGGATTGGCTGGTGGCGCACAAGCTGCGCATCATCGAGCATTTCGCCAATCGCAAAGGTGCCACCGTGGTGATCATCGGACGCTAAGGCTTAACCGAGCAGCGGACGCAGGCGTGAGATCAGCGGCGCTTGTCGGTGGCTCGGCAAGGCCTGGCGATAGCCTTCGACAAAGGTTTCGCCAGCGTCCTGGCCCAGCAGCCATTGGCGGTCTTCCTTGTAGCGCAGCAAGTGAGCAAAGTTGCGCAGGCGTTTACTGTCACTGAGTGCGCGCTTCTGGCAGCGCAGGTCGGCGATATCGATCAGTCCCAGACGGTTGTCGGGGGTTTGCACGACGTTGCCGAAGTGCAGCGACCGAAAGTACACACCTTTTTCGTGCAGCAGGGCGAAGTACCCGCCCAGCTGGAATCTCAGTGTGTCAGCCTCTTCGTCAGTGCCTTGTAACTGACGCACTGTATTGCCTTCCAGCGGGCTGTAATACACGCCGTCGCGCTCGATGCTCGGGATGCGATAGACCGCGATGACTTTCGGGCAGAGGATGCCACGCTGTTCGAGTGCCCGGGTGTTGTCGGCAAAGCGTTGTGCATAGGGGTAGAACAGCGCCGAACTGAGCAGCCGCTTGCGGCGGAACAGCTTGAGCATGCGTCCATCGGCCAATCTGAGCACCTTGTCGCCGGAACCGTCGGCCTCCAGTACGTGTGCACCTTTGCGCAGTGCCTCGTAAGTGCTGTGATCAATCGATTGCATATCGGGCTCCCCATCATTAGCGGGGTATCTTAACCGACTTGGTCGAAGGCTGGCTTGAAGTCATGTTTATCGGGGCAAAAACGCGTGTGATATCATCGGCGCCTCACTGAATTGCGCGGATCACCATGAGCAGTCCTGAACCGAAAGCCCAGTCCACGCTGGCGATCTATTTCCGCCTTTTGGCTTACGTGCGGCCTTATGCCGGCCTCTTCCTTCTCAGCATCGTCGGGTTTCTGATCTTCGCATCGACTCAACCGATGCTCGCTTATATCCTCAAATACTTTGTCGACGGTCTGGCCAATCCTGAAGCCAGTCTGTTCCCGGGCAACCCTTATCTGGGCAAGCTGCAGTTGCTCGAAACCGTGCCACTGATGATTGTCTTCATCGCGCTGTGGCAGGGCGTGGGCTCGTACCTGGGCAACTTCTTCCTGGCGCGGGTTTCGCTGGGGCTGGTGCATGACCTGCGGGTGGTGCTGTTCAATAAATTGCTGGAGTTGCCCAATCGCTTCTTCGACAAGAACAATTCCGGCCATCTGATTTCCCGGATCACCTTCAACGTGACGATGGTCACCGGTGCTGCAACGGATGCGATCAAAGTCGTCATCCGTGAAGGCATGACCGTGATTTTCCTGTTCTGCACACTGTTGTGGATGAACTGGAAACTCACTTTGGTGATGGTCGCCATCCTGCCGTTGATCGGTTTGATGGTGAACAGCACCAGCAAGAAATTCCGCAAGCAAAGCAAGAAGATTCAGGTCTCGATGGGGAACGTCACGCACGTCGCCTCCGAGACCATTCATGGCTACCGCGTTGTGCGCAGCTTCGGCGGCGAGCAGTACGAAAAGGATCGCTTTCGCGATGCCAGCCAGAGCAACACCGACAAGCAGTTGACGATGACCAAGACCGGTGCGGTTTACACGCCGATGCTGCAACTGGTCACGTACAGTGCCATGGCCGTGGTCATGTTCCTCGTGCTGTATCTCCGCGGTGACGCTTCGCCGGGCGATCTGGTGGCGTACATCACCATGGCAGGCCTGTTGCCCAAGCCTATCCGTCAGTTGTCGGAAGTCAGCTCGACCATCCAGAAGGGTGTGGCCGGTGCCGAAAGTATTTTCGAGCAGCTGGATGAGCCGGCGGAAGTGGATCGGGGCACGGTCGAGCAGGATCGTCTCGAAGGTCGTCTGGAAGTGCGCAATCTGAGCTTCCACTACCCCGACACCGACAAAGCGGTGCTCAACGACATCAGCTTTGTTGTCGAGCCGGGGCAAATGGTCGCGTTGGTTGGCCGCTCGGGCAGTGGCAAGTCGACCCTGGCCAGCCTCATTCCGCGCTTTTATCAGCATGATCATGCTCAGGGCCAGATTCTGCTCGATGGTGTGCAGGTGCAGGATTTCACCCTGCGCAGCCTGCGTCGGCAGATTGCTCTGGTGACCCAGCAGGTCACGCTGTTCAACGATACGGTGACCAACAACATCGCCTACGGCGACCTGGCCGGCGCGCCGTTCGATGAGGTCAAGCGCGCAGCCACCGAGGCGTATGCCGATGAGTTCATCATCAAGATGCCGCAGGGCTACGAAACCATGGTCGGCGAAAACGGCGTCCTGCTGTCCGGTGGTCAGCGTCAGCGTATCGCCATTGCCCGGGCGCTGCTCAAGGATGCGCCGTTGCTGATTCTCGATGAGGCCACTTCTGCGCTGGATACCGAGTCGGAGCGGCATATTCAGGCTGCCCTGGATCATGTGGTGAAAAACCGCACGACCCTGGTGATCGCTCACCGCTTGAGCACTATTGAAAAGGCCGACCTGATTCTGGTCATGGACGAAGGCCGTATCGTCGAGCGCGGCTCTCACGCGCAATTGCTTGAGCAAAACGGCTATTACGCCCGTCTGCATGCCAAAGAGTTCGAAGAGGGTGACGAGCCTCAGCCGGCACACGCGACCGACGTATGCTGACGATGTTTCGCAGCTTTCGCGAACGTGGCTGGACCGAGATCGACCGGGACAGCTACGCCCGGGCCTGGCAGCGATTTGGCGGCAGCTTTGCCACGCATCCGGAAGTCGTCGAGCGCTTGTCGACATTCCTAGGCATCGAGCTGCGTTACCTGGGCTGGATCGTTGGCGGTGATGTGCTTGCCGCCATCCCTTGCTGGGGCCGGCATGTCGCCTTGTCCAAGGAAGTGCTCAAGCGCGAGGGCAAGCGTGGCTTGCTGGACATGGGCAACGCGGAAATCATTCTGCCGATTGCCCCCGATGTCAGCGTGCCGGTGCGTCAGCGCGTGGCGTATGTATCGCAACTCAATGCCGAGCAGATCAGTACGTTAAAGCCGCAGCCTGAGGGTTTGGCCCTTGCCCGGTTGCCGGAAGAGTATTCGAAGAAATTCCGCTACAACCAGCGTCGCGAACAGCGTCTGCTGGAAGAGGCGGGCGGATCGCTGGTGCCGATGTCCGACTTCACCCCGCAGGAACAGGCTGCCGCTTACGGCGATCTGTTTCAGCGTCGCTGGGGTTTCGAGGTGCCGGGCAAGGCCGGGCTGGTTGAAGTGTTTACGTTGCTGCGCGAGTTCATGACCGGTTCGGTGGTGATGCTCGATTCGGCGCCCGTGGCCATTCAGGTGCTGTATCGCGTCGAGGCCCCGCAATGGGTGTCGCTGGAGTACATCAATGGTGGCGTTGACCCGCAGAGCCGCGAGTTCAGTCCCGGCAGTGTGCTGAGTTTCGTCAACACCCAAGACGCCTGGGCGCACGCGCAAGCGCTGGGCAAGCCTTTGCGTTATTCATTCGGTCGCGCCGACCGGGAGTACAAGGATCGCTGGTGCCATAAGGTGCCGGTCTTCAAGGTCTGAATCCATGAGCACTCGCAAGCAACAGCTTCTCAAGGCCCATCGGCGCAACAAGCGTCTGTTCCTGGTCGCCTTTCTGGTGGGGTTGTTGCTGATCGGATGGTTGGTTGCGTGGTGGCTGGTGCCGTTGGTGCTGGTGCTGGCCTGGGTCGCACACGAGGCCTGGTTCGCCGATCATCTGTTCTATCGGCCTGCTGACGACTATTACTACAACTTCCCGGCGCAAACCGCACGGCAGGCGGTGAGCCTTGCGGGCGGTGTCGTACAGCTGAGCGAGCCGCTGGCGCAGGGCGAGACGCTGGTACTCGAGCTGGAAGTGAAATCCACTTGGCTGGGGCGTTGGCTCGATCCCTGCGTCGAGGTGGGCGATGATCGCCAAGACTTCGAGCGTGGCGTCAAAGGGCGGCGTTTCCTTAATCTGTCCGGGCAGGCCACTGCGCTGGCGCAAGGTGCTCTGGCGCTGCGTGGCCGATATTGCGTACCCGCCGCGACCGGTGTGTTGTGGGTCATGGCCAATCCTGATTATTCCCGTCAGCGGGTGATGGTCATTGCTCCCCATGCCGATGATGCCGAACTCGCCGCATTCGGCCTGTACAGCCGTTGCGAAGACGTCAGTATCGTCACCCTGACCCAGGGCGAGATCGAGGCTGAAGACTTCCAGCGTCTTGGCCTTGATCAAGCCGCAGCGGCACGTTTGAAGGGCCGTTTGCGCAGTTGGGACAGTCTGGTGATCCCGCTTTGGGGGGGCGTGCCTGCCGATCGCTGTGTGCAATTGGGTTATTACTGCTTGCAACTGCCGTCGATGGCCGAAGCGCCTGTGAAGGCGTTCGGCTCCCGTGAGTCGCAGGAAAACGATGTGCGCAGCGTGCGCCGGCACAATCCGTTGAGCCTGCCCGCCGACATCGATGGGCAGCCGACCTGGCAAAATCTGCTGGGCGACCTGAAGGCCCTGCTTGAGCACTATCGTCCAGAAGTGGTGGTGACGCCCCATCCTGAGCTCGATCCTCACAGCGATCATGTGGCGTCTACCCAGGCGCTGCTTGAGGCTATCGAGCTGAGTCAGTGGAAACCGACAACCCTGCTAATGTACGCCAATCACCTGCACGACAACGATCGCTGGCCGATGGGCCCAGCCGGTGCCGGTATTGCGCTGCCGCCGGCCATCGAGCCATTGCCGGCTGACCGGCTGTGGAGTCCGCTGTTGTCAGCAGATGTGCAACTGGACAAAGCCATGGCACTGGCCATGGAGCACGATCTGCAGGGCGGGCAAGTGTTCAAGCGGCAATTACGCCGCTGGATCCAGCAAGTCCTGGCGGGTCGTCGCTGGCCAGCAACAGGCAGTAACGAGTTTTTCCGCAAGGCGGTCCGGCGTCACGAATTGTTCTGGGTGCGCGACCTTTCAGATTGAGGCGGACGGCGCTTTACCCTGTGTTAATATCGCGCCCCTGTTCATTTTGTATGTGGGTTGCTCCATGAAGTTGTCCATGCCGCGTTTCGATCAAGCCCCGGTCTTGGTAGTCGGCGATGTCATGCTCGACCGTTACTGGCATGGCGGAACCTCACGGATTTCCCCTGAGGCGCCGGTGCCGGTCGTTAAGGTCGAGCAGATCGAAGATCGTCCGGGCGGTGCCGCGAACGTTGCCTTGAACATTGCCGCGCTGGGTGCACCGGCGTCTCTGGTCGGTGTGACCGGTGACGACGAAGCCGCCGACAGCCTGAGCAACAGTCTCAAAGGCGCGGGCGTACGTGCCCTGTTCCAGCGCATTGCGCACCAGCCAACCATCGTCAAGCTGCGGGTCATGAGCCGGCACCAGCAACTGCTGCGTATCGACTTTGAAGAGCCGTTCGCCACCGATGCCCTGGCCCTCGGTTCACAGGTCGACGACCTGCTCGAAGGCATCAAGGTCCTGGTACTTTCCGACTACGGCAAAGGCGCCCTGAAAAACCATCAGGCGTTGATCCAGGCCGCCCGTGCGAAGAACATTCCGGTACTGGCTGACCCCAAGGGCAAGGATTTCTCGATTTATCGCGGCGCGAGCCTGATCACCCCGAACCTCAGCGAATTCGAAGCCATCGTCGGCGGTTGTGTCGATGAGCATGAACTGGTGAGCAAGGGCGCCGCCCTGATGCACGACCTGGAGCTTGGTGCGCTGCTGGTGACGCGCGGCGAGCACGGCATGACCCTGCTGCGTCCTGACCAGCCGGCACTGCACTTGCCGGCCCGTGCCCGTGAAGTGTTCGATGTCACCGGTGCCGGTGATACGGTGATTTCGACCCTGGCCGCAGCGATTGCCGCCGGTGAAGACCTGCCCCACGCCGTTGCGCTGGCCAATCTGGCCGCCGGCATCGTGGTTGGCAAGCTCGGTACGGCCGCCATCAGTGCTCCGGAGCTGCGTCGCGCCATCCAGCGTGAAGAAGGTTCCGAGCGTGGTGTGCTGGGTCTTGAGCAGTTGCTGCTCGCCGTGGCCGATGCCCGCGCGCACAACGAGAAGATCGTCTTTACCAACGGTTGCTTCGACATCCTGCATGCCGGGCATGTGACCTATCTGGAACAAGCGCGGGCACAGGGCGATCGCCTGATTGTCGCGGTCAACGATGATGCTTCGGTCAGCCGCCTCAAAGGCCCGGGCCGTCCGATCAACAGCGTCGACCGGCGCATGGCCGTTCTCGCCGGCCTCGGCGCGGTGGACTGGGTGATCAGTTTCCCTGAAGGCACCCCGGAAAACCTGCTGCGCGAGGTCAAACCGGACGTGCTGGTCAAGGGCGGCGATTACGGCATCGATCAGGTGGTCGGCGCTGATATCGTCAGCGCTTATGGCGGCACCGTGAAGGTCTTGGGGCTTGTGGAAAACAGCTCGACAACTGCGATTGTCGAGAAGATCCGCAGTCGTTGATCAGATGAATTTTTACTGTTGTGTACTGCGTGTGAACGGATTTTGCCTTGGGGATTTTACCGTTTCCGTTGATGTAGGCAGCTTTGAATCCGATGCGCTTGCCTGCCTACGTCGCGTGGTCAATTAATCTATGAAAGTCATGCTCCTGGTGATGGACGAGCAGCGGGTCATTCTCGACCGGCTCTACGACATCGTGCAGCAGAACTGTGATGAATGTTTCATCTATCGTTTGGGCAAACGGCAACAAATGAACCTGGGGCCGTTTCTGGCCTCGGTTGGTTATCAGAACTTCGATCGTGTGGTCATCTTTTCCAGGGTCAAGCGCCTGGCCCCGCAATTGCGGGTGCTCAAGTGCATTCCCGGGCTGGTCTTCCTCGAACACGACGCCTACCAGAACTACATGCCGGCGAGTAAGTATCGTGGCGTGTATTCACGCCTCTACCGTCGCCTGCCGAGTTGTCGGGCGCTGGTGTCCGGTGCTGTGGTCGCGCGCAAGATGCTGGCTGAGGGCATCGACACGGTGTTCGTCTCCAAGGGTTATGACGAGCAGATGCTGCACAACACCGGCGTCGAGCGGGATATTCCCATCGGCTTTCTGGGCAGCCTGAAAAGTACCGAATATGCCGAGCGCAAAGCCATGCTCGAGTCGCTCTCGCAGCGGACCGGGATGCTGGTGACCCGCACCAAGTCGGGTGAGGAATACCTGCAGACGCTCAATCGCATCAGGATTTTCGTCAGCGCCGACATCGGCATGAACGAGTTCATGATCAAGAACTACGAGGCCATGGCTTGCGGCTGTGTGTTGCTGGCCTGGAGCCAAGGCGAAGAAGACCGCTTGCTCGGTTTTGAAGACATGCACAACACCGTGTTCTACCGCAGCGAAGAAGAGGCGGTGGAGAAGATCAAGCTGTTGCAGAGCGATCCGGAACTCGCGGAGCGCATTGCCCGCAACGGCCAGGAATTTGCGCAAAGCCGTTATTCCTTTGCTCGTGTCGGTCAGGCACTGGCCACGGAAATCCAGCGTGAGATGCGCCCATGGCAGCCGCCTTCGGCGTTTACACGGTTCTGGGTGAAACTGCGCTACGGGATGAAGGTGCCAGTCTGAATGAAGGATCATCAAGCGTCGCAACCCGACGAACACATGGCGCTGGATGCGCTGCCCGGCGGTGATCAGTCCGTTCTGGGCGCTCTGCCTGCAGACCTTCTCGAGCGTCTCGGCCGTGCACCTCGGGTCGTGCTGGTTGCCAACAATCCGGCTATCACCGCGGCAGACTTTCAGGCGCTGGACATTGGCGCCGATGATGTCGTCGTCAGCTTCAATACCTGCATCAAAGCGGCGCTGCTCAACAAGCACAGCGTCAATGTCTTCGTGCATGGCTACAACGCGCAGGACGCCTATTTTTTTGGTCTGCCTTACGCGCCGCCGGTGCAGCGCATGTTCGAACAGGCGAATGAACGCTGTTTCAGCATGCTGGTGGGCTGCGCCGCACCGATGTGCCCATTGCCACGTGTGGCGATGTATTGGGATCGCATTCCGCTGCCGCCGCTGTGGAACTACCCGGTCGACCGGCCGGGCGGTAAACGCTACGTCGGGCCGTCCACGGGTTTTAACACGCTGGTGTTGTTCGACTGGTTACGTGATCACGCCGGTTATACCTATCAGCTGATGACCCTGGGGTTTTCCAACGAAGCAGGAAAGCTGTGGGGTGGCCATGCCTGGGATTACGAGCGCGACTGGCTGCAGAAATCGCACGTCATTGTGGTGCCGCTGCCACCCCGTCGCTGGTGGCAAAAGCTGTTTCGGCAAAAGTAAGCCACATCGTGAATCCGGTTGCCGTCAGGCCCGAACCATTTTCAAAAGGTGCTGTTGAGTGTTGAAAATTGCCGTGGCTTTTTTCGGGATCCCGAGAAATTCGACAATCTGCTTCCCCTCTATCGAACAGAACGTTCTTGCGCAGTTGCCTGCGGGCAGCGACGTTAAGTGCTTCTACCATCTGTACAAGATCGATGAGGTGCAGAACACGCGGTCCGGCGAGAAGGGTGAACTGAAGGCGGACAATTACCAGCCGTTCGAGTCGATGACCGGCACGCTCACCTCGACCGAAGGTGTGCTGGAGCGCTGGGATTTCGAGCAGGTCAAAGCACAGGGCGACACTTGGGCCGATGACTATGCGTCGCTGCGTAATCTGATCTATCAGCTCAACTCGTTGCACACCGTGACCTCGATGATCGAATCCTTCGATCCGGATTTCGTTGTGTTCGTGCGCCCGGACAATTTCTTCCACACCGCGCTGCCCGGCTATGTGTTCAATCATCCGCAGGCGCGGCGACACAACGCCTACATTCCTGATTGGCAGTGGTGGGGTGGTTTGAACGACCGTTTCGCGGTTTGCGGGCGCGATACCTATGTCGCGTACGGCAAACGGGTCGAGCGCATTTTCGATTTCTGCAAGGCGACAGGTCGCAAGCTGCATTCCGAGCGCTTGCTCAAATATGCGTTGCAGCAGGTGGATGCCAAAATCTGCACACTGCCGACTCAGGCATCACGAGTGCGCATTACCGGCGCATTTGCCGAGGAGTCGTTCTCGCCCAAGCGCGGCATGGGCAAGCGCGAAAACCGCTACTTCCATTTCTTCGCCGCGTTGCGCACGTGGTGGGATCGCCGCCGCTAAACCGCTATTTGGCGGTTTTTTTGCCCAGCCCGACCAAACGCAGCGCCTTGATGCTCAACTGCTTGAGCCCCTGACGCGGGGCTTTCGCCGGTTGCAGACCCTGTTGCACCAGCCAGTCCTTCCAGCGAATCCGCTCCTCGCGCACGACCCAGCCGGTTTGTGTCGCAAAGCTCTCGGCCAGATACAGACCTCGGGTGCTGGCCGGCACCAGTTTGTCGCGCTTGAGCGTGTATAGCTCGGCCAGTGGCGCGCCGTCCTTGAGTGGCATCAAGTACAGGTCGGGGCGCTTGCGGTCGAGTCTGGCCACCAGTTGATCACCTTCCAGACGCTCGTCGACGTGGAACAGACTCAGGGACTTGGCTTCCTTGGGCACATCCAGGCGCAAGTCGTAGATCAATTGCAGTGACGCGGTCGGCAGGTGTACGTAGGCCCGAGGCCGTTCGAGCAATTGCAGATTGGCGCTACGGATCGGTCGCGCTGAGCCGGACAATGGGGTCAGGCGAAACGGCAGGGCTTCGCGATAATGCAGAGCTGCAGAGTAGGGGGCTGGCAGCCAGGTGTCGTTGAAGCGCCCGCCGAGCCAGCCTTCCGGTGTCTCGAGCAAACACTCTTCAGCAATTTCCTGAATGGCCGTGTGTAGCGGGATATTCAGCTCATGAGCCGGCACGTAACCGGAAATCAATTTGAGCACGACGTCGCCACGGTCCTGTCGGCGCTGGCGCACCAGCACCCAATAATCGCGATTCTGCCAATGCAGGGTCAGACGTACCGAAACGCCGAGATTGGCCAGCTCCAGCGAGAAGCGCTCAGTGTCGGCCACGCTCACCGGTTTGCGCCGCTGCAAGGTCTGCGCGAAGTTCAGCGGCATGCCGACGCTCTGATAGGTCAGGCCTTCGGGGGTGGCTTCGACGTACAGCGGCAGGGTCTTGAAGTTGCTCGGGTTCTTTCTGATGAGCGTGCGCGGCATATCGGCTCCTGCTTAAGGCCGCGAGGCGGCGTCAGTGACCACGTAGGACCTGGGCAACGGTCGCAACGTTGTGGGCGAGGTGCAGCGGATTGATCGTGCCGACAATAGCACTGGCCACGCCAGGCTGTGCGAACAGCAATTCGAAGCTGGCGCGCACCGGGTCGACGCCCGGGCTCAGGCAGACATGACCGCTGGCCAAGGCTTTTTTCACCAGAATGGCTTTGCCGTGGACAGCAGCATAGTCAATGACAGCTTTCTCGTTTTGTTCGTTCAGATTGTAGGTGACCATTGCGCAGTCACCTTGCTCCAGTGCCTTGAGGCCACCTTCGACGGTTTTTCCGGAAAAGCCGAAGCCGCGAATCTTGCCTTCGGCCTTGAGCGCCGCGAGGGTGGCGTACACCTCTTCGTGCTCGAGAATTGCCATGTCGTTGCCGTCGGAATGCACCAGCACCAGGTCGATAAAATCGGTTTCAAGACGTTGCAGGCTGCGTTCCACCGACATTCGTGTGTGTGCTGCACTGAAATCGTGGCGCGACAGACCATCGGCAAACTCTTCGCCGACCTTGCTGACGATTACCCAGTCCTGACGCTGGCCACGCAGCAGCGGGCCGAGACGCTCTTCGCTGCGGCCATAGGCCGGGGCGGTGTCGATCAGGTTGATGCCCAATTCCCGCGCCTGACGCAGCAGCATGCGCGCTTCGTCGTCGCCGGGAATCTGAAAACCGTTGGGGTATTTCACGCCTTGGTCACGGCCGAGTTTGACCGTGCCCAGACCCAGTGGCGAAACCATCAGGCCGGTGCTGCCCAACGGTCGATGAAGGTCGTGCAGATTGGCAATGGTCATGGCAGCAGTTGCTCCCAGGCGGGAACGCCCATGGGTGGTTTTGGCAGCGCCGGCAAAGGTTCGGCGGCTTGCGGCTGGATGCCGTCGCGCTCGAGAGAGGCGATGACCCGGTCAGCGAAGTCCGGTGCCAGCGCCAGTTTGGTTGGCCAGCCGACCAGCAAGCGCCCCTGCTCGGCGAGAAAGGCGTTGTCCGGGCGTGTCAGCCCGGTTTGCAGTGGTTCGGCACGGTCAACCCGCAGGGTCGCCCATTGCGTGGCGCTGAGGTCGATCCACGGCAGCAACTGTGCGATCTCTTTCTGCGCGGTGGCGATCTGCTCGGCCGGCTCGCGGTGCACGCCTTCGCTTTCGGCGATGTCGCCGCCCATGTACCAGACCCATTGGCCGTCAGCCGCCGGGTGTGTGGTTACGGTGATCCGCGGTTTGCTGCCGCCACCCAGGCAGTGGGCGTACAACGGTTTCAGGCCCGGGCCTTTGGCGAGGATCATGTGCAGCGGCCGGCGTTGCATGGCCGGCTGGCTCAGACCGAGGTCTTCAAGCAGTTGGGCGGTACCCGCGCCGGCGCTGAGGACGATGCGCTGAGCGCGAATCTCGCGGCCGTCGACTTGCAACCCGACCAGCACGCCCGCTTCCAGCAACGGCTCGATGGTTTGCCCGGCGAGCAGGCCATCGCCGGCCAGATCGGCCAGACGCTGGATCAGGCTTGGCACATCCACGACCAGTTCGGCGAGACGATAGACCTTGCCCTTGAAGCGCTTGTCTTGCAGGGCTGGCGGCAGTTGCTCGCCCTTGACCTGATCAACGCGGCCGCGCACCGCTTTGCTGGCGAAGAAACTGGTGAGGTTGCCGGCGAGGGTCCCCGGCGACCACAGGTAATGGGCCTCGGACAGCAGGCGCACACCGGACAGGTCCAGCTCGCCATTGCCGGCCAGCGCTTCACGCCAGCGGCGCGGCATGTCGGCGATGGCTTCCGAGGCGCCGGTCAGAGCACCGTGCAGCGCGTATTTGGCGCCGCCGTGGATGATGCCCTGGGATTTAACGCTTTGCCCGCCGCCGAGGCTGGCACTTTCCACCAGCACGGTCGAAAAACCCTGGCGGCGCAGACGCGCGTTCAACCAGAGGCCGGCGACACCAGCGCCGACAATCAGAACGTCGGTGGAAATAACGGATGGCATGCAACGACCTCAGTGTTCAAGACGAGGGCGCAGTATACAGACTCGGGAAAGGGGCGGATTTGTCGATGATCAACAGGCCGAACACAAATCCAAATGTGGGAGCGAGCCTGCTCGTGATAGCGGTGTACCAGACACACACACACACAAGTGTTGAATGAAAGACCGCTATCGCGAGCAGGCTCACTCCTACAAGGGAATGTGGTTGGGCTTTAGTGCCCGGCAGTTTTCGAGAACAACTGGATCACGACGACGCCCAGCACGATCAACGCCATCCCCAGCATCGCCGGGATATCCAGTTTTTGCCCGTAGATAAACAGCGCCGCGACGCTGACCATCACAATGCCCATACCCGCCCAGACCGCATAGGCAACGCCGACCGGTACGGTGCGCACCACCAGCGTCAGCATCCAGAACGCAATCGCGTAACCGACGATGACCAGCACTAGCGGCAGGGGGGTGCTGATGCCTTTGACGGCCTTCATCGATACGGTGGCGATCACTTCGGCGCAGATGGCAATGGCCAGGTAGGCGTAGGCGTTCATGGTTCAGATCCTCAATGTAAAACGTTGCTTGCTGAGGCGGCATTCTAGTGATTCACCAGATGGGGTAAAGTCATTACCTATCTGTTCTGAAGATGGGTTGGCGAATCAGCATGCAGTGGAATCTGGATCAACTTCGGGTGTTTGTCGATGTGGCCGAACATCGCTCGTTTTCCGCCGTGGCGCGCCAGCAGCGCAAGGCGCAATCGGCGATCAGCAACGCTGTTGCCATGCTTGAAGAAGATCTGGGCGTGAGCCTGTTTGAGCGTAGCAGCGGTCGCCAGCCAAGCCTTACTGAAGCGGGCGAAGCATTGCTCGAAGAAGCGCGGGAAGTCCTGCGCCAGTGTGAGCGTCTGAATGGCCGGGCGATGGCAATGATGCGTGGTCAGGAAGCGCAACTGCGCGTGGCCCAGGACGAGGCGATGCCCTATCAGGCGCTGGTGGAAAGTTTCGGTGAACTGGCCGAGCAATTCCCCAGCCTTGAAGTGCAACTGACCAGCGCCGCGCAAGGCGAGGTCGCGCGAAAACTGGTCGAACGTCGCGCCGACCTCGGCCTGCTTTTCTATCACGATGAAATCCCCGAGGCCTTGGAGCGCCGCGTCCTCGGCAGCGTGGAGATGGTCACGGTCTGTGGCATCAAGCACCCGCTGGCGGCGCAGTCCTATGTGACCTGCCAACAACTGGCGCAACACCGACAATTGCTGATGTCGACGCAAACCAGCGTCTATCCCGGCAACGAGCCGGCCAGCCCGCAGGTGTGGCGCGCCGACAGTTTCTACGTGATGTCCGAATGGCTGGTGCGCGATCTGGGCTGGGCCTGGTTGCCACGCCACGTGGTGCAGTACTCGGCGTATCAGGGCTTGATGGTTGAACTCGACAGTGAGTGGACGCCGCCGGCGCTGGTGGTTGAGCTGGTCTGGCGCCGCGACGAACCGCTCGGCCCGGCCGCGCGTTGGCTGGCCGAACGTTTTGCCGTGCACTTGCGGGCGATCGGTGGCAAAAGTCGATAAACTCCGCCGCCATGAATAGAACTCTCTACACCGCGCTGTTTTACCTGGGGCTGCCATTGGTGGCGATTCGGCTATGGCTGCGGGCGCGCAAGGCGCCGGCGTATGCCAAGCGGATTGGCGAACGTTTTTCCTACGGCATGCCGAGGTTGCAACCCGGCGGCATCTGGGTGCACGCGGTATCGGTGGGCGAAAGCATCGCTGCCGCACCGATGATCCGCGCTTTGTTGCAACGTTATCCACAGTTGCCAATTACCGTGACCTGCATGACCCCGACCGGGTCGGAGCGGATTCAGGCGCTGTTCGCCAACGAGCCGCGCATTCAGCATTGCTATCTGCCCTACGACTTGCCGTGTGCGGCGTCGCGTTTTCTTGATCGCGTTCAGCCCAAGCTTGCGGTGATCATGGAAACCGAGTTGTGGCCTAACCACATTCATCAGTGCGCCAAGCGTGGAATTGCGGTGGCGCTGGCCAACGGACGTTTGTCCGAGCGCTCCGCACGCGGTTATGGCCGCTTCAGCAAGCTGACCGCGCCGATGCTGGCCGAGATGAGTTTGTTCGCCGTGCAGACCGAAGCCGAAGCCCAGCGCTTCCGCGATCTGGGTGCGCGTGCGGAAACAGTCGAAGTCACCGGTTCGATCAAGTTCGACCTGACCATCGACCCGCAACTGCTGCAACGCGCGGCCGAACTGCGCGGGCAGTGGCAGGCGCTGGAGCGCCCGGTGTGGATCGCCGCCAGCACCCACGAAGGCGAAGACGAAGTGGTGCTCGATGCCCATCGCCGCTTGCTGACCAATCATCCGGATGCCCTGCTGATCCTGGTGCCGCGTCACCCGGAACGTTTCAACTCGGTGTTCGAACTGTGTCAGCGCGAAGGTTTTGCCACGGTGCGACGCTCGACCGCAGCTCAGGTCGATGCAAAGACTTCAGTACTGCTCGGCGACACCATGGGCGAATTGTTGTTTCTCTATGCCTTGGCGGACAGTGCGTTTGTCGGCGGCAGCCTGGTGCCTAACGGTGGGCACAACCTGCTGGAGCCGGCAGCCTTGGCCAAACCGGTGATCAGCGGCCCGCACCTGTTCAACTTCCTCGACATCGCCGCGCAAATGCGTGAAGCCGGAGCGTTGGCCGAAGTGGATGATGCCGAAGGGCTGGCGGTGGAGGTGCAGCGCTTGTTCGAATTGCCGCGTGATGCGCAGCGTATGGCCGACGCCGGGCTGGCGGTGATGCGCCGCAATCAGGGCGCGTTGCAGCGCTTGCTGGATGGCTTGGGAAGATTGATCAATTAAGCAAAAAGATCGCAGTCTTCGGCAGCTCCTACATTGGAATCCGTTTCCTGTAGGAGCTGCCGGAGGCTGCGATCTTTTGTTTTTAAGGCTTAAGGCCGGGCCTTGAGCTGCGCCTCGGCGGCCTTGGCCAGATCCGGCGGGAGGAAATCCTTGTCTGGGTTGTAATCGGCCTTCAGATACCGCCGCAGATCTTCCAGGTCACCCGGGTTCAGTGTCCCCGCCGCCTGCTTCAAACGCAGGTTGTCGAGGATGTAGTCATAACGCGTGTTGTTGTAATTGCGCACCGAGGTGTACAGCTGACGCTGCGCATCGAGCACGTCAACGATGTTGCGCGTACCGACCTGATAACCGATCTCGGTGGCTTCCACTGCGCTCTGGTTGGAAATGATCGACTGACGACGCGCCTGCACTTGCTCGACGTCGGTGTTCACCGCACGGTGCAGGTTGCGGGTGTTCTCGACGATCTGCCTGCGTAGGGATTCGCGCTGTTGTTCGCTCTGATTCAGTTGCTCATACGACTGGCGCACTTGCGAGCTGGTCAACCCGCCGCTGTAGATCGGGATGTTCAGTTGCAAGCCGACTGTGCTCTGCTCGACGTTGCCGTGATAAGGCGTGCCGAACGAGTTCGGATTGGCAAATCCCAGCGCATCGTTGTCACCCTTTTCGTATTTGGCCACGGCGTCGAGGGTTGGCAAATGGCCGGCCTTGCGCTGCTTCAACGTTTCTTCGGCCGAGCTGACGGCGAAGTTGCTCGCCAGCAGGTTAAGGTTCTGTTTCGCCGCTGTGTCGACCCACGCCTTGGCATCGTTCGGCGCCGGCGGCAGGATCGGCAGCGTATGGACGATGCCCTGAATCGAGTTGTACTGGCGGTTGGTCAGGGTGATCAGCGCTTCGAAGGCATCATCGACCTGACGCTGGGCAACGATGCGGTTGGCCCGTGCGGTGTCGTAACTGGCTTGCGATTGCAGCACGTCGGTCTTGTCCGACAGGCCGACATCGAAGCGTTCGTTGGACTGGTCGAGTTGGCGCTTGAACGCGGCTTCTTCGGCCTTGGTCGAGGCGAGGTTGTCCTGGCTGCGCAGCACGTTGAAATAGCTTTCGGCCGATTGCAGGATCAGGTTCTGCTCAGTCGCCGACAGTTGCAGGGCGGCTTGCTCGTTGACGTCCTTCGCGGCCTGGTACTGGAACCAGCGATCGGCGCGGAACAATGGCTGGGCCAGAGTCGCTTGATAAGAGTGAGCGCTGCGATTGGCAGTGGCCGAGGGTTGATCGATCGACGTGCGCACATTGGCCACTTCGGCACCGCCCGACAGGTTCGGCAGCAGACCGGCGCGGGCCTGTGGCACGACTTCTTTCTGCGCACCGTACTGAGCGCGGGCGGCGGCCAGGTCGGCATTGTTGTCGACCGCTTCCTGATAGACGCTGACCAGATCGGTTTTGGTCGACAAGGGCGCTTCTGCTGCCCAGGCCATTGCGTTGGACGCACAAGACACGGCAACAGCCAGTGAGAGTTTGCGCAGCATGAGGCGATCCCTAGCATTAATATTATGGAAGTAATCCGGGCGCCAAAGGTAAGGCGCAAGCCCCGCAGCGTCAAGGCGTGGCGGGGCAAAGCGAGTGTAGTTGCGCAAATCGATCACAACAATCGGCCCAACCTGTGTATTTGCGCCATTCATCATGGTGTTTGCTGCGGTGTTGGCGTTCTTTGCCGGTTGTGTCTAGACTGGCCGGGTTCTTGTCGGGGTGCCTTGCTATGAGGCTGAGATCGAATAATTTCGGATCCCGTTGAACCTGATCAGGTTAGCGCCTGCGTAGGGAACAAGATTTCTCGTCACCCGGCGAGTCCTCTTGTGCTTCGTCCGGGAAATTGTTCGACAATCGAACGCTCGACGACGATGCACAGCACCGGTCCTGGTGCGTCCGTGCCTTTCAGGTTCTGCTCCGACAATCCACTGCCTGGATGCTGTCTGGAGAGCCCGTGATGACTACAAAATCAAAAAACGCGATCAACCTGAGTGACTCGGCCAAGGTCGACGAGCAATCGGTCAAGCCGTTCACCCGTTCGCAAAAAGTCTACGTTCAGGGCTCGCGCCCGGACATCCTCGTGCCGATGCGCGAAATCACCCTTGATGTGACCCCGACTGACTTCGGCGGTGAAATCAACGCACCGGTCACCGTTTACGATACCTCGGGCCCCTACACCGATCCGAACGTGGTGATCGACGTACGCAAAGGCCTGGCCGATGTGCGTTCGGCGTGGATCGATGACCGTGGCGACACCGAGCGCCTGGCGGGTCTGAGTTCCAACTTTGGTCGCGAGCGCCTCGCCGATCCGGAACTGACCAAGCTGCGCTTTGCCCACGTCAACAACCCGCGCCGCGCCAAGGCTGGGGCCAACGTCACGCAAATGCACTATGCGCGTCAGGGCATCATCACGCCCGAGATGGAATTCGTCGCCATCCGCGAAAACATGAAGCTTGAGGTGGCCCGCGCCGCCGGCCTGCTGGATCAGCAACACCCGGGTCACAGCTTCGGCGCCAGCGTGCCGAAAATCATCACCCCTGAATTTGTCCGTGAAGAGATCGCCCGTGGCCGCGCAATCATTCCGGCCAACATCAACCACACCGAACTGGAACCGATGATCATCGGCCGTAACTTCCTGGTGAAGATCAACGGCAATATCGGCAACAGCGCGTTGGGTTCGTCCATCGAAGAAGAAGTGGCGAAACTGACCTGGGGCATTCGCTGGGGCGCGGACAACATCATGGACTTGTCCACCGGCAAGCACATTCACGAAACCCGCGAGTGGATCATCCGTAACTCGCCGGTGCCGATCGGCACAGTGCCGATCTATCAGGCGCTGGAAAAAGTCGGCGGCGCGGCCGAAGACCTGACCTGGGAGCTGTTCCGCGACACGCTGATCGAGCAGGCCGAGCAGGGCGTCGACTACTTCACCATTCACGCCGGCGTGCTGCTGCGTTACGTGCCGCTGACCGCCAAACGCGTGACCGGTATCGTTTCCCGTGGCGGTTCGATCATGGCCAAGTGGTGCCTGGCGCATCACAAGGAAAACTTCGCCTACACGCATTTCGAAGAAATCTGCGAAATCATGAAAGCCTATGACGTCAGCTTCTCGCTGGGTGATGGCTTGCGTCCGGGGTCGATTGCCGACGCCAACGATGCTGCTCAATTCGGCGAACTGGAAACCCTCGGCGAACTGACCAAGATCGCCTGGAAACACGACGTGCAAACCATGATCGAAGGCCCGGGCCACGTGCCGATGCAGTTGATCAAAGAGAACATGGACAAGCAGTTGGAGTGCTGCGATGAGGCGCCGTTCTACACCCTCGGCCCGCTGACCACCGACATTGCGCCGGGCTACGACCACATCACCTCGGGTATCGGTGCGGCGATGATCGGCTGGTTCGGTTGCGCGATGCTCTGCTACGTGACGCCGAAGGAACACTTGGGTCTGCCGAACAAGGATGACGTGAAGACCGGGATCATCACTTACAAGATCGCCGCGCACGCAGCGGACTTGGCCAAAGGGCATCCGGGCGCACAGATTCGCGACAACGCCTTGAGCAAGGCGCGTTTCGAGTTCCGTTGGGAGGATCAGTTCAACCTGGGTCTGGATCCGGATACCGCGCGTTCGTATCACGATGAAACCCTGCCGAAGGATTCGGCGAAGGTCGCGCATTTCTGTTCGATGTGCGGGCCGAAATTCTGCTCGATGAAGATCACTCAGGAAGTCCGCGAGTATGCGGCCAACCAGCGGATCGACGCGGTCGACGTGGACGTCGCCCAAGGCCTGGCGGAACAGGCCGAGCGGTTCAAGAAGGAAGGCAGTCAGCTGTACAAAAAGGTTTGAGCCCGTACTGATCGTTCCCACGCTCTGCGTGGGAATGCAGCCCGTGACGCTCCGCGTCACTGGTCCCTAGAGGCATTCCCACGCGGAGCGTGGGAACGATCACAACAAGTGTCCCTCTGAGATAACACCCTTGAGCATTCAACCCAGCACTTATTCCCCCGACCTCGCCGTACCCGCCGACAAGCGTGTATTCGGTGGTCGCGATCTGTTTTCCTTGTGGTTCTCCCTCGGCATCGGCCTGATGGTTTTGCAGACCGGCGCATTACTCGCGCCAGGTCTGGGCCTGTCCGGTTCGCTGCTGGCGATTTTCCTCGGCACGTTGGTCGGCGTACTGTTGCTGGCCGCCGTTGGCGTGATCGGCAGCGACACCGGTCTGTCCTCGATGGCCGCGCTGAAACTCAGCCTCGGCAGCAAAGGCGCGAGCCTGCCGGCGCTGCTCAACCTGCTGCAACTGATTGGTTGGGGCTCGTTCGAAATCATCGTCATGCGCGACGCTGCCAGCCTGCTCGGCACCCGCGCGTTCAGCGAAGGTTCGCTGTGGTCGAACCCGGTTTTGTGGACACTGTTTTTCGGCGCGCTGGCGACGTTGCTTGCTGTTAGCGGGCCGCTGACTTTTGTGCGGCAGATCCTGCGCAAGTGGGGCATCTGGCTGCTGTTGGCGGCGTGCCTGTGGCTGACCTGGAACCTGTTTGCCAAAGCCGATCTGGCCGATCTCTGGTCGCGTGCCGGTGACGGTTCGATGCCATTCGCTGTGGGCTTTGACATTGCCATTGCGATGCCGCTGTCGTGGCTGCCGCTGATCGCCGACTACTCGCGATTCGGCAAGCGTGCGAAGAATGTTTTTGGTGGCACTGCGGTTGGTTTCTTTATCGGCAACTTCTGGCTGATGAGCCTTGGCGTCGCTTACACGCTTGCGTTCGCGCCGAGCGGTGAAGTCAATGCGTTGCTGCTGGCACTGGCCGGTGCAGGTCTGGGCATTCCGCTGTTGCTGATTCTGCTGGATGAGTCGGAAAACGCCTTCGCCGACATTCACTCGGCAGCGGTTTCCAGCGGGATTCTGTTGCGCCTGAAAGTCGAGCATCTGGCCTTGGCCATTGGCGTGATCTGCACGCTGATCGCCCTGCTGGCGCCGTTGGCGCAGTACCAGAATTTCCTGCTGCTGATCGGCTCGGTGTTTGCGCCGCTGTTCGGCGTGGTGCTGGTGGATCACTTCATCCTGCGCAAGCGCAGCGCTCAGGTCGCTTTGGCGGCATTGCGCTGGCCGGCGTTGTTAGCGTGGCTGGGTGGTGTGAGCACCTACCACTTGCTGGCGAATCTGTATCCGGATGTCGGCGCAACCCTGCCGGCGCTGGTGCTGGCAGGGCTATTGCAACTAGTGCTCGGCCGGGCCTTCAGTTACGGCCGGGAAACAGCTCGGGCTTGAGAATGCCGTTCAGACGCGGATAAGGAATCTTCAGTTCGACGTGGCCCAGCGCGTAAGGCGCGATGGTGGTCACGTCGTACTTGAGGATCACGCCGCCATAGGTCAGCGCCACGTTCGGGGTCTTCACGAACGGCCAGTTCGCCACGAACTCCGGCTCCTGATCGAGCTTGGTGCTGATCAACCAACTGTTGTGCGCGACCTGCGCCGCTTTCCAGAACGCCTCTTCCTGACCCGGCACGAGCATGTCGGACAGGTTCAGCACCTTGTGCTGCTGGCGCGAATAGTTGATGAAACCGCGCCCCGGGGTGCCATGCGCACCGCCGGTGTCGAGGTAGCTCGACACCTCGATGATCACCAAGCCGTCATGCTGCTCGCGTACTTTCGCTTGCAGGTAGCTGCTGTTGCGCGGGCCGGCACTGGCCAGAAACTGCTCGCGATAGGCCGCCAGGGTTGGCGCTACCTGGGCGTTTTTCTCGGTGCGGGTCATTTGCAGCAGGCGTTTTTCGATGATGCCGTCCAGCGCAGGTTCGGCCGGGAAGCGCAGGGTGTCGATGTTCACCAGTGGGCAATCAGGGTTGGAACAGCCCGGTTTCAGTTGTTCCGATGCATCGCGGGTGGTTTCCAGCGGCGTGCGGTAGTTGGGCTGGAACAGGCTGGCGCACGCACCCAGAGTCAGGGCAATGGCGGCCACGGAGGCAATTTTGAAAAGCGACATGGGCGTCCTTTCGAAAGCAGGGGAAGGCAAAAAGATATCCGCTTCGACTCTCGCAGAAGCAGTCAGTTCGCCACTAAGCTAATTAGAGTGGGTTTCGCCTCCACCGTCCATCCCGCTGACGGTAAAGGGGCTGCATCAAACGGTGCGGGCGCGTTAGGATGGCGCGAAGTCGAGGTTGCCAGTAACAAGCGGCAACTCGTAATGGATCTGCAGTAAAGAGGATGCTCATGACTGATTTTGCCAACGCCATTCCGACCACCGTCGACGTCGTGCGACGCGAGCGCTGCTACGAGGGTTTTTACAAACTCGACCGTTTGCACCTGCGTCATGAATTGTTCGCCGGTGGCATGAGCCGCGAGATCAACCGTGAAGTCTTTGTACGCCACGATGCCGTGTGTGTGCTGCCTTACGATCCGCAGCGCGACGAGGTGGTGTTGATCGAGCAGTTTCGCGTCGGCGCCATGGGCAAGACCGACAACCCGTGGCTGGTCGAACTGGTCGCTGGTCTGATCGACAAGGCCGAAGTGCCGGAAGAAGTTGCTCACCGCGAGGCGCAGGAGGAAGCTGGGCTGGACATCAAGGCCCTGTGGCCGATGACCAAGTATTTCCCGTCGCCGGGCGGCAGCAACGAGTTCGTGCATTTGTATCTGGGGCGTTGCAGCACTGACGGCGTTGGCGGCCTGCATGGCCTGGAAGAAGAGGCAGAAGATATCCGCGTCACGGTCTGGGCCTTTGAAGATGCCTTGCAGGCCGTCCGTGACGGTCGCATTGCCAACGCGGCGAGCATCATCGCTTTGCAGTGGCTGGCGCTGAACCGCGCCGAAGTGAGGGGGTTATGGTCGTAAACAAGTTGCGCGATCGTTATCGAGTCGACCTCGCGGGGCTGCAAGCCGCCTGCGAGGCCAACTACGCGCGCCTGATGCGACTGCTGCCGGACATGCGCAACGAGCCCGAGGCGCGGCGCATCGCCGTGACCCAGGGCGAGCAGATGCTCGGCGTGCTGGCCCTCGAAGTGCTGCAAACCTGCCCATACACCACAACGTTGCAAGTGCGTCAGGAACACAGCCTGCCGTGGCTGCCGGTGCCGCAACTGGAAGTGCAGGTCTATCACGACGCGCGCATGGCCGAAGTGGTCAGCGCCGAACATGCACGACGCTTTCGCGGCATCTATCCTTACCCGAACGCGGCCATGCATCAGCCAGATGAAAAGGCCCAGCTCAATCTGTTCCTGGGGGAATGGCTGAGTCATTGCCTGGCGTTGGGGCACGAGTACGAAGTCGTACGCTAGTTGTGAACTGCGTCCGGTTCGGCAGTTTCCTCTTTCAGTGATCCCCCAGCATAATTGCGCCACTATCGATTCCGTGCTTTTGCCTTGGGAGAGCGCCTTGCCGAGCGTATCCACGTTGACCTCCGCCGATTCGCCGCTGCTGGTGCAGTTGTCCGACAGCCATCTGTTCGCTGAAGCGCACGGTACGCTGCTGGGCATGAACACCCGCGAGAGCCTGCAACAGGTGATCGAGTTGGTGCTGGAGCAGCAGCCGCAGATCGACCTGATTCTGGCCACCGGCGATATCTCGCAGGACGGCACGCTGGCGTCGTATCAGCAGTTTCGCCAGATGAGCGCGCAGATCGCTGCCCCGGCGCGCTGGATTCCCGGCAATCACGACGAACCGATGATCATGGCCCAGGCCGCCGTGCAGAGCGCGTTGCTGGAGTCGGTAGTCGATATTGGTAACTGGCGGGTGACGCTGCTGGATTCGGCGGTGCCGGGTTCGGTGCCGGGGTATCTTCAGGATGATCAATTGCAGCTGCTGGCCCGCTCCCTGAGCGAAGCGCCGGAGCGCCATCATCTGGTTTGTTTTCATCATCACCCGGTGTCGATCGGTTGCGCGTGGATGGAGCCGATTGGTTTGCGCAATCCCGAGGCGTTTTTCGAGGTGCTGGATCGTTTTCCACAGGCTCGCGCGGTGTTGTGGGGGCATGTGCATCAGGAGATTGATCGTGAGCGCAATGGCGTGCGCTTGATGGCTTCGCCTTCGACCTGCATTCAGTTCGAGCCGGGGAGTGCGGATTTTAAGGTGGGGGAGCAGGCGCCGGGGTATCGGTGGTTGCGGTTGTTGCCGGATGGGCGAATTGAAACCGGCGTTGAGCGTGTGACTGGATTTGCTTTTACCGTTGATTACGGTTCCGAAGGTTACTGATTTTCGATCAAGAGCCCCTCACCCCAGCCCTCTCCCAGAGGGAGAGGGAGCCGACCGAGGTGTATTGCGTCATGCGCCGACCTGAAATACCGAGTCGATTATGGATTCGCCCAATCACTTTCAGGTCGGTGTAGTTCTTGAATATTCCCCATTCAGTCCCCTCTCCCTTTGGGAGAGGGCTAGGGTGAGGGCCGCCCCTGCTGAATAACCAATTTCTCGAAACCACCCCCAATCCGCTCTTCTCTCCCTGTAAACTCCGCAAACCCAAACCGACACCCAGGGAGCTCAAATGTCCGGTTCGATCCTCTATATCCACGGTTTCAACAGCGCCCCGGCCTCGAAAAAGGCTTGCCAGCTGGTCTCCGTGATGGAGCAGCTGGGTTTGAGCGACAAACTGCGTGTTCCGGCCTTGCATCACCACCCGCGTGAAGCCATCGGTCAGTTGGAACAAGCGATTGCCGAACTGGGCAGCCCGCTGCTGGTGGGAAGCTCACTCGGCGGCTACTATGCGACTCACTTGGCCGAGCGCCATGGCCTGAAAGCCCTGCTGGTCAACCCGGCGGTCAGCCCGCACCGGATGTTCGACGGCTATCTGGGCACACAGAAAAACCTGTATACCGATGAAACCTGGGAATTGACCCACGACCACGTCACGGCCCTGGCCGAACTGGAAGTGCCGGCGCCTCAGGACGCCCAGCGTTATCAGGTGTGGTTGCAGACCGGCGATGAAACACTGGATTATCGCCTCGCCCAGCAGTATTACCGCGCCTGTGCCTTGCGCATTCAGGCCGGCGGCGACCACAGTTTCCAAGGCTTTGCCGGGCAATTGCCGGCGTTGCTGAGTTTTGCCGGCATTGGTGCCGATGTGTATCAGGCAATCGATTTCACCGCACTGTGAAGTCTTGCCCCTATTTCATGAATGACTGACGACGAGACCCTATGGCCACTCCCAGCGCTAGCTCTTATAACGCCGACGCCATCGAAGTCCTCTCGGGCCTCGACCCGGTGCGCAAACGCCCCGGCATGTACACCGACACCAGTCGGCCGAACCACCTCGCCCAGGAAGTCATCGACAACAGTGTCGACGAAGCCCTGGCTGGCCACGCCAAATCGGTGCAGGTCATCCTGCACGCCGATCACTCGCTGGAAGTCAGCGATGACGGCCGTGGCATGCCGGTCGATATCCACCCGGAAGAGGGCGTATCGGGCGTCGAACTGATCCTCACCAAACTCCACGCGGGCGGCAAGTTTTCCAACAAGAACTACCAGTTCTCCGGCGGTTTGCACGGTGTGGGTATTTCCGTGGTCAACGCCTTGTCGACCGAAGTGCGCGTGCGCGTAAAGCGTGACGGCAACGAATACCAGATGACGTTCGCCGATGGCTACAAAGCCACCGAGCTGGAAATCGTCGGCACCGTCGGCAAGCGCAACACCGGCACCAGCGTGTACTTCGCGCCGGATCCGAAGTATTTCGATTCACCGAAATTCTCCATCAGCCGCCTCAAGCACGTGCTCAAGGCCAAGGCTGTGTTGTGCCCGGGCCTTTTGGTCAGCTTCGAAGACAAAGGCACCGGCGAGAAAGTCGAGTGGCACTACGAAGACGGCCTGCGCTCGTATCTGGTCGACGCCGTCAGCGAATTCGAACGCCTGCCGAACGAGCCGTTCTGCGGCGCTTTCGCCGGTAATAAAGAAGCGGTCGACTGGGCGCTGCTGTGGCTGCCGGAAGGTGGCGACGCGGTGCAGGAAAGCTACGTCAACCTGATCCCGACGGCGCAGGGCGGTACCCACGTCAACGGTTTGCGTCAGGGTTTGCTCGACGCCATGCGCGAGTTCTGCGAATTCCGCAGTCTGCTGCCGCGCGGCGTGAAGCTGGCGCCGGAAGACGTCTGGGAGCGCATCGCGTTCGTCCTGTCGATGAAAATGCAGGAGCCGCAATTCTCCGGCCAGACCAAAGAGCGTCTGTCGTCCCGTGAAGCGGCGGCGTTTGTCTCCGGTGTGGTCAAGGATGCGTTCAGCCTGTGGCTCAACGCCAACCCGGAAACCGGTCTGGCCCTGGCTGAGCTGGCAATCAATAACGCCGGTCGTCGTCTCAAGGCGAGTAAGAAGGTCGAGCGTAAACGCGTCACTCAAGGCCCCGCGTTGCCGGGCAAACTGGCCGACTGCGCCGGGCAGGATCCGATGCGTTCCGAACTGTTTCTGGTCGAAGGTGATTCCGCCGGCGGTTCCGCCAAGCAAGCGCGGGACAAAGAGTTCCAGGCGATCCTGCCGTTGCGCGGCAAGATCCTCAACACCTGGGAAGTCGACGGCAGTGAAGTGTTGGCCAGTCAGGAAGTGCACAACATCGCCGTGGCCATCGGTGTCGACCCGGGCGCGGCGGACATGAGCCAGTTGCGTTACGGCAAGATCTGCATCCTCGCCGACGCCGACTCCGACGGTCTGCACATCGCGACCTTGCTCTGCGCGTTGTTCGTCCAGCATTTCCGCCCGCTGGTGGATGCCGGTCACGTCTACGTCGCCATGCCGCCGCTGTACCGCATCGATTTGGGCAAAGAGATCTACTACGCTCTCGACGAAGCCGAGCGCGACGGCATTCTCGACCGCCTGGTCGCCGAGAAGAAACGCGGCAAACCGCAGGTCACCCGATTCAAAGGTCTGGGTGAGATGAACCCGCCGCAGCTGCGTGAAACCACCATGGACCCGAACACGCGACGTCTGGTGCAGTTGACGCTGGGCGAGGATTTTGCCGAAACCTCGGAAATGATGGACATGCTGCTGGCGAAGAAACGCGCCGGTGACCGCAAGACCTGGCTCGAATCCAAAGGCAACCTCGCCGAGGTGCTGGCCTGATGCGGTTTGGCTGGGCCTTGGCGGGTGTGTTGCTGCTGAGTGTGATGAGCGTGTCGGCCGAGCCTTTGCAGGAATTGCGCGTGCTCTCCGAACACCCCGTCGACGGCATGCGCGGCGGTAACCTGTCGGGGCTGGCCATGTGTGGCGGCGAGTTGTGGACGGTGTCGGACCGCGATGATGATCAGATCTATCGGCTCAATACCGCCGATCAGGTCTGGCAGGCCGAAGCCTTGCACATCGACGTGCCCCTGGTGCCGGAGACCGGTCTACCGTGGGGGTTGCGCTCGCGCAATTGGGCCGCATCGTTCGTGCGCGGTGGCGACCTGGATTTCGAAGGCATCAGTTGCGACAGCACCGGCAATCGCTACATTGTCAGCGAGGGCCATGCGGCGGTCTTGCAGGTGCCCGTCAGCGGCCCGGTCAACTGGCTGAAGATCTCGCCGATGATGGTTCGCGAAGCGCGGGCCAGCGGCATGCTCCTGCATTTCAATGCGATTTTCGAAGGCCTGGCGATCAGCCCGGCGGGCGATCAGATGTGGCTGGCCGCCGAGCGGCAAAGCCGTGGCTTGCTGCTGATCAAGCGCCAGCAGACAGTGTGGGATTGCGACGGTCGTTGCGTGCTGCTCAGCGAGGGCGGCAAGGAAATGCAGCCGCCGCAGTTCCCCAAGGCTAGAGCGGTCGACCGAGACTTTTCCGACCTTTCGTTGTTCAACGGCAAATTGTTTACCCTTGAGCGCAACGCTTTCCAGATTTGTCGGCGCGATGCGCAGACCGCCAAGGTCGAGCGTTGCTGGTCGTACGCCGCTGAACTGTTACAGGCCCACCGCCGTTATTCGCAGAACTTCGGGCTGGAAGAGGCGCTGATCGTTGACGCTGATGGTGCATGGGTCGGCGTCGACAATAATTTCGGCCCGCGGGCCGACGGTGAGGTTCGGCCGATCGTCTGGCGCTTCGCCGCACCTGATGGCGGCTGGAGCGCCAAGCCATGAGTCAACAGCCGCCGGGCAAGAGCGCCGGTCGGGTGCTGATGATTCTGGCGTGGTGCGCGGCGCTGTTTCTGGCGACGCGGTTTTTCGGCCAGTGGGAGCAACGTCAGCAGAATCCGAACGTCGTCGTCAGTTCGGAGCAGGGCGAAGGTTTTATCGAGGTGAAGCTGGCCGGCAACGCCCAAGGGCATTTTGTCGCCAGCGGTCAGATCAACGGTGAGCCGGTGGAGTTCATGCTCGACACCGGCGCGACCGATGTGGCGATCCCGGCGGATCTGGCCAAGCGTTTGAAACTGGAAGAAGGTTTCGGTGTGACCCTGAGCACGGCCAACGGCCTGAGCCAGGGCTACCGGACCAAAATCGACCGCCTGCAACTGGGCGACATCGTGCTGCGCGACGTCCGCGCACTGGTGGCGCCGGGGCTGCATGGCGATCAGGTGTTGCTCGGCATGAGCGCCCTGAACAAACTTGAATTTACTCAGCGCGGTGGCACCATGCTGCTGCGCCAGACAACGAACCGATGAGGCCTGCATGAGCAACCCCCTTGATCTCAGCCTGGACGGTGTAGAACGCCGCTCGCTGGCCGACTTCACCGAAAGTGCCTACCTCAACTACTCCATGTACGTGATCATGGACCGTGCCTTGCCGCATATCGGCGACGGCCTGAAACCGGTGCAGCGTCGCATCATTTATGCGATGAGCGAGTTGGGCCTGGACGCCGATTCCAAGCACAAGAAGTCGGCGCGTACCGTCGGCGACGTGCTCGGTAAATTCCACCCGCACGGTGACTCGGCGTGCTACGAAGCGATGGTGCTGATGGCCCAGCCATTCAGCTATCGCTATACGCTGGTCGACGGTCAGGGTAACTGGGGTGCGCCGGACGATCCGAAGTCCTTCGCCGCCATGCGTTACACCGAAGCGCGTCTGTCGCGTTATTCCGAAGTGCTGCTCAGCGAACTCGGCCAGGGCACTGCCGACTGGGGGCCGAACTTCGACGGCACCCTGCAGGAGCCGCTGGTGCTGCCGGCGCGCCTGCCGAACATTCTGCTCAACGGCACCACCGGTATCGCCGTGGGCATGGCCACCGACGTGCCGCCGCACAACCTGCGCGAAGTCGCCACCGCGTGCGTGCGCCTGCTCGATGAGCCGAAAGCCACGGTCGAGCAACTCTGCGAACACATTCAAGGCCCGGACTATCCGACCGAAGCAGAAATCATCACCCCGCGCGCCGACCTGCTGAAGATGTACGAAACCGGCAAGGGCTCGGTGCGCATGCGCGCCGTGTACCACGTCGAGGACGGCGACATCATCGTCACCGCGCTGCCGCACCAGGTGTCCGGTGCCAAGGTGCTGGAGCAGATCGCCGCGCTGATGCAGGCCAAGCCGTCAAAAGCCCCGCAGATCGCTGACCTGCGCGACGAATCCGACCACGAAAACCCGTGCCGCATCGTGATCATTCCGGTCAACAGCCGCGTCGATCACGAAGCGCTGATGCAGCACCTGTTCGCCAGCACCGAGCTGGAGTCGACCTACCGGGTCAACGTCAACATCATCGGTCTGGACGGCAAACCACAGCTGAAAAACCTCCGTGCCTTGCTGGTCGAGTGGCTGGAATTCCGCGTGCTGACCGTGCGTCGCCGCCTGCAATTCCGCCTCGACAAGGTCGAGCGTCGTCTGCACCTGTTGGACGGTTTGTTGATTGCCTACCTCAACCTCGATGAAGTGATCCACATCATCCGCACCGAGGAGCATCCGAAGGCCAAGCTGATCGAGCGTTTCGCCCTCAGCGAAATTCAGGCCGACTACATCCTCGACACCCGTCTGCGGCAGTTGGCGCGACTGGAAGAGATGAAGTTGCGCGACGAGCAGGACGAACTGCTCAAGGAACAAGCCAAGCTGCAAGCGCTGCTGGGCAGCGAAGCCAAGCTGAAGAAGCTGGTGCGCACCGAACTGCTGAAAGACGCTGAAACTTACGGCGATGACCGTCGCTCGCCAATCGTCGAGCGTGCAGAAGCCAAGGCGCTGACCGAGCACGATCTGCTGCCGAACGAGAAAGTCACCGTGGTGCTGTCGGAAAAAGGCTGGATCCGTTCGGCCAAAGGTCATGACATTGATGCTACCGGCCTGTCGTACAAGGCCGGCGACGGCTTCAAGACCTCGGCGGCGGGGCGCTCCAACCAGTCTGCCGTGGTGATTGACTCTACCGGCCGCAGCTATTCGGTCGCCGCGCACACGTTGCCGTCGGCGCGTGGTCAGGGTGAACCGTTGACCGGTCGTCTGACGCCGCCGCCGGGCGCCTCGTTCGAGTGTGTGCTGATGCCGGAAGACGATGCGTTGTACGTGATCGCCTCCGACGCCGGTTACGGCTTCGTGGTCAAAGGCGAAGACCTGCAAGCCAAGAACAAGGCCGGTAAAGCCCTGTTGAGCCTGCCGAACAACGCCAAAGTCATCGCGCCGCGTCCGGTAGCTGATCGTGAGCACAACTGGCTGGCCTCGGTCACGACCGAAGGTCGCCTGCTGATCTTCAAAATCAGCGATCTGCCACAATTAGGTAAGGGCAAAGGCAACAAGATCATCGGTATTTCCGGTGAGCGCGTGGCCAGTCGCGAAGAATATGTCACGGACATCGCGGTCATTCCGGAAGGCGCCACGTTGGTGCTGCAGGCCGGAAAACGCACCCTGTCGCTGAAGGCCGACGACCTCGAACACTACAAAGGTGAACGTGGACGTCGTGGCAATAAGCTTCCAAGGGGCTTCCAGAGAGTGGATGCGCTGCTCGTCGAAAACCTCAATTAGGCGTCCTAGAGGCGTCGATCCACGATTTAACGCGTAGATCGACGCTTTGGCGCTGGAGTCGGAACGCATATTCACGGATGATATGGCCTTTCCAAGCGCCGGCGTGGCTGAGCGTTCTTCATATTTATTGAGTATTTTCACTGTGGTCAGCCTTGTGGCGGCCACCTGGACGGGATGATGACAGCTCTGCGCCCCCTTATTTTCCTGCTCGCCGGCGTTTTGGGCCTGGCGGGTTGCAGCGTTCACCAGCCGGTGTCGCTGTATCAACTGGACAGCGGAAGTCCGGTTCAGCCTGCGCAAAGCGCAGGCATGGCGGTTTTGTTAGGCCCGGTAGTCGTAGCCGATTACCTGCAACGTGAAACATTACTGCAACGTCAACCAGACGGCAGTCTGCAAGCGGCGACCGACGGTCGTTGGGCTGGCAGCCTTTCGTCGGATATCGATCAGTTGCTGATGCGTCAGGTCGCTGGCCATCTGGACAGCCAACGTGTAGTGCTGGCACCGGCCACAACGGGGTTCACTCCGGATGTGCAGGTGTTGTTGACCATTACGCGTCTGGACTCTGGCCAGAAACAACCGGCGATACTTGATGCGCAATGGCGTTTGATCGACCGTCGTGGTCAGGTGCGCGATAACCGCATCGTTCACCTGCAAGAGCTGCATGCCGGCAGTACGGCTTCGCAGGTGCAGGCACAGGGTATTTTGCTGCAGCGTCTGGCCGAGCAATTGTCGGTGGCGCTGAAGCCGTTGGCCAATCAGCCGCCGGTGGCCGAGGCGCCGCGTAAATCGGCACCGAAGCCGGCGGCGCCAGCAGCGGAAGCCGAGAAGCAGCCGAAGATTCCGATGGCCTCGCCGATTCGGACAGATATGGAAGTGTTCCGCTTCTAAGCCTGGACCGAGTCAGAACAGGGCCCGCCTTGTGCGGGCTTTGTTGTGTCTGGGGTTTGGTAGGCAAGATCAAAAGCCCCTCACCCCAGCCCTCTCCCAGAGGGAGAGGGAGCCGACCGAGGTGTCTGGCGCTATGCATCGACCTGAAAGAGCTTGGCGATTATGGATTCGGTAGAGCAGGGGCGACCGTGGTGTCTGGCGTTATATATCGACCTGAAAGATCTTGGCGATTATGGATTCACCGCTGGGCGTTCAAGTCGCTGTAGGTCTTCAGTATTCCCGGATCGGTTCCCTCTCCCTCCGGGAGAGGGCTAGGGTGAGGGGCTTTTCTATTACCTACAAAAAAGCCCGCAGACAATCACTCGTCTGCGAGCCTTATGTTTAGCAGCGAAAAGATCGCAGCCTTCGGCAGCTCCTACAACTTAAGCCCGACGCTCATGCATCCGCGCCAGTTGCCGTTCCAGCATCGACGGATAAGGCTCCATCAACCGCTCTACACAGCAGGCACCCTCAGGGCTGGCAATCGGGCGGATCCGCGCACGCTGGCGAATCAGCGCGTCATCACTGATCTTGCGCTCAACCAGCAGCAGGTTGCGGCTGTGCTGCGACAAGGCCAGTGCGTCCTGTGCCGAATCGGTCAGCAGCAGATCGATCTGGCTCAGGCCGAACAATTCATCGCCCAAGGTCAGGCCCAGTTGCAATTGCAGGGTGATGCCGCTGTCCGCGACCTCAATCTGCAGCTGATGGCCCAGCGCGCGCAGCAGCTCGCCGCAGCAGATCGCGTTGGTCAGGTAATCATCGCCACTGTCTTCGGTGTGAAACAGCATCAGCGTGCTGCCGTCGTTCAGGGTTTCGATTTCGCCCTGATACAGCGAAGCGGCCTGGTCGAGGCAGTCGCGATAGCGCTCCTGCAACTCTTCCAGACGTGCCCGTGGCAAGCGGCGCAGTTGCTCCTGCGAGCCCAGTTGCACGGCCAGCACGGCGGTGTGCTGCGGCACGCTTGGTGACGGTTGGCGGACGACAGGTTGTGGCGCGCCATTGAGCGACTCGTCGCGCAGGTCGGCGAATGCGTCATCGTCATCATCGTCTTCGACGGTGCTGACCAGATGTCGCGGTGCAGGCTTCTGCGCGGCCATCGGACGGGTTTCGTCGAAACTCGGATCACGCAAGTTGCGCACCTCGAATTCCGGCTCGTCTTCTTCGTCCTCGAATTCCGGCTCCGGCTCCGGTTCAGGTGCAGGCTCCGGCGCGTAGTTGGCGTGCAGCTGACGCGCCAGATCGCCGATTTCATCCTGACGGTCGATGCCCGGCGTGTGTTCGTCGATGCGGCGCAACCAGACGCGCAGTTGCAGCAACGGCGTCGACAGGTAGCGGCCCATGCGCAGGCTCAGGGCCAGCGACAGCGCCAACAGGATCCCGCTGAGAATGCCCATACTTTGCAGGCTGATGGTCATCGGCTGCTGAAACTGATCCATGTCCAGACTGATGCGCAGTTGCCCGGCAGTGACGTCCTGGAAAGTGATCTTGCTCTCGTACATGCCCTCGGCTTCGCCCAGCAGGCTGTGCTTGGGGCGCTGACCGGACTCGGCGAGGATGCGGTTATCCACGCTGTAGATCGCCGCGTGGGCCACCAGTTTGTTCTTGGTCAGGTTGTTGAGCAGCACGTTGAGGCTGAGGATGTCGTTGGACACCAACAGCTCCGTGGCAGAGGTCGCGGTCTGCGTAGTCAGGCTTTCGCCCAGCGCATCGGCCTGCTGGTGCATGGCCTGCTTGAATTGCAAACCCATCACGCCGGCATAGATCACCAGGGCCAGAGCGACCAGGATCACGTTATGGCTGGCAATGCGCAATGCAATCGGTACACGGCGGTGGCGCAGTGCACGGAAGATCAGCAGGAAGAAGTTATCGGTTTTAACTGGCGTTGGCCGGTTCACTGAGCTCGGCTCTTTTGTCCGTGAAGTTGACGCGCAGTATAGCGACAGGCCCTAGACCGGCAAAGCGCTCGCGGTGCCCGATGGTCACTGAAAGTGGGTAGAATGCGGTTTTTTTCCAGTTGCGGGGGTGCGCGTTGCGCGAAATCGTCCTGATTAACATCACGGGAGTCGACCGTCCGGGTCTGACTGCGGCCATTACCGGCGTTCTGGCACAAGGTGGTGTGAACATTCTCGACATCGGTCAGGCGGTGATCCACGACACCCTGTCGTTCGGCATCCTGGTCGAAATCCCCGATTCCGAGCAGGGTAAATCCGTGCTCAAGGACATCCTGTTCAAGGGCTATGAGCTCGACCAGCAGGTGCGCTTCACCCCGGTGTCCGAAGAGGATTACCAGCAATGGGTGGGCAATCAGGGCAAGAAACGCCACATCGTTACCTTGCTGACCCGCAAAGTCACCGCCGGCCAGTTGCAGGCCGTCAGCTCGATCACCGCCAAATATGGCTTGAACATCGATCACATCGACCGTCTGTCGGGTCGCATGCCGCTGGACACCCCGGCTGATAAGGGCAAGGGCTGCATCGAGTTTTCCGTGCGTGGCGAAGCGGCTGATCCGCAGGCGCTGCGTGCCGAATTCCTCAGCGTTGCCCAAGAGCTGAACGTCGACATCGCCTTCCAGGAAGATTCGCTGTTCCGCCGTAATCGTCGTCTGGCGGTGTTCGACATGGACTCGACGCTGATCGAAGCCGAGGTCATCGACGAGCTGGCCAAGGCTGCCGGGGTGGGCGAGCAGGTATCTGAAATCACCGAACGCGCCATGGCCGGTGAGCTGGATTTCCGCGCCAGTTTCAAAGAACGTCTGGCTTTGCTTAAAGGTCTGGATGTCAGCGTGCTCGACTCGATCGGCGCTTCCCTGCGCCTGACCGAGGGCGCCGAAACACTGTTCGCCGAACTCAAGCGTCTGGGCTACAAGACCGCCATCCTGTCCGGTGGCTTCACTTATTTCGCCAAGCAATTGCAAGCCAAACTCGGCATCGACTACGTGTTTGCTAACGAGCTGGAAGTGGTCGATGGCAAGTGTACTGGCGTGGCGATCGAGCCGATTGTCGATGCGCAGCGCAAGGCTGATTTGCTCAAAGAGCTGGCGCACAAGGAAGGTTTGCGTCTGGAACAGACCATCGCGGTCGGCGACGGCGCGAATGATTTGCCGATGCTGGCGATTGCCGGGCTGGGCGTGGCGTTCCGCGCCAAGCCGCTGGTGAAACAATCGGCGAAGCAGGCAATCTCGACGTTGGGTCTGGATGGCGTGCTGTATCTGCTGGGTTTCCGCGATCGCGACGGGCAGTTGTAATTAAGATCAAAAGATCGCAGCCTGCGGCAGTTCCTACAGAGGAATATGCGTTTTTCTGTAGGAGCTGCCGCAGGCTGCGATCTTTTGCTTCAAAGTGACTTCCACAACGAATCAAAATCCTCCTCGCTCCCGCCATTGCGCGCAGTCTCCAGCGAGCGATAAGCGAACTGATTGAAGCTGTGCGTACTCGCCACCCGCCGATCCAGCCCGGCGCGGTGCTCTTCGCCCTGGGTGTTGATCATCACCTTGTTGCCTTCCTGAAACGGCAAGCGCGGTGCCAGCAAGGTTGCCGGTAGATCGATCGCGCTGATCTCCGGTAACAATAGTCCGCGCAAATACTGACTGTGATCGTCCCGCGAGCGCACCAGTTGCAGGCCGCAAGGCTGGGCATGTGGCGCCACCAGTTCAATACCCATTTGCGTGCCGCCGCCGCGTACCTGGCGGATCCAGCGAATGACCGCGATGCTCCAGCCCAGACTGACACTGTCCTGGATGCCGAGCATTTCTCCGGCCTGCAACTCGGCGGGCACTTCATTTGGCCACGCCAGGCAGTATCCGCCGGGGCTGTGATTGATCACCGGCAGGACATGGGTCGGGTAGTGCGGCGTACTGTCCGTGCCGTTTTCATCCTCGGGCAAATGGTCGTACTGGATTTCCTCGTACGGCAAAAACTCATCAGCCTTGCTCTGCGGTGCCGCGTCGAAGGCCTGGCTCCAACTGTCTTTTTCACCCTTGATCACGGCGCTGCTGAAGTTCGCCGAGCGCGTTCCGGGATGTTTGAGCAGTTCGCTGAAGCTGCGCTCGCCACCGAGGTAGAAGTGCAGAGCGCTCATGCCCACACACACGGTCAGATGGCCCTGGCCGACGGTGCGCTGAAAACTGCGCTCGGCGGCCTGTCCCCAAGTGGCATGCAGGTGCTGCAGGGTATCGAGGCTCAGTCCGGTCGGCACTGGCAGGGGGGGTGAGGTGTGCTGATGCTGCAAATGCGCTTCGATGGCGTTCACCAGCGGCTGCGGATCGAGGCCGAGCAATCCGGCCTGTTCTTCGTTGCGAAACATGTTGCGGTAGCGCGGGCCGGCATCGATTGTCGGGCTGATCGCAAACAGGCCTTCGCTCGCACGGCCGGGATGCAATTTGAGCAGGGCACTCCACGGCTCGATTACTTCGGCCAATCGGGCGATCTGGTTTTGCCGCAATTGATTGCAGCGTGCGCTGCCCAGCAGCAGAGCGGCGATGTAAGTCTGTTCGAAACTGAGTTCGGTGGTGAGGCTGGCGAGGTCGTCATGGACCCGGCGCTGTTGGAGCTGCAGTTCGCAGGCGGTGCGATACAGCTGATGCAGTTCGAACCACACATGCTCCGGCGGCGAGCTATACAGCTGCGTGGCGCGCAGCAACTGGCCTTTGAGTGCATGGGCCGCCCGTTGCAGGGCCGTGCTGACCAATGCCGCGCGATCCTTGCTGTACTTCGGCGCAATCCGCAGCACGATCTGTTTATAGCCGATGGCCAGATGGCTTTGCAGCGCCTGGCACAGATTGCTGATTTTGCGCGAACGTTCGTCGAGCATGATCGCTTGATGCAGGAAGTGTCGTTCCAGATGCTGGCAGACGAAATAAACCTCGGGGCGCAACAGCTCCAGCAGGTTGAGGCGGTTGTCGCTGGGTGTGAGCAATTGGTTGAGTTCGCCCAGGCCTTGATACAGCAGGCGAGCGGTTTCGCCGATGTTGGCCTTGGGCAGGCCGGCGATCCAGCGCTTGAGGTCGCGCGGGGTGGCTTCGCAAAACGACAGGCGCGATTGCGTCGGGATCGAGGCGCGCAACGGTGGGGGAGAGATGGTCTGGCTCATGCCAAAAACCATAGCAGCAAATAGTGGAATCTGCGGGACCAGCACAACGCTGCTCCCGCAAAATCTGCATCAGGCTTTTGGCAGCGCCAGGCCTTGGCCCATCTGCACCGGCGAACCTGCCGCCAGCTCTTCAGCCCATTTCACCTGATCCGGCCCAAACAGCACGATGGCGGTCGAACCCAGTTTGAAGCGCCCCAGTTCCGCGCCTTTTTCCAGATGAATAGGCGCACGCGCAGCTTCGTCGTAGCGGAAGGTTTTCAGTTCGCGCTTCGGCGGCGTGACCAGACCGGCCCACACGGTTTCAATCGAAGCGACAATCATCGCGCCCACCAGCACCACGGCCATCGGCCCGCGCTCGGTGTCGAAGATGCACGCCACACGCTCGTTACGGGCGAACAGTTCCGGGACGTTTTCGGCGGTGGTCTGGTTGACCGAGAAAATCCGGCCCGGGATGTAGACCATTTCGCGCAGGGTGCCGGCCAGCGGCATGTGCACGCGGTGGTAGTCCTTTGGCGACAGGTAGATGGTGGCGAAGTCGCCGCCCATGAACGGCGCCGCATTGGCCGCATCACCGCCGAGCAGTTCCAGCACGCTGAAGCTGTGGCCCTTGGCCTGGAACACGCGACCGTGCTCGATCGGGCCGAGCTGGCTGACCGCACCGTCGGCCGGGCTGAGGATCGCGCCCGGGGTTTCGTCCAGCGGACGCGCGCCGTCTTTCAGAGCGCGGGTGAAGAAGGCATTGAAGTGCTCGTAAGCGGTCAGGTCTTCGACCAGTGCTTGCGACATGTCCACCTGGTAACGCTTGGCGAACCACTGGGTAAAGGCATTCTTGAACCAGCGCACGCGGCATTCGGCAACGCAGCCGGCCAGGCGCGACAGCAGGTGATGAGGCAGCAGGTACTGGCTGAGGATAAACAGACGCTCTTTCATTAGTTGTCCTTAAAAACCTTAAATCTCGACTGGCGTGTCAGGGTGGTTGCCCCATTCGCCCCAGGAACCGGCGTAGCCCTTGACCCGCGGATAACCGAGGGATTTGGCCACCAGATAAGTGAAGCCCGACCGGTGATGGGTCTGGCAGTGGGTAATGATTTCTTTGTCCTTGGTGATCCCGAGGTCTTCGAGGATCTGCGGCATGTCGGTGCGAATGCGCAGCTGACGGGCCTTGTCCATGCCGGCAGTCCATTCGAAATTGACCGCGCCGGGGATGTGCCCAGCCTTGGCGGCCAGCACTTTCTCACCGGAATACTCCAGCGGCCCGCGCGCATCCCAGATCGCCAGATCAGCAGCACCGAGACGGCTTTGCAAATATTCGCGCGTGGCAGTCGGCCCGTCGTGCAAGGTCAACGGCAGCGGGCCACCGACGGCTGCAGGCACCTGGATCGACATCGGCATGCCATCTGCCAGCCATGCCGGCAGACCACCGTCTATATAGTGGTACTTGTCGTGACCGATCACGTCGAGCAACCAGATGAAGCGCCCGGCCCAGCCGCCGCCCTCGTCGTCATAGACCACGTAGACCGCATCTTTGCGGTGGCCCAGTTCACCGAACAGAGCTTCCAGATCGGCTTTGGCCGGCAGCAGACCCGGCGCCGGCGGCTGGCCGAGCTGGGTGCGTTTCGGGTCGACAAAGCGTGCGCCGGGCAGATGACCTTCGGTGTAGCGGGCAGCGCTGGTCAGATCCACCAGAATCAGTTCAGGGGAATCGAGGCGCGGGAGCAGGTCGCTCGGCTCGATGACGAGCGGCAAGCCAGAGAAGTCAGACATGTGAGGTCTCCAGAGCACAAAGGGGGGAATTGTAGCGCAGCCTCATCGGCCACGGCTGCTAAAGCTGTGCAGGGCTTTTTCGATGCACTGCGCGGTTTTGCCAAAGGCCTGCACGGTGATGTCGGCGAACGGCCCGCCGCCCTGATCGGCGACGACGATCATGATCACCCGCCCGTTGTTGACCAGTGAACGCAGGAATAGATGCTCGCCGCGAAACAGCGTGCGCAGGCTCGCTGGCAGCAGGGCGGAGAATTGCGCATCGTTCTCTGGAGTGATGCGTACCTGCGCCTGTTGCGCAAGCAGCCGTTGCAGGACCTTGCTCTGACCGACGACAAAATTCAGCGCCGCCGCTTCTTTCGGCAGCCCGGCGGTTTGATGCACGCGCAGATTGGACTGCGTGCGGTCGGCCATCAGGATCATTACGCGGCGCATGCCGCTGGCGACCAATGCGTCGCGAGCGGCGACCGTCAGGCTCATGGCATTGGTGAAGCGGCTCGGTTCTGCGAGCAGTTCGGCGCATTGCTTGCGCCACTGGCCCAGGTCTTCAGCGGTGGGCGCGGCGGCCGGCAACATGCCGGCCGGCAAACGACGGGTGCCCCACGGCCACAGCAACGAAACCGCCGGGTGCCACAAGTCCGGCATCGCATGATGACGCGCGCTGTTGGCGGCTTGCTGGTGCAACTGTTGTTGCACCTCGTCCATGGAAATCTGCAGATACAGGCTGGTCAGGTACTGCCAGCGTTCGCTGTGCGGACTGTCCCAGGCCTGTTGCGCCGACAGTGCCAGACCGTTGGCCAGCAGCACGGTGTTGGCCGGCTGATTGAGCCAGCGGCGCAGGGTCGGATCATCGTCGAGGCGGTTTTGCTGGCGCAGCGGATGTTCGCTGTCACGGGCGATGCGCAGGACTTTGACCAGTTCGCGCTGTTCGCTGAGCAGCAGTTTATAGCCTTGCTGCACCCAGATCGGCAGGTGCCAGACTTGCACCAGCGCCTCGGCGATTTTCAGCAGGCGCACGCCGAACAATTGCTTCTCGACCACGCGCGCCGATTCGCCCTTGTGGATAACCCGCAGTTCCCATTCTTCAAGCAATTGCGGATAGGTCAGCGCCAACGGCCACAGCGGCGACAGAAACAGCAGGCTGCCCCAATGAATGTCCTGCCACAGCCGCGCCAGGCGACTGGCGAAAAAACCGTTGGCCTGTTGCGTCGCGTGCTGGCTGATCATCTGCAATTGGCGCAGGGCCTTGGGGATTTGCATCTGCGGTTCAGCGGGCAGGCGCGCCAGCAGTTCTTCGGTCCGTGCCAGGCCCAGACGATTGATCGCCACCTCGAGATTTTCCGCTGGTGTGGCCATGGTGCCATGGGTGTGACGATTCGCCTCACGGATGATGCTCAAGGCCAGTGCCGGGCTGTCCTGCATCAGGTCGGCGATGTCGCGCAGCGAGCTGCGATTGTCACGGATCGCCCGGCAGACTTTGTCGTGAGCCTCTTGCGGCACGGGCAGTCGCACGCCATCGAGCAACTTTACCCAGCCGTCGAGCGTGGTCGGTTTTGCGTGTGGGACGTTCGTTTCATTAGCCATGTCTGGACGGGATCTTCACTGACTGTAGACGCGCCCGGCATGGGCTAAATTGGCTTTTCGCCTGAACTGGCTATAGTCTGGCGCAGTTTTGCCGATAAGTAGAAGAAGAGATTTTTTAACTTCCGAATATGACCTTGAACCCGACTTAAGTAAGTACTTTCTACCTATGGCTAAAATTATCGGCATCATCGTCGTATTCGCGAGCGTGCTCGGCGGATACGTGCTCTCCCACGGCAAGATTGCCGCCCTGATCCAGCCCTTTGAGGTGTTGATCATCGGTGGTGCGGCACTGGGTGCATTCCTGCAGGCCAACCCCGGCTACATGACGATGCACGTGCTCAAGAAATCCCTGAGCATGTTCAGTTCGCGCTTCAGCCACACGTTCTATCTGGAAGTGCTCGGGCTGATCTACGAGATCCTCAACAAGAGCCGCCGCGAAGGCATGATGGCCATCGAAGGCGACATCGAAGACGCCGCTGCGAGCCCGATCTTCGCCAAGTACCCGGCGGTGCTCAAAGACGAGCGCATGACCGCGTTCATTTGCGATTACCTGCGCATCATGTCGTCCGGCAACATGGCCCCGCACGAGCTGGAAGGCTTGTTCGACATGGAACTGTACAGCCTCAAGGAAGACCTTGAGCATCCATCCCACGCGGTGAACGGCATCGCCGACGCCATGCCGGGTTTCGGTATCGTTGCGGCGGTACTCGGTATCGTGGTGACCATGGCCTCGCTGGGTGAAGGTGACCAGAAATCCATCGGTCTGCACGTCGGTGCGGCACTGGTCGGTACCTTCTTCGGTATTCTCGCGGCCTACGGTTTCTTCGGCCCGCTGGCGCATTCGCTGGCGCACGATGCCAAGGAAGAGCTGAACGTCTACGAAGCCATCAAGGCCTCGCTGGTGGCTTCGGCTTCCGGCATGCCGCCATCGCTGGCGGTCGAGTTCGGTCGCAAGGTGCTGTACCCGGCTCACCGTCCAAGCTTTGCCGAGCTGGAACAAGCCGTTCGCGGTCGCTAAGAAATGGAAAATAATCAGCCGATTATCATCAAGCGCGTCAAGCGCATAGCCGGCGGGCATCACGGCGGGGCGTGGAAAATCGCTTTCGCCGACTTCGCCACGGCGATGATGGCGTTCTTCCTGGTGCTGTGGTTGCTGTCCACCGCCACACCGGAGCAGAAGATCGCCATCGCCGGTTACTTCAAAGACCCGGTCGGCTTCTCCGAAAGCGGCACGCCTTACATCATCGACCTGGGCGGCACGCCGACCCTGGCCCCGGAAAACACCCTCAACCCGGAAGTGAAGTCGCAACCGCAGCCTGACAAGGTCACGGTCGACACCGAGCAGGTTGAAGGCATGGCCGAGCAGGTCGAGAAGGAACGTCTGGAGCTGCTCCTGCAAGAACTGCAGAACAAGGTCGACGAGAACCCGCAACTGCAGAAGTTCAAGGATCAGATTCTCTTCGAGATCACGCCGAACGGCTTGCGCATCCAGATCATGGACGCCGAGAACCGGCCGATGTTCGACTCCGGTTCTGCACGCCTGAAGCCGTACTTCGAAGACATCCTGCTGGCCATGGCTGACACCATCAAAGCCGTGCCGAACAAGATCAGCATCAGCGGCCACACCGATGCCAAGCCTTACACCGGCACGGGCGATTTCGGTAACTGGGAGCTGTCGGCCAACCGTGCCAACGCGGCGCGTCGTGCCTTGATCGCCGGTAGCTATCCGGATGCGCAAGTGGCGCGGGTAGTGGGTTATGCCTCGTCGGCGCTGTTCGACAAGGAAAACCCGTTCAACCCGGTCAACCGCCGCATCGATATTGTGGTGCTGACCAAAAAAGCCCAGGCGGCCATCGAAGGTGCGCAAGGTGCCGATCCGGCAAAACCGGCGGATCAGGGGCAGAACGGTGCTGCTCCGGCAGCGCCTGTCGACCCGAATGCACTGCCGGCGGATCAGCAACCGGTGCCAGCGCACGAACTGCGCGAACGCCTGAACCTGTTCGACGACGCCGCGCCGAAACCGGCCGGGCCGGGGAGTGCGGCGCCAGCGCCTGCTCCCCCAGCCCCCAAGCCGTGATTCACAAAAAGCCACGGTCACCGTGGCTTTTTTGTATCTGCCTGCGTCGCAATGACCAGTCGCAGTTTTCGCAATCACGGAAGATCAGTTATGGAAAGACTCAAAGCCTATTTTCAACGGCATGGCAACGCACCCTTCAAGTTTGGCGAGGGGCGGGTCAGTGGCTATATTTCGGCCACCCTCGGGCTGTTGAGCCTGCTGGCGGTGTTCTGCTTCCTCTTCCCGGAATGGCTGACCACGGCCGAACTGCGCAAGGTCTATGACGAGCAGTTCGCACGCACCACGCTGTTGCTCGGTCTGGTGCTGTCTTTCAGCCTCGGCACCCTGAATATCCTGCTGAACACACGCAAACGCCTGGGGATTACCGGTCTGGTTGCATCGGGGTTGGCGGTATTTCTCGGTGGTACCAATGTGCAGGTCAGCTCGATCGGGCAGACGCCTTATTCGCTGGGGCTGGACTGGTTTGTGCTGGCGCTGCTGGTGTCGGCCATCGTGTTCATTCCTCTGGAGAAGCTCTACTCCAAGGATCCCGAGCAAAACATCCTGCGCCCCCACTGGCGCACCGACCTGACCTACTTTTTTGTCAGCCACATGCTGGTGCAGTTCATCCTGATCTTCATCACCGCGTCCTCAAGCTACATCGCCGGTTGGGCGGTGTCGCCTGGCTTGCAGGCCAGCGTGCAAAGCCTGCCGTTGCTGGTGCAGTTTCTGCTGGCGATCCTGGTCGCCGATCTCGGTCAGTATTGGCTGCACCGGCTCTACCATGTCGTGCCATGGCTGTGGCGCATTCACGCGGTGCATCACTCCAGCACGCACATGGACTGGCTCGCGGGTTCGCGCGTGCACTTCATCGAAATCCTGCTGACCCGCACCGGGGTGCTGGTGCCGTTGATGCTGCTGGGCTTCGCGCCGCAAGCGCTGAATGCCTATGTGATTCTGGTCGGTGTTCAAGCGGTGCTGGCTCACGCCAACGTGCGGATCAACGGCGGCTGGCTGAACTACCTGATCGTGCTGCCGCGTTATCACCATTGGCACCACGCCCGGCACAAGGACTACATCTACAAAAACTACGCGATCCACACGCCGCTGATCGACATGCTGTTCGGCACGTTCAAGCTGCCGCCGAAAGAGTGGCCGGTGCGTTATGGCGTGTTTGGTAAGGAATTGCCGGGCGGGATTGTGCGTCAGCATCTGTATGCGTTTCAGAAACCTGAGCTGAAAGTGGTTGTGCCAAAACCGCCAACCAGCGTTTGAGGCAAAAAAAACCGCGAGATGATCGCGGCTTTTTTATGTCTGGCTATTTAATAACCGTTTTCCGGCAGGCTGGCGATGATCGAGCGGTAGCTGTTCATGCGCTGCTGCTGCACGCGGCCATCTTCCAGCGCCTTGAGCAACGCACAGCCCGGTTCGCGATCATGCTTGCAGTCGCGGAAACGGCAAGTGCCGAGCAAATCATCGAACTCGATGAAACCTGCCTCAACGTCAGCGCGGCTGACGTGGCCCAGGCCAAATTCGCGAATGCCCGGGGAGTCGATCAATTCGCCACCACCGGGGAAGTGGAACAGGCGTGCAGTGGTCGTCGTGTGCGTGCCCTGGCCGGACAGCTCGGACAACGGCCCGACGCGGGTTTCGACTTCAGGCAGCAAGCTGTTGACCAGCGACGACTTGCCGACACCGGACTGGCCGACGAACACGCTGATGCGCCCGTCGAGCTGCTGTTGCAGTTGTTCCATGCCATTGCCGTGGTGCGCCGACACTTCCAGCACCGGATAACCCAGCGTGCGATACACCGCCAGCAGCGCATTGAGCGCCGGGGCGTTCTGCTCGTCGATCAGGTCGAATTTGTTCAGCAGCAACAACGGACGGATGCCCGCATGTTCCGCCGCGACCAGATAGCGGTCGATCAGGTTGGCGTGAGGCTCAGGCAGCGGCGCGAAGACGATGACGATCATGTCGACGTTGGCCGCGACCGGTTTGAGCTGACCCCGGCTGTCCGGACGGCACAGTTCGGTGGTGCGCGGCAGTTGCGCGACGATCACCCCGATGCCTTGGTTGCCGGCGCGCCAGACGACCGTGTCGCCGGTCACCAGTGCTGGCAGGTTGGCGCGCAAGTGGCAGCGGAACACTTGGCCGGCCTGATCACCGTCAACCGCCTCGACCTCGACCTGTACACCGAAGTGGGCGATCACCAGACCTGTTTGTTCCGGGCCCAGATCGCCGCCCTCAAGGGCCTCGACCGCCGAGGACTCGCGTTTGGCGGCGCGGGCAGCGCGTTCGCCCTGAATCTTTTCGATGCGCCAGTTTTGACGACGATTGAGTTGGCGTTTGGCCATGGGTGTTCCGTCTGAAGAATGCAGCGATTAGGTAAAACGGCCGCGAGTTTAGCACGCCCGGCCACCGGCCTAGGCTAAACTGCGCAGCATTGCCTAGGAGCCGACATATGCCAAACCCGCAGAACCTGATCTGGATCGACCTGGAAATGACCGGTCTGGATCCGGAAAACGACGTCATCATCGAAATGGCCACCATCGTCACCGACAGTGACCTCAACACCTTGGCCGAAGGCCCGGTGATCGCCATCCACCACAGTGACGAAGTCCTCGCGCGCATGGACGAGTGGAACACCCGCACCCACGGCAACTCCGGCCTGACCCAGCGCGTGCGCGACAGCCGTATCAACATGGCCGAAGCTGAAGCCGAAACCATCGCCTTCCTGGAAAAATGGGTACCGAAGGGCAAGTCGCCGATCTGTGGCAACAGCATCTGCCAGGACCGTCGCTTCCTTTATACGCACATGAAAGCGCTGGAGAGCTATTTCCATTACCGCAACCTCGACGTTTCCACGCTCAAGGAACTGGCCGCGCGCTGGGCGCCGGACGTGCGCGACAGCTTCAAGAAGGGCAGCACGCACTTGGCGCTGGACGATATCCGCGAATCGATCGCCGAGTTGCAGCATTACCGCAAGCACTTCATCAAGTTCTGATTTCACCGCGACAACCGTTGGTGGGTGCCGGGCTAATGTGGCGAGGGAGCTCGCTCTCGTTCGGCTGCGCAGCAGTCGCAAAACCTGCAGCCTCCGGTCGTCTGAATGAGCGCAGGGGAGTGCTTCGCCCTCCAGCGGCAGCAAGCTCCCTCGCCACAGGTTCAACCAGAGAACTCTGTGATGGCATTGCCCCCTTTTGGTGCCGCATCTAAATGGCTAGACTGCGCGCCTTCCTGCCTGGATCGCCACCATGTTGCTGATGCTCTATCTGATCGCCATCACCGCCGAAGCCATGACTGGCGCCTTGTCTGCCGGACGTCGCGGCATGGACTGGTTTGGTGTGGTGTTGATCGCCTGCGTCACGGCATTGGGCGGCGGTTCGGTGCGTGACGTGCTGCTGGGGCATTACCCGCTGACGTGGGTCAAACACCCGGAATATCTGGTGCTGACCTCGGTCGCAGCGATGTTTACCGTGTTCACCGCCCGTTGGATGCGCCACCTGCGCTCGCTGTTTCTGGTACTCGACGCCGTCGGTCTGGTGGCGTTCACCCTGATCGGCTGCATGACCGCGCTGGAAATGGGCCATGGCATGTTGGTGGCGTCGGTCAGCGGTGTGATCACCGGCGTCTTTGGTGGCATCCTGCGGGATATCTTCTGCAACGATATTCCGCTGATCTTCCGCCGTGAACTCTATGCGAGCGTTTCCTTCGCCGCAGCGTGGTGCTACATGCTGTGCCTTTATTTGAACGTGCCAAGTGAACAAGCCATTCTGATTACGCTGTTCGGTGGGTTCTTGTTGCGTCTGCTGGCCATTCGTTTTCATTGGGAAATGCCCAAGTTTGTCTACAACGATGAGCATTGAGAAAGCTCGGTCTGTTGGTTTGAATAAATTGTATTATTTTGATCTGTATAGGTAATTGCAAGTTTCTTACATTTTTTGATTTTCTGTTCCTGTGCTCATCGTGTTATTTGTTTTGACGTCATCGCAGTTGATGTCGATTTCTTAAATAGCATTGAGATAACGGAGTAAGTCATGAATCAAGTCATGGAAGAGACTCAGGCGCGGTCAAGCAGTTTGGCTGCTTTTGATAGCCTTACCTTGTTCAAGGTGAAGTTTGATACCGCTGAAACTACCCGAAGTAAAGAGCTGTATGGCAATGGTCGGATGCAGGTTAAAGTGCAAGTTGTCGTTGCGGGAGCCGACATTAACGGAAATGCAGTTCACGTACCGCCTGAAGTGATGAACAGTATTGAGCTGATCCATTACGATGGCGGTAGCAGATTGCAGGGCGGCTGGGTTTCCAGCACCGAGCAAGGTTCCTACACGCTGGAAATGCGCAATGCAGATCATGCGGTAGCGGTGTCCGATGAAGATGAGGATGACAGCATTCATCCCCAAGTGCGGTCTTTTTGGGTCTCTTCACAGGGAGCAGGAGAAACCCGTATCGCTGCACGGTTGTCATGGAATGACACAACCATTCGCACCAACGGTACGACGCTTTCCAGTGTGCATGACAGCAGTGTCTCGCTGACTGCAAAACAGCCGGCAGCTTATTCCATCGAAAGTTTCCGCTGGCAGCAAACCCGGCGTGGTGATGAGGCGCCAGGTAATCGCATCGTCAACTATTACCTGGGGTTGTACCCTCAGGGCGGACAGCAAATCAAACTGGTGGACTGGGTTTCGGAAGGTATTCGCGGTGATCGGATATTTGCCCGAGGTAACAAGCTTCGTGCATGGAATACCAATTACCTTGAAGGTATCTTCGTTGTTCCAGAGGAAATAACCCATGATGTGTATTTGCCGTACAGCAGTCATCCGCTTAGCGACGTACTGACCTTTGCTGTGGACGGCATCTTGAAGTTGTCGGAACGCAAAGAGAAATACTCCGTAAGAGTCAATGACCGAGATGGGGAGTTGACCGTGGTGCAGGGCTTGTCTGAGTACTCGACAATTGAAGCGGCGCACAAGCACGCTCCGCCCTTTCATTTTGTCGCCATTGATCAATATGGTACCGAACACAAACTCGCCATTCGCACTGACTTTGATGCGCGGGAGTTTTCGCTGGAGCGTGGTTGAGTACTGAGATGCTAAAAGGCGTAGATATATATATGCCGTTTCAGATGTTGTGGGCCTGTAAGCTGTAACTTCATCAAACTCATGATTGACTGCAGTTTCGATGCTTTATAGATAAATGTTCGCGGGCTCCGTGGTGCTACGGAGCCAGCACAACCCCCCGCAAACCTGTAATCGGTCCTCAGTCGGTCGTTCATATTAAGTTAATGAAAATTTTCCGGGGTTGTTCCGGTTTCATTATTTCCTTGTGAAGTCAGCGCGACGCTTACGTGTGTGTTTTTTTCTGAAAGTGACAGGATGTTATCCATGGATAGTCAAAATTTTGATTCGGTGCGTTCCAATGCATTCAACTTCGGTGGCTTTGTCGCTGGTGGTGTTGATCCCCGTACAGGTATATATACCCTGGCATTGACACTCGGTGCCATTCGCTCTGCCGATCTCAATGGACCCTCATTTAATCTTGCCCTTGGCTTCAATCCGCTTAATACGCGCAACGCCGGCTATGGCACAGGGTGGTCGCTGTCGACCAGTCGTTATGACTTGCGCAGTAAAGTCATCACGTTGGCCAGCGGTGAGACCTATAAAGCCGCTGAAACAGCCAAAGCGCTGTTCTTCAAGGAAATGAAACTGGAGAGCGCCAAGGTTCTGAAAACAGGCATCGGGCGATATGAAGTGCGCTACAAGGATGGCCGGCGCGAAGAACTTGAAGTTTTTGGCGCCACGCACATTGCCGTACCCATGAAGATCATCGCGGCGAACGGGGCAAGCATTGCCTTGAAATATGCCCTGTTCAATGAGCAGCCGATGCTCGTGGAAATCAGCGACGCAAAAAGACAGTTGCTCAAAGTCAGCCGTACCGCTGGCCGGCTGACATTGACCCAGAATCCCGATACGCCAGACAGCGCTGAATTCTCGATGACCTTCAAGAATGATCGCGTCACCGCCATCGGCTTACCGGTGGGCAGGGGTTGGGATATTCAGTACGAAGTGATTGACGGCATCAGCTATGTGAAACGCGTGGAGTCGCCACTCGGCGCCGTGGAAAACATTCGCTACAAAAGGCTCGGGCACCTGCAACCTGTGCTGGGGGCAGTGCAAGGTCTGCCGTACGTTATAGCCCATGACATTTTCGCCAAGCAAGGCCAGCCGAAGGTCATCAAAACGTACACCTATTCGGATCGCAATTACCTGGGGCATGGTGTGCCGCCCGATTCCACTGATGACGGCGACCCTCTCTACCGGGCACCGGGGACGTATCAGTACAACTCCACTGAGAAGCTGATCGTGGGGCACAAGCTTCATACTCACACCAAGCGCACGTACAACAAATTTCATCTGTTGGTCTCAGAAGTGACCACCTGCAATGACGCTATCGTTTCGACGACTACCGAGTACCACTGTAACGTCGCCAAGCCGTTTACAGAGCAGGTCGCTCAATTCAGGTTGCCCAAGTCTCAGACCCGCACTTACGAAAACAGCAAAACCAAGAACAAACGCACCGAGACATCCACCACTGAATTCGATGCCGCTGGCAATCTGCTTAGGCAGGTAGGGGGCGATGGGGTGGTCACGCAGTTCGAATACTATCCAGGCACCGAATCAAAGGATTGCCCGAAAGATCCTTTAGGATTCGTCCGCTTTCTGAAGCAGAGGGCCGTGACTCCCGCGGCTGGCGGCGGCGCAACTACCGTGACACGCTACCGATATGCATTGCATTCCGCCATCGAAGGTGCGTCGCAGGCCAATGTTGTGCCCATCCAAGAGAGCTTTTTCGAGTGGATCGACGGCAGTGAGACGCTTCGATCCCAGGTCGATCTGACTTATCTCAATTCGCCCAAGGACCCCGCCAGACACGGGTTGCTGCAACAGCAAAGCGTCACGCGCAATGCGACGACTACTCGTCTCGATTGCTCTTATGTGCTCGACGGTACCAAGTTGGTGCTGAAGAAAACGGTGCAGGGTTTTGACGGCAAAACCAGTTCCAGCGAACAAACGCTCTCGATCCTGAGCGGACTGGTAATGTGCGAGCGCGATGCTGAAGACACCGTGATCGAGTACGAATACGACAAATTGGGCCGACGCCTGCGCAGGACACTCGCACCCGCTACGGCGTTCGCCTCCACTACCCATTGGAGCTATCAGGCGGCCAAGGGTAACCAGCCCGCAACGATGATCACGAAAGACTCGGCAGGTGGCATGCAAATAGCCACGTTTGACGCGCTGGGACGCATCTGTGCGATTCAGGAAAAGGATTGCGACAACCCTGATCCGCAAGGCAACTTCCCGATGCGCAATGCTTACAGCGCCCTCCATGACCAGAGCGGCCGCCAAGTGCAGGTCATCCACAGTGACTGGTGGGACGGCCTCGTGCGAGAGGTCAAGACGGAATTTTCTTACGACGACTGGGGTCAGGTCACAGAAACCCGGCACGGCGATGGGCGAGTCGTTCACAGTCAGTTTGACCCGATCAGCCGCCAGCAGCAGAGTTGGCAGGACGGCATGGGCAAGACAATTACCGCCTTCAATGCGTTCGGCAAGCCGGACAGCATTGAAGTGTTTGATCTCAAAAACCAGAGCCTGGGCGAATCCGTTTATAAATATGACGGCTTGGGCCGAACCCTCAGTCAGACCGACCCGGCAGGCAACACGACACGCTATGAATATGATGTGTTCGACCGGATGACTCGCAGTGTTCTGCCGGACGGCCATGCCGTGGAAACCACGTTTGCAGCCCATAGCGCCGCCGAGCTGCCCGTTGAAATCAAAGTGGCCGGTTCGCTACTGGGGCAGCAGACGTTCGATGGCTTGAACCGTGTGACCGAGATAACTGTGGGAGGGCGTAAGACGTTGGCCAGTTATGAGGCCGGTCGCAGCCTGCCCAAGTCTTCCACCGATGCCAGGGGGCAGAAGGTCGAGTTCATCCATGCGTCCGAGCTGGGCGGATTGTTGACTGAGCGCAAAGCCGTGACTGAGGGGAAGGATGGCTTGACCAGCCGATTCACCTACGATCCCCTGACCGGTAAAATCAAGAGCTGCATCGAACAAGGTCGCGAGCGTCATTTCGAGTATTTCCCTTCCGGACGCCTAAAGTCGGAAACCAGCCGATATGGCGAACAGCGCAAGACGGTTTCCCATACCTATTCTTTTGCCGGTTTGCCCCTGATCTACATGGATGTACTGGGTACAAAGCATCAGACCGGGTATGACAGATGGGGGCGTAGGTCCTCGTTCAAGCAAGGTGCTGTGCAGGCGGATTTTTCCTACGACAAGCGCGGTTTGTTGACGAAGATCGAAACGCGCGATACGTCGACCAAGCGCCTGCTGACGACGCGCCTGACCTACGACGATATCGGCCGTGAAGCGACCCGAAGCTTTGAGGTCAACGGTTTGCCCACCCAGACGCTGAGCTCCACCTACACCGTGGCCGGCAAACTGGCGCAAAAGGTCTTGAAGCGCGGCGCTTTCGTGCTGCGTGATGAGCGCTTCACCTACGACGTGCGCGGGCGCCTTACGCAGTACGACTGCGAGGGCAGCCAGCGGCCGCGGGACCCCTACGGCAAGGAGATCGTCCAGCAGGCATTTACCTTCGACGCACTGGATAACATCCTGACACTGCAAACCACGTTTCCCGAAGGCGTCAATCTAACGACTTTCAGCTTTAGCGAAAGCGATCCGGCGCAGCTTATTGGGGTATCGCACTCGCATGCCGACTATCCTGCGTCGGTTACGCTGGAGTACGACGCCGATGGCCGGATGGTCAAGGACGATCAGGCTCGCACTCTGGCATATGACGCCTTCGGTCGCCTGACCCAGGTGAGTGACGCCAGAGGGGAGGTGGTGCGTGGTTTTCATTACGACGGCTTTGATCGAATCGTCGAGTTGTCGCAACCGCGCATGGCGGATGCTCAGCGCTATTACCACAACTCAACCGTCAGTTGCGAAATCCGTGGTGACGACTCGCGCAGTGTGGTGCGCAACGGCGCAGTGTTATTGGGACAACAACAACTCGGGGCGGACGCTGGCAGCCGGATCTTCGGGACGGATCAACAGCAAAGTGTGCTGACTCAGTTGCACGGGGATCAATGGGAAGACAACCCTTACAACCCTTACGGCCATCGCGTTGCTGAAGGCGGTCTCTTCAGTTTGGCGGGATTCAATGGCGAGCAACTCGATGCGGTCACGGGATTGTACCTTCTGGGTCATGGTTACCGTGCCTACAGCCCGACGCTCATGCGTTTCAATAGCCCCGACAGCATGAGCCCGTTTGGGGCGGGTGGCGTGAATGCGTACGCGTATTGCTTGGGTGACCCGGTCAATCGGATTGACCCCACGGGTCATATCTCCTGGCAGTCAATTGCCGGAATCGCATTGGGAGTCATCGGGATTGCCTTGAGTATCGTGACCATGGGGACTACCACGCCACTGAGCCTGTTGGCGATGGGGTTGGGCGTCGCTTCGGGAGCTACGGGCATAGGCAGTGAGGTGGCGAATGCCCTCGACTCGGAATCCCAGGCAGGGGCAATACTTGGCTGGGTGAGTCTGGGGCTGGGCATCGTGTCGATAGCAGCAGGCGCCCTGGCGGTGCAGAAGATCTTCACGCAGCACACGAGAGCGCGCGCTTACATCGCGACAGTCGCGGATGAGCCTCCGGTCAAAATCGTCGAAAAAGAATACACCACATTCTTCAGCCCGCGGGGCGAAGGAAGCTCTCAGAGAGCGGCGGCTGCAACAGAACCCTGGACTTTCAAGACTTACAATTTCAAAGGGAAGGTGGCGGGAAAAAAAACCGGAATGGGCGCAGTTGATGGTTTTGAGGCGCTCGGGAATGCTGAAGTAGCCGACTATTACTTGTTCAAAAATGGAATTGTCGAACAGGGATTGACGCCTTCCAAAGCGGCAAAGCGCTTGGGATCAAGCGTTAAATACAATGAAATGGTCGCGTTTCGCAGCGCTACTGAATTGGAACTAGGAGAGCCTGGATTTTTCAACAAGACGGGTTACACCGAAATCAGGCTTAGTGGCGGCAAGCGTTTGTTTTTTTACGCGAACAAGGACACTCGAACGGTGACGGCGCATAAGATAGGTCACACGCAGAGGGGCGGCTGATATGTCTGTGAGCGAAGTTATTCGCAATCGTGCAGCGTCAGTGTTCCCATACTGACGGCTCGTCACGGGCAAGGGTTCGTGGTGGTGTAGTTCGTTCTTACACTTGAGTAAATAAGGCTGCGTGAAGATCTATTTATATCTTCACGCAGCAGTCATCCCGATAAACTGGTCCATCCAATCGCCAAGTGGTCCAGGAGGACTACTTGCATTGATGGCCGGCGCTGCCGGTGCAGCGCTGCGGCATCGGCGCAACTAAACCAAGGATGAAAGTTTATGGCTGGTAAACCACCAAAGATTAAACCTGCCCTAAGTAGAACTGATGACTTCAGCGCTGGCGGCTCCCAAGGACTGCCACGGAGCAGTCAGCACACCCCATCGAGCCTCGCGCATCTGGACGCGCCCTTTCCCCTTCGCAGGTCGGATATTGGCGCCGCCGCACAGTCGGTCAGCGTAAGTCCAATGGCTGCCTACGTCAGTGAAGTGGAGATGGCTGTGTCTGCATCTTCATTTCGAGACTACTGGATACAAGACTGGAAAAATCTCGGTGACGCCGACGCGTCCGGCATACGGCTGTATAAACAGCGTCTGTTTGTAGCCGTCGCTGATGATTACTTCGTGCAAGTGGTTCAGGACGCCGAAAGCGGCCAGTTTCGCGCTACCGTCGCCAGCGAGCTCAACGCTTCCGGTCCGCTGATGAAACCGGGTGCCGAGGGCAAGTTCTGGCGTCCGGCGGACAGCGATGGTCTACCCGGGCAGCTAGCACAGGAGCATAGCGGTGCGTGGTCCGGTGATGGGAATTTTCAGGTGGAACCGCTTCGTACGATAGACGAACGCCTGGCCGTGTTGTATCCGACATTGACCGAAGAGGCGCGAGCTGACTTGCACCGCGAGCGATTGAGCGCAGATACGGGGCAGGCACTGGCTCGGCTGGAGGTGGAACACCTCACGCTGGTGAAAGATCTTGGCGCGTGGGCAGTAGAGGTGCCATCGCTGCACCCGGTCACGGGGCAGGCACTGACAATAACTGAGATTGAAAGGCTGCGATCGCACCGCGCGCTTTTCGCGCAGGAACTACAGGCCAATTGGTCGCGCCAGTTAACCACCGCAAATCCGTACACCCCCGAAAAGCTTGACTACGTTCTGGATATGACGGGCACTCTGCCGCGTTTGTCGGCTGACTTCAGTCATGTCCGTGAACTGAGTCTCTCCGGTACCTATGTGTTGAGTGGCAGCGCCTTTCTTGCAGCTTTTCCGGGCGTGCAGCACCTGACGCTCACTGGTTTAGCGTTGAAAGCGTTTCCTGTTGAAATTTTTCAAATGAGAGAGCTGACGACGTTAACCCTCGACAATTGCGACATTCGACTCTCCGAAGCGACTGTCGAAGGTCTCGCCCACATTGAAGGATTGACGCTGCTGGACTTAAGCAACAACCCACTGGGTCTCCCACCTGATGTCAGTTACATGCGGCGCCTGGACAGCCTTTATCTGTCGAAAACGGGCCTGACCGAAGTGCCAGTCGGGATATTTGACATCGAGAGTCTGGCCTATGTGGATTTTCGGCATAACGGATTCACGAGCCTGCCACGAGAACTGTTCGATGTGCCCGACGTTCGCGAGGTCAATTATGATTTTCGAAACAATCCGCTGGATGACGACACTCTGCAACGAATCACTGCCTATTTCGACGGCGCCGGTTTAGACAGAAGAATCCTGATTCAAGTGGATGGCGATGTCTGGGTGCCCCAACAGAATATAGTGTCTGACGGCGTGGACAGTGGACTGGAAAGCGCCGATGAGGGCTGATCCATTCGCTGGCAACCTGTTGGGGGCAGCTGATTGTGGCGGCGATGGGGCACACCGTGAAAGTGGATCGAAAATCTTTTACAGCGTGTCAGGAAGATGCTGACGCAACGCCCACTCCACATGCTCTTTAACCAACTCTGACGGATAATCCCGTCGCGCCTTCAACGCTTCCAGCACCGGAATCGTTGAGGGCGCATTGCCCAGCCCCACCGCCAGATTCCGCAACCAGCGCTCATACCCCGCCCGCCGCAACGGCGAGCCTTCAGTACTGCTCAAGAACTTCTCTTCATCCCACAAAAACAGCTCGGCCAGTTCAGCATTGTCCAGGTTGTGCCGTGGCTTGAAATCGCTTTCCCCGGAAGGCTTGGCGAAGCGGTTCCACGGGCAAACGATCTGGCAGTCATCACAGCCGAACACGCGATTGCCGATCAACGGACGCAGGTCTTCAGGGATGGCGCTTTTCAGTTCGATGGTCAGATAGGAAATGCAGCGCCGCGCGTCCAGCACATAGGGGCCGACGAAAGCGTTGGTCGGACAGATATCGAGACACGCGGTGCAGCGGCCGCAATGTTCGCTGCTGTGCGGCTCGTCGACTGGCAATGGCAGATCAACGAACAATTCGCTGAGAAAGAAATAACTGCCGGCCTTGCGATTCAATACCAAGGTGTTTTTGCCAATCCAGCCCAGCCCGGCCTGTTCGGCGATGGCTTTTTCCAGCACTGGGGCGCTGTCGACAAACGCGCGGAAACCGAACGGGCCGATCTGCGCCTGAATCTTGTCGGCCAACTGCTGCACACGTTTACGGATCAATTTGTGGTAATCGCGGCCCAAGGCATAACGCGACACGTAGGCTTTTTCCGGTTGCGCCAGCATTTGCGCCATTTGTGTGTCGCCGGGCAGGTAGTCCATGCGCAGCGAAACCACGCGCAACGTGCCCGGCACCAGTTCTTCCGGGTGCGAGCGTTTGCTGCCATGGGCGCCCATGTAGTCCATTTCGCCGTGGTAGCCGGCCTCGAGCCAGCGCGCGAGGTGCTGCTCATGCTCGGCCAGATCCAGACCGCTGATGCCGACTTGCTGAAAGCCCAGCTCGCGGCCCCAATCCTTGATCGATTGGGCGAGGGCGGGCAGGTCTGTGGTGATGGCGGACATGAGGCGAGAGAAACCGGAGCTGAGGTGCGTATAATTCTGCCAGACATCGGAGCCCGAAGACGCATGCCGCACACGAAAGATGAATTACCCGACGCGCTGTATGGCGCCGCGCAGGTGCGCGAGCTCGATGCACGGCTGATTGCCGCGGGTACGCCGGGCTTCGAATTGATGCAGCGCGCGGCGCATGCGACCTGGCGTGCGTTGGTGCGGCAATGGCCGTCGGCAACTGAACTGACGGTGCTGGCCGGGCACGGCAACAATGCCGGTGACGGTTATCTGGTCGCGGCCATGGCGCAGCGAGCCGGGTGGTCGGTGCGCGTGTTGGCGGTCGGCGATCCGCAGCGTTTACAGGGCGATGCCGCGCAGGCCCGTGCCGAGGCGTTGGCTGAAGGTGTTGCGGTGCAGGGCTGGCAGGCTGAAAGCGAAATGCGCGGGATCATTCTCGATGCCTTGCTCGGCACGGGGCTGAGCGGGGATGTGCGCGAGCCTTATGTCTCGGCGATCAAGGCAATTAACGCCAGTGGTTTGCCGGTGACTGCCGTCGATATCCCTTCAGGTCTAAGCGCCGACTCCGGGCATGTTCTGGGCGCCGCTGTGCAGGCTGATCTTACGGTGACCTTTATCGGGCTGAAAATCGGCCTGTTCACCGGCGACGCGGCGGATCATGTCGGCCAATTGGTGTTTAACGATTTACAGGCCAGCGCCGACATCTATCGTGACATTCCGATCATCGCCCAACGGCTCAACACGGCTAATCTTCCGGGGTTGGCGGCGCGTGCACCGACTTCGCACAAGGGCCGCTTTGGTCATGTGCTGCTGATCGGTGGCGATCACGGCTTTGGCGGGGCGATTCTGCTCAGCACCGAAACGGCCTTGCGCAGCGGCGCGGGTATGGTTTCGCTGGCGACTCGCCCAGAGCATGTCGCGGCAGCACTGACTCGTGTGCCAGAAGCCATGGCGCTTGGCACCTCATCGGCCAATCAGTTGATGGGTTTGCTGGAGAAAGTTTCTGTGCTGGTGGTCGGTCCGGGATTGGGGCAGGCCAGTTGGGGGCGCGCACTGTTGTCGGCGGCGGCCAACGCGGCATTGCCGCAAGTGTGGGACGCCGATGCGCTGAATCTGCTGGCAAGCGGTTTCGTTGAGCTGCCCAAGGATTGCGTGATCACCCCGCATCCGGGAGAGGCGGCGCGATTGCTGGGCATCAGTACGGCCGAAGTGCAGGCGGATCGTCCGGCGGCGGCGCTGGCATTGAGCAAAAAATATACAGCTGTGGTCGTGTTGAAGGGCGCGGGCAGTCTGATCGCGCATCCCGATGGCCGTCTGGCGTTGTGTCACCAAGGCCACCCGGCCATGGCCACCGCTGGACTCGGCGACGTGCTGGCGGGCTTGACCGGTGCGCTGCTTGCGCAAGGCCTGGACGGTTTCGAGGCCGCGTGTCTGGCCGTCTGGCTGCACGCCAATGCCGGTAGGCAACAAGGAAAATTCGGCCGTGGGCTGGCGGCCAGTGATCTGATTCCAGCCATTCGTCAGTTGTTGGAGGAGCAAGCACCGTGTCTGAAGTAACCCTGTACCTGGCCGATGAACAGGCCATGAGCGACTTTGGCGCACGGATCGCCCGCGTGACTCAAGGCCATGGCCTGATTTTTCTCGAAGGCAATCTGGGCATGGGCAAAACCACCCTGTCGCGAGGCATCATTCGCGGGCTGGGCCATGTCGGCGCGGTAAAAAGTCCGACCTTCACTTTGGTCGAACCTTACGAAATCGGTGACATCCGCGCCTTCCACTTTGACCTGTATCGCCTGGTCGATCCGGAAGAACTGGAGTTTCTCGGCATCCGCGACTACTTCGAAGACGATGCGATGTGCCTGATCGAATGGCCCGATAAAGGTGCAGGCTTTTTGCCAAAGCCTGACCTGACCATTACCATTAGCCCGCAAGACAGCGGGCGTTCGCTGAAAATTTTATCCCAGGGTTCGCGTGGCGAGGCCTGGTGTGCCGCTTTGGCATTGGAATCCAATTAAATGATGGGGTTAGGTATGCGCTTTCGCGCGTTGGTGACTGCCGCTGGACTGTTGTTGATGGCAGTAACCGTCAACGCTGTGGCCGATTCAAAGGTCAACAGCGTGCGCCTGTGGCGGGCGCCGGACAACACGCGACTGGTCTTCGACCTGAGTGGCCCGGTGCAGCACAGCGTCTTCACCTTGACCTCACCGGACCGGCTGGTGATCGACATCAACGGTGCCACCCTCGGTGCTCCGTTGAATGTGCAGACCGCAAACACGCCGATCACCGCGATGCGCTCGGCCCAGCGCACGCCGACCGACCTGCGCGTGGTCATCGACCTGAAGAAAGCCGTCACCCCGAAAAGCTTCTCGCTGGCGCCGAACGCGCAGTACGGCAACCGTCTGGTGGTCGACCTGTTCGACAACCCGGCCGACGCCGCACCGCCGCCGGCACCAACGCCGCAGGTGGCGACCGTGCCAGCGGTGCCGGTAACCCCGACCGAGCCTGCAATCAAGTTGCCGCCAGCCCCGGCCGGCAAGCGCGACATTATTGTGGTGATCGACGCCGGCCACGGTGGCGAAGACCCGGGTGCGTCCGGTTCGCGCGGTCAGCGTGAGAAAGACGTGGTATTGCAGATCGCCCGCGAACTGCAGCGTCAGGTCAACGGCATGAAAGGCTTCCGCGCCGAGCTGACCCGTACCGGCGACTACTTCATCCCGTTGCGCGGCCGTACCGAAATCGCCCGCAAGAAAGGCGCCGACCTGTTTGTCTCGATCCACGCCGACGCCGCGCCATCTGCCGCAGCGTTTGGTGCGTCGGTGTTTGCCCTGTCTGATCGTGGTGCAACGTCGGAGACCGCGCGTTGGCTGGCCGACAGCGAAAACCGTTCTGACTTGATCGGGGGGGCCGGTAACGTCAGCCTCGATGATAAGGACCGCATGCTCGCCGGCGTATTGCTCGACCTGTCGATGACGGCCTCGCTGACCTCCAGCCTAAACGTCGGCCAGAAAGTCCTGACCAATATCGGTCGCGTCACGCCGCTGCACAAACAGCGGGTGGAGCAGGCCGGGTTCATGGTGTTGAAGTCGCCAGATATTCCGTCGATCCTGGTCGAAACCGGATTTATCTCCAACGCCAACGAAGCGAACAAGCTCTCGGCGTCGAGCCACCAGCAAGCGCTGGCGCGTTCGATCAGCAGCGGCGTGCGTCAGTTCTTCCAGCAGAACCCGCCACCGGGCACCTACATCGCCTGGTTGCGTGATTCCGGCAAAATTGTCCAAGGCCCGCGCGATCATCGCGTCGGTCCGGGCGAAACGCTGGCGATGATCGGCGTGCGCTATCAGGTATCGCCGGCCACGCTCCGCGCCGCCAACAACCTGAAAAGTGATGAGCTGAAAGTCGGTCAACACTTGACCATTCCAGGCACCGAACTGGCGTCCAAAGAATGAACGAAGTGTTGAACGCTGCTGCCCGCATCGAACTGCTCAGCCCACGGCTGGCGAACCAGATCGCCGCCGGTGAGGTGGTTGAACGCCCGGCTTCGGTGATCAAGGAATTGTTGGAAAACAGCCTCGACTCCGGCGCCAGACGCATTGATGTCGACGTCGAGCAGGGTGGCGTCAAGCTGCTGCGCGTGCGCGACGACGGTAGCGGTATTTCCGCCGATGATCTGCCGCTGGCCCTGGCTCGTCACGCCACCAGTAAAATCCGTAACCTGGAAGACCTTGAACAGGTGATGAGCCTCGGTTTCCGTGGTGAGGCACTGGCGTCGATCAGCTCCGTGGCACGCTTGACCCTGACCTCGCGCACCCGCGATGCCGATCAGGCCTGGCAGGTGGAAACCGAAGGCCGCGACATGGCGCCTCGGGTTCAGCCAGCTGCGCATCCGGTCGGCACCTCGGTGGAAGTCCGCGACCTGTTCTTCAACACCCCGGCGCGACGCAAATTCCTCAAGACCGAAAAAACCGAATTCGATCACCTGCAAGAAGTGATCAAACGTCTCGCACTGGCGCGTTTCGACGTCGCGTTTCACCTGCGCCACAACGGCAAAACCATCCTCAGTCTGCACGAGGCCCACGATGATGCGGCCCGCGCCCGGCGTGTGGCGGCGATCTGCGGCTCGGGCTTCCTTGAGCAGGCGCTGCCGATCGAGATCGAGCGCAACGGCTTGCACCTGTGGGGCTGGGTCGGTTTGCCGACCTTCAACCGTAGTCAGGCGGATTTGCAGTATTTCTTCGTGAATGGCCGAGCGGTGCGCGACAAACTGGTCGCCCACGCTGTGCGTCAGGCCTATCGCGACGTGCTGTTCAACGGCCGGCACCCGACCTTTGCACTGTTTTTCGAAGTCGATCCGGCGGCGGTCGACGTCAACGTGCACCCAACCAAACACGAAGTGCGCTTCCGTGACGGGCGCATGGTGCATGACTTCCTTTATGGCACCTTGCACCGAGCGTTGGGCGATGTGCGTCCGGAAGATCAGCTTGCCGGTTCCGTGACCACTGCCGTCGTGCGGCCAACGGGCCTCGATGCCGGTGAGTTCGGCCCACAAGGTGAAATGCGTCTGGCGGCCAATGCCTTGCTGGAGCAACCGCAGGCGCAACCGGCGTTCAATACTTCGTCCGGTGCCAGTGCTGGCGGGGCTTATCAGTATCAATACACGCCACGTCCGCAATCGGCAGTGCCGCCGGCTGCCGAGGCGCAAGCTGCTTATCGAGAGTTTTTCGCACCGCTGCCGGAAGCCAATGCCAACGCATTGCCGGCCGGTCGGGAAGACATTCCGCCGCTCGGTTACGCGCTGGCGCAGCTCAAAGGCATTTATATTCTGTCCGAGAACGCCCAAGGTCTGGTGTTGGTGGATATGCACGCCGCCCACGAACGGATCATGTATGAGCGTCTGAAAATCGCCATGGCCAGCGAAGGCCTCAGCGGCCAGCCGCTGCTGGTGCCGGAATCCCTGGCCGTGAGCCAGCGCGAGGCCGATTGTGCTGAAGAGCACGCGGCATGGTTTCAGCGTTTGGGCTTTGAATTGCAGCGTCTGGGCCCGGAAACCTTGGCGATCCGCCAGATTCCGGCGTTGTTGAAGCAGGCTGAAGCCAACCGTCTGGTCGGCGACGTGCTGTCGGATTTGATGGAATACGGCACCAGCGACCGGATTCAGGCACACCTCAACGAATTGCTCGGCACCATGGCCTGCCACGGCGCGATTCGCGCCAATCGGCGCCTGGCCCTGCCGGAAATGAACGGCCTGCTGCGTGACATGGAAAACACCGAACGCAGCGGTCAATGCAACCATGGCCGACCGACCTGGACCCAACTGGGCCTGGACGATCTGGACAAACTGTTCTTGCGCGGTCGTTGATGAGCCAACTCCCTCCAGCGATTTTTCTGATGGGCCCGACCGCTGCGGGCAAAACCGATCTGGCCATCGAGCTGACCAAGGTGCTGCCGTGCGAGCTGATCAGCGTTGATTCGGCGTTGGTCTACCGCGGCATGGACATTGGCACCGCCAAGCCTTCGAAAGAACTGCTGGCCGAATATCCGCACCGTTTGATCGATATTCTCGATCCGGCCGAAGCCTATTCCGCTGCGGATTTCCGTCGTGATGCCCTGCAAGCCATGGCCGAAATTACCGCGCGCGGGAAAATTCCGCTGCTGGTCGGCGGCACGATGCTCTATTACAAGGCTTTGGTCGAAGGCCTGGCAGACATGCCGGCCGCCGATCCCGAGGTCCGTGCGCAGATCGAAGAAGAGGCTGCACGCCTTGGCTGGCAAGCCCTGCACGACCAATTAGCGACCATCGATCCGGTATCCGCAGCGCGGATTCACCCGAACGATCCGCAGCGCCTGAGTCGCGCGCTGGAAGTTTATCGAGTCAGCGGTCAGAGCATGACCGAGCTGCGCCAGCAACAATCTGCGCAAAGTACTGAAGCAGCCGCTTCGGGACTGCAACAATTGCCCTATACTGTCGCGAACTTGGCCATTGCCCCGGCGAATCGTCAGGTACTGCACGAGCGCATTAAACAAAGATTCACAATTATGTTGGAACAGGGGTTCATCGACGAGGTCGTAGCCCTGCGTAAAAGAAGTGACCTGCATTCGGGGTTGCCGTCTATACGTGCGGTAGGCTACCGCCAAGTCTGGGACTACCTGGATGGCAAGCTGACGTTGGCCGAAATGCAGGAGCGCGGCATCATCGCCACGCGCCAATTGGCCAAACGCCAGTTCACCTGGCTGCGCAGCTGGGAAGATATACACTGGCTGGACAGTCTTGATTGCGACAATCTGCCACGCGCCTTGAAATACCTTGGGACCATCTCCATATTGAGCTGAGTCCTTGCAATTGCCGTCTATCCTTGGGGGTGTGACGGCCAAAGCCATCTGAATTACCTATTTTTTATTATTGAATCCTTAAAGGAGTGCGGCACATGTCAAAAGGGCATTCGCTACAAGACCCTTACTTGAATACTTTACGTAAAGAGAAAGTTGGGGTTTCCATCTATCTGGTCAACGGTATCAAACTGCAAGGCACGATCGAGTCGTTCGACCAGTTCGTGATCCTGCTGAAAAACACCGTGAGCCAAATGGTTTACAAACACGCTATCTCGACAGTAGTGCCGGTTCGTCCAATTCGTCTGCCTAGCGCAACCGAATCCGAAGCAGGTGACGCTGAGCCAGGTAACGCCTGATAGGAGTCTCCTTTGTTCTTTGAGCGCCACGGTGGTGGTGAACGAGTCATCCTCGTTCACTTGGATGGACAGGACCCTGAGGCGCGCGAAGATCCGCAGGAGTTTCAGGAATTGGCTAATTCGGCCGGCGCCGAGACCGTTGCGTTTTTTAACGTGCCGCGTCATCGGCCAACCGCCAAATACCTGATCGGCAGCGGCAAGGTCGAGGAACTGCGCGACCTGGTCAAGGCTGAAGAAGCTGATCTGGTGATTTTCAATCACATCCTCACGCCGAGTCAGGAACGTAACCTCGAACGTGTTTTCGAGTGTCGCGTGATCGACCGTACCGGCCTGATTCTCGATATTTTCGCCCAACGCGCCCGTACCCATGAAGGCAAGCTCCAGGTCGAACTGGCCCAGCTTGACCACATGAGCACCCGCCTGGTTCGTGGCTGGACTCACCTTGAGCGTCAGGGTGGCGGCATCGGTATGCGCGGCCCAGGTGAAACCCAACTGGAAACCGACCGCCGTTTGCTGCGGGTTCGCCTGCGTCAGATCAAGGGGCGGCTGGAGAAGGTGCGCAGCCAGCGCGAGCAATCGCGACGTGGTCGTTCCCGTGCCGATATTCCGACCGTGTCTCTGGTGGGATATACCAACGCCGGTAAGTCCACGCTCTTCAACAACGTGACGAAATCCGATGTCTACGCGGCCGACCAATTGTTCGCCACGCTGGACCCGACCCTGCGTCGTCTGGAACTGGACGATCTGGGGCCGATTGTTCTGGCAGACACGGTGGGCTTCATTCGTCACTTGCCGCACAAGCTGGTCGAGGCATTTCGGTCTACCCTCGAAGAGTCGAGCAATTCCGATCTGTTGTTGCACGTTATCGATGCGGCCGAACCGGATCGCATGTTGCAGATCGAGCAGGTGATGGTGGTACTGGGCGAGATTGGTGCCCAGGACTTGCCGATCCTCGAGGTCTATAACAAACTCGATTTGCTTGAAGGCGTTGAGCCACAAATCCAGCGCGACGAAAACGGCAAGCCCCAGCGGGTCTGGCTGTCGGCGCGAGATGGCAGTGGTCTGGAGTTGCTTGAACAAGCCATTGCCGAATTACTTGGCAGTGATTTGTTTATCGGTACCTTGCGCTTGCCGCAACGATTCGCGCGACTGCGTGCGCAGTTTTTCGAACTCGGTGCGGTGCAGAAAGAAGAGCACGACGAAGAAGGCATCAGTTTGCTGGCCGTTCGTTTGCCCCGTGTCGAGTTGAATCGACTGGTAAGCCGCGAAGGATTGCAGCCGATGGAATTCATCGAGCAACACACTTTGCAATAAAAGCCTGACAAAGCGGTTGTGCCGCAACGGCAGGCATTCTGTAGCATTGGTCGGCGCGCCGTGGGTGCGTCTTTGCTTTATCAGATGGAGAGCGCTATGGCTTGGAATGAGCCGGGTGGCAACTCGAATAATCAGGATCCTTGGGGTGGCAAACGCCGCAATAATGGCGACCGCAAGGGGCCACCGGATCTCGACGAGGCCTTCCGAAAGCTGCAGGAAAGCCTGAACGGGTTGTTCGGTGGTGGTAAGAAACGTGGTGATGACGGCGGTGGTTCGGGCAAGAGCAGTGGCGGCTTCGGCGGTCTGCTCGGCATTGGCCTCGTTGTGCTGGCGGCTGTCTGGCTGTACAGCGCGGTCTACGTGGTCGACGAGCAGGAGCAAGCCGTGGTGCTGCGCTTCGGCAAGTACTACGAGACTGTCGGCCCGGGCCTGAACATCTATTTCCCGCCGATCGATAAAAAGTACATGGAAAACGTCACGCGTGAGCGTGCCTACACCAAGCAGGGCCAGATGCTGACCGAAGACGAGAACATCGTCGAAGTGCCGCTGACCGTGCAGTACAAGATCAGCAACCTGCAGGACTTCGTGCTGAACGTCGATCAGCCGGAAATCAGCCTGCAGCATGCGACCGACAGTGCCCTGCGCCACGTGGTGGGTTCCACCGCCATGGACCAGGTGCTGACCGAAGGTCGTGAATTGATGGCCAGCGAAATCAAGGAGCGTCTGCAACGCTTCCTCGATACCTATCGCACCGGTATCACCGTCACTCAGGTCAACGTACAGAGCGCAGCGGCACCGCGTGAAGTGCAGGAAGCCTTCGATGACGTGATCCGCGCCCGTGAAGACGAGCAGCGTTCGCGCAACCAGGCTGAAACCTACGCCAACGGCGTCGTGCCGGAAGCCCGTGGTCAGGCCCAGCGTATCCTTGAGGATGCCAACGGTTACCGTGACGAGACGGTCTCGCGCGCCAAGGGTGAAGCCGACCGCTTTACCAAACTGGTCGCCGAGTATCGCAAGGCACCTGAGGTGACCCGCCAGCGTCTGTACCTGGACACCATGCAGGAAGTCTTCAGCAACACCAGCAAGGTACTCGTGACCGGCAACAAGAACGGCCAGAGCAACCTGCTTTACCTGCCGTTGGACAAAATGATTCAGAACAGTTCGGGCAGCAATGCACCGGTCACCGGTTCGGCTGCCGCCAGTAACAACACGGACGTCACGCCGCATGTCACTGACCTGCCGCAATCGCGCACAAGGGAGACCCGCTGATGAGCAATAAATCGCTGATCGCCCTTATTGTTGGCGTCGTTGTCGTGCTGGTGGGCTGGAACTGCTTCTACATCGTCGCTCAGACCGAGCGTGCGGTGCTGCTGCAATTCGGTCGTGTGGTTCAGGCGGATGTTCAGCCAGGCCTGCATGTGAAAGTGCCTTACGTTAACCAGGTGCGTAAATTCGACGCACGTCTGATGACGCTGGATGCACCGACACAGCGTTTCCTGACCCTGGAAAAGAAAGCCGTGATGGTCGACGCTTATGCCAAGTGGCGCGTGAAAGATGCCGAGCGCTTCTACACCGCGACTTCCGGTCTGAAGCAAATCGCCGACGAGCGTCTGTCCCGTCGTCTGGAGTCCGGTCTGCGTGACCAGTTCGGTAAGCGCACCCTGCACGAAGTGGTGTCGGGTGAGCGTGATGCACTGATGGCTGACATCACCGCATCGCTGAACAAAATGGCGGAAAAAGAGCTGGGTATCGAAGTGGTCGATGTCCGGGTCAAGACCATCGATCTGCCTAAAGAAGTGAACCGCAGCGTGTTCGAACGTATGAGCACCGAGCGTGAGCGTGAAGCTCGCGAGCACCGCGCCAAGGGTAACGAGCTGGCGGAAGGCATCCGTGCCGACGCCGATCGTCAACGCCGCGTGCTGCTGGCTGAAGCCTATCGTGAATCCGAAGAGGTTCGCGGTGACGGTGATGCCCAGGCCGCTGCGATCTACTCCAAGGCCTACGGCCAGGATCAGGAGTTCTACAGTTTCTACCGTAGCCTGCGCGCCTACCGTGAAAGCTTCGCGAACAAATCCGACGTATTGGTCCTCGACCCAAGCAGCGACTTTTTCCACTACCTGGAAAAGGCCAAGCCTTGATATGCCGTTGACCTGAATCATTCCGCCCGGCGGCTAATACCTCGGGCGGGGTGATCCTTTGGGAAAACGTGTGTATGATGCGGCAGCCGGGAAATTCCCGGCTTTTTTGCGTCTGCACGTTTGATTGCTGTTTTTTGTTGCAGGCATCGGGTTGAATGGCCCGAGAGTATTTCGAGGAAAGTGATGGGCGAAGCCGGTAACAGGCCTTTCGCCGCGTCGTTCATGCGCGTGCGTTTTGAACGGACCGGTCATTTTCTGCTTCACTCAAGGCTCGCCCGCAGGCTGGCCGCCCGGATCAAAGGGGAATGGCGTAATGGCAACGGTAGACCGCTGGCTGCTGCCAGATGGCATCGAAGAAGTACTGCCACCGGAAGCGGCGCGCATTGAAGTCGCGCGTCGTCAGGTGTTGGATCTGTTCCAGAGCTGGGGTTACGAGTTTGTCGTGACTCCCCATATCGAGTACCTGGAATCCCTGCTGACCGGCGCGGGCCAGGACCTGGATCTGCGTACCTTCAAGGTCATCGACCCGCAGTCGGGCCGGCAGATGGGTTTCCGTGCCGACATCACGCCGCAAGTGGCGCGCATCGATGCGCACACCCTGCGTCGCGAAGGTCCGAGCCGTCTGTGCTACGCCGGCAGTGTGCTGCATGCCCAGCCGCGTGCACTGTCGTCCTCGCGCAGCCCGATCCAGTTGGGCGCCGAGTTGTACGGCGACGCCAGCCCGAGCAGCGACGTTGAAGTGATCAGCCTGATGCTGGCCATGCTGCAACTGGCCGACGTGCCGGATGTGCACATGGATCTTGGTCATGTCGGCATCTACCGTGGCCTGGCGCGTGCCGCCGGTCTGTCCGGTGAAGTCGAGCAGCAGTTGTTCGACGCGCTGCAACGCAAAGCCATCGACGAGGTCATTACCTTGACCGAAGGCCTGCCGGCCGACCTGTCCGGCATGCTGCGTGCGCTGGTTGATCTGTGCGGCGGCCGTGAAGTGTTAAGCGCTGCCCGTGAGCGTCTGGCCAATGCGCCGGCGCCGGTTCTGGCAGCACTGGAAGATTTGCTGGCGATCGCCGAGCGTCTGTCGGCGCGCTTCCCGGAGCTGCCGTTGTACTTCGATCTGGGCGAGCTGCGTGGCTACCACTACCACACCGGTGTGGTGTTTGCGGTGTTCGTACCGGGCGTTGGCCAGTCCATCGCTCAGGGCGGTCGTTACGATGACATCGGCGCAGATTTTGGCCGCGCCCGTCCAGCGACAGGCTTCTCCACCGATTTGAAAACCCTGGTGACCCTGGGGCGTGCTGAGATCGAGCTACCGTCTGGCGGTATCTGGATGCCTGACAGTACGGATGCGGCACTCTGGCAGCAGGTTTGCCAGTTGCGCAGTGAGGGTCAGCGTGTCGTTCAGGCGTTGCCTGGACAACCTTTGGCCGCCGCCCGTGATGCGGACTGCGACCGGCAATTGATTCAGCAGAACGGGCTTTGGCAAGTATCGCCACTGGCTTCTTGAGTTTTCCTGCCGGCCATCGCCGGCACCAAGTTTGCGCGAATGAGGACAAGTGTTATGGGTAAGAATGTCGTAGTCCTGGGCACCCAATGGGGTGATGAGGGCAAAGGCAAGATCGTTGATCTGCTGACCGAACATGCTGCAGCCGTAGTGCGCTACCAAGGTGGCCACAACGCTGGCCACACACTGGTGATCGACGGCGAGAAAACCGTCCTGCACCTGATTCCGTCGGGCGTGCTGCGCGAAGGCGTGCAGTGCCTGATCGGCAACGGCGTGGTGGTTGCACCTGACGCCCTGCTGCGCGAGATCACCAAGCTGGAAGAGAAAGGCGTACCGGTGCGCGAGCGCCTGCGTATCAGCCCGTCCTGCCCGCTGATCCTGTCTTTCCACGTGGCGCTGGACCAGGCCCGTGAAAAGGCCCGTGGCGAGTTGAAGATCGGTACCACCGGTCGCGGCATCGGCCCGGCGTACGAAGACAAGGTCGCTCGTCGTGGCCTGCGTGTTGGCGACCTGCTGAACATGCCGCGCTTCGAAGACAAGCTGCGTGAACTGGTGGATTACCACAACTTCATGCTGGTCGGGTACTACAAAGAGCCGGCCATCGAGTTCGAAAAGACCCTGGCCGAGTGCAAGGAATACGCAGAGCTGCTGAAGCCGCTGATGCTCGACGTCACCGCCGAGCTGCACGACCTGCGTCGCGCCGGCAAAGACATCATGTTCGAAGGTGCTCAGGGTTCGTTGCTCGACATCGACCACGGTACCTACCCGTACGTGACCAGCTCCAACACCACCGCTGGTGGCGTGGCGACCGGTTCCGGCGTTGGCCCGATGTTCCTGGATTACATCCTGGGCATCACCAAGGCTTACACCACTCGCGTTGGTTCGGGTCCATTCCCGACTGAGCTGTTCGACGACGTCGGCGCGCATCTGGCCAAACAAGGTCACGAGTTCGGTGCGACCACCGGCCGTGCCCGTCGTTGCGGCTGGTTCGATGCGGTTATCCTGCGTCGCGCGATCGATGTGAACAGCATCTCGGGCATCTGCCTGACCAAGCTGGACGTGCTCGACGGTCTGGAAACCATCAACATCTGCGTTGGCTACAAAGATGCCGAAGGCAATGCTGTTGCGCCGACCGACGCTGACAGCTACGTAGGCCTGCAGCCTGTGTACGAAGAAGTGCCGGGCTGGACCGAATCGACCGTGGGCGCCAAGACCCTGGAAGAACTGCCAGCTAACGCTCGTGCCTACATCAAACGCGTTGAAGAGCTGATCGGCGCGCCGATCGACATTATTTCGACGGGCCCGGACCGCAACGAAACCATCGTTCTGCGTCATCCGTTTGCTTGATAAGTCGTTGATGTAAAAACACAAAGGCCCCTTCATCGGGGCCTTTGTCGTTTATGCCTGTTGGACGGCATGACCTTTGCTGTGAATCTGTCTACAAGAGTGCCATCAAATTAATGGCGTCAGAAGTAGAGGGATTCACAGTGTCGGCCGTTCTCTCACTGTTACAAAGCCGTTTGTTGCGGCCCGTGTTCGTTACCCTTGGTATCGCCCTTTTGGTGCAGGTGTTGGTGGCGGTTGCCCTGACGCGGAGCACCGTCACCGCGCTGGAAGCTGATTTGGCGGTGCGCTTGGGCGCCGACAGCCAGAAACTCTCCGCTGAGCTGGAGCAGGCCGGGCGTGAAGTCACGTCGAGCCTCGATGCCTTGTCTGCCAGCACCCGCCAGCGGCTGACTGCCGGTCTGTCTTTGCGCCTGAAAGACGAGCAGGCGCAGTTGCGTGCGACGTTGGAAAAGGATCTAAAGGATTCGGCCAATGACATGGCGCAATTGCTCGCCTCCGTTGCGCCGCGTGCCATGTGGGACAGCGACGTTCCGACCCTGTCCGAGTTCGCCCGTCGCGCCCAGCGCAATCCCAACGTGCTGTTCGTGGTCTACGACGACGCTACCGGCCAGCACCTGACCCGTTATCTCAACCGCGAAAACCCGATCAATAAGGCTTTACTGGAAAAAGGCCAGGGTGAACGTGCGCTGGATAAAGTGCTGGATGCGGCGAAGAACGATCCTTCGGTTTACTACCTGGAAGCCTCGATCAATCCCAATGGTGTGGAAATCGGCAAGGTGCTGATGGGCGTTTCCACTGCGTCGGTGGAAACCGATCTGGCGGCACTGGACAAGCGCTTCTCCGCGCTGATCGCGAGCAGTGATCAACTGGTCGGCGATAGCCTCAAAGGCGCCGCTGCCGACAGTGCCAAAGCCATGCAGGCGCGCCTGCAATCGGCGCAGTCAACGGCCGTCGAGATGAAAGCCAATACCGCCAATACTGTTCAAGAGGCGGCTGCGACCCTGCGCTGGCGGATCGGCATGGGCCTGGCGTTGGTCGGTTGCGGCGTGTTGCTGTTGCTGGCAGTCGTGCTCGGCCATCGCGTCGTCAATCGCCTGAAGATGCTCAACGCCGCGATGGATGATCTGGCGGCGGGTGAGGGCGACCTGACCAAGCGTGTGCAGATCAACAGCAACGATGAAATTGGCGACATGGCCTCGGCGGTCAATCGCTTTGTGGATAAGTTGCAACCGATCGTGCGTGAGGCAGGTGATGTGGCGCAGCGTACCGGCGTCGAGATTGGTGCGATGACCCTGCGCAATGCCGGTGCAGATGCGGCGGCGGGCATGCAGCGTGATGAAGTGGCGGAGAGTTTGCGCGCACTCTCGCAAATGGCGGATGAAGCGCAATCGGAAAGCCATGCGATGCAAGCGGCGTTGAAGCAGGTTGTGGATATTCGCCAGGCCACTGATGAAAACACCCGCACCTCCGCCAAGGTCGGCAGCCTGATCGAGGCGCTGGCCGGACAAGTCGATACCGGTGCAAAAGTGATCGAGCGACTGGCGCAGCAGAGCGAGCAGATTGAAGTGGTGCTGACGGTAATTCACGGGATCGCCGAGCAGACCAACCTGCTGGCGCTAAACGCTGCCATTGAAGCTGCGCGCGCTGGCGAGACCGGGCGTGGTTTTGCGGTGGTAGCGGACGAAGTTCGGGCGCTGGCCAGCAAGACACAAAGTTCTACCGGCGACATTCAGGCGCATATCGTCGCGTTGCAACAGGGCGCACGTGAGGCGGTCGAGGCAATCGGCCAGGCCGGGCGTCAAGCCAGCGAAGGTTTGCTGGTGTTGCGTGACAGCGCGCGGTTGCAGCAGTCGGTACAAACGTCTGTCGAGCAGGTGCACGCGGCGATTGGTCTGGCAACCCAGGCAGCGGCGCATCAGGCGCAAGGTGCGCAGGCGGTGCGTGGGCGCGTCGAGACGATTCATGCGCAGGCCGAGAAAGCGGCGCAGGCGGTGGTGGAGACCACGGCGAGTGGCAAGGTGCTGGATGGCTTGGCTGCGCAGTTGAAGGCGAGTCTGGGGCAGTTCAGGGCTTGAGGTCGTCTGGGCGGGCCTCTTCGCGAGCAGGCTCGCTCCCACATTAGATCGCGTTCCTCTGATGGAACTCGGTCAACATGTGGGAGTGAGCCTGCTCGCGATAGCGGTATCAGCGACTCAGATACATTCGAGTCGTCAGTAAATAAACCGGCAACCCCGATACCAAAATCAACAACGCCGCATAAGGCGCCGCCGCCGCAAATTCGACATTCGCGGTATGCGCCCACACTTCGGTCGCCAGCGTATTGAGCCCGGTCGGACTCAACAGCAGCGTCGCCGTCAATTCCTTCATCGCATCCAGAAACACCAGCGCAAACGCCGCGCCCAATGCCGGGAAGATAATCGGCAACGTCACCCGGCAAAACGCGGTGAACGACGAAGCGCCCAGCGTCCGCGCAGCTTCTTCCAGCTGTGGCGCAGCCTTGTTCAGGGCCGTGCGGATCGGCGCCTGCGCCAGTGGCAGAAACAGCAGCGCATAAGCGATCAGCAGCAGCCCCGACGTCTGGTACAGCGCCGGCACGTAATGCAGAGCGAAATACACCAGCGTCAACGCAATCACCAATCCTGGCAGTGCATGCAGCAGATACGGCAAGCGTTCGGCCCAGATCGCCAGTTGGCCTTTGTAGCGCACTACCAGCAATCCGACTGGCACTGCCAGCACCAGGCACAATGCCGCCCCGCCAAGAGAAAGCGCCAAAGACGAGAGCAGGGCTTCAGTAATCGCGGCCACCGGAAAAGCCGCCGACGAACCGACCGCCAGCCAATACGCCAACATCCCCAGCGGAATTCCGCTGCCAACAATCGCCAGCATCAGGCAATACAACTGACCGACCGCTGCCCATGGTCCTAGCCGAACCTGCTCAGCCTGACGCGCCGCGCCTTGCCCGGTGCGCACATGCCGGCCTTTGCCGCGTACGCGCAACTCCAGCCACAGCAACACCAGGCACAGCGCCAGCAATACGGCCGACAGCATCGCCGCGTTGGCGTTGCTGAATTCCAGTTCGAATTGCTGATAGATCGCTGTGGTGAAGGTTTGCAGGCCGATGATCGACAACGCGCCGAATTCCACCAGCATGTGCAGGGCGATCAGCAACGAACCCGCCAGCAGTGAAGGCCAGAGCAGCGGTAGGGTGACACGGAAAAACACGCCCCAGCGATTCTGCCCAAGGGTGCGGGCCGATTCTTCAAGGGATGGATCAAGATTGCGCAGGGTTGCCGCCACGGGCAGGAAGATCAGTGGATACTTCGACAGGCTCATGACCAGAATCGCCCCGCCAAGGCCTTCGAACTGCGCGCTCAACGACACCCAGGTGAAGCTGCTGACAAACGCCGGCACTGCGAACGGCAGGCACAGAATCACACCCCACAGGCGTCGTCCCGGCAGATTGCTGCGCTCCAGCAGCCAGGCCAGCGACAGACCGATCACGCCGCACGTAAGGGTTACGCCAACCATTAACGCCAAGGTGTTGCGCAGCAGGCCGAACACATATGGGCGCCACAACAAGTGCAGCGCTTCGGCCCAACCGGCCTGCCAGGCTTTGAGCCCGACATAGGCGAGCGGCAACAGACTCAGTATCACCAGCAACAAAACTGGCAATACCAGCCAGATTGAAGGCCGCTTGCGTTTTGGCACGTAACCCCCGCGCGCGGCGGGGGCGGATAACGATGCGGCCATCAGTTCAAGCCAACTTCACGTTCCAGTTCCAAGGCTTCTTCGGCATTGCCCAGATCGGCCGGGGTTACGTTCGGCGCTTCCAGTTCGCTGAACGGCTTGAGCCCGCGATCCGATTCCATGCCTTTGTGCAGCGGGTATTCGGCGGTGGTTTGGGTGATCACGCGCTGGCCTTCTTCGCTGGCCATATAGGCAAGGAATTGCTGGGCTTCTTTTGGATGTTTGCTGGATTTCAGTACGGCAGCACTGGACACGGTGATCAAGCCGCCGGCGTCGCCACCGGTGAAGTAATGCAGTTTCGAATCCAGTTTGCCTTTCTCGCGTTGCAGTGCGAACCAGTAGTAGTTGTTCACCAGTACGGTAGCGACTTCGCCGTTTTCCACAGCTTTGAGGGCGACCATGTTGTTGCTGTAGGTCTTGCCGAACGCGCGCAGGCCGGTCAGCCATTCCTCGGCGGCATCGCGACCGTGCATTTTGATGATGGCGACGGCTTGTTCCTGAAAGGCGCCGCTGGTCGGTACGAAACCGACTTTGCCTTGCCACTGTGGGTCGGAGAATTCCATTACCGATTTCGGCAGGTCTTTTTCGTCGACCAGTTTCGGGTTGTAGGCGACCACACGAACGCGCGCCGTCACGCCGATCCAGGTGCCGTTGCCAGCCACGTATTTTTCCGGAAGCACGGCCAGCGTGGCGTCATCGGTCTTTGCCAGCAGGCCCAGTTCGCCGAGATTGTTCAGCGGTGGCGATTCTTCGGTGTAGATCACGTCGGCGGGGGAGCGGTCGCCTTCTTCGATGATCTGGCTGGCGAGTTGATTGCTGCTGCCTTTGCGCACGTTGACGTGAATGCCGGTCTTGGCTTCGAAGGCTTTGGCGATCGCGTCGCCGACTTCTTTATGCTGGCCGTTATAGAGAGTCAGGGAAACCGCATCGGCAGCCTGGGTGAGGGGAGTGGCGAGCGCCAGGCCGAGGAGGGTGAAGGTCAGGCCTCGGCGCAGGGTATTTCGAAACATCATTCGCAGGGTTCCTCACTGTCGCATTGCAAAAACTTGCAACAATGATAAACGATATTGTTTCTCAAGTGCGCCTTGCGAGAGGCTGCCAGCTCTGGTACGGCCTCACGTTGAACTGTAGGAGCTGCCGAAGGCTGCGATCTTTTGATCTTGCTTTAAAAACAGGATCAAAGGATCGCAGCCTTCGGCAGCTCCTGCAGGGGGGATTCTGGATTTCTGGAAGCCAGAAACGCAAAAACCCGCTTTCGCGGGTTTCTGTGAAATCCAAGGTCGTGACCTTGAATTTGAATTGGTGCCCAGAAGAAGACTCGAACTTCCACGACCGTAAGGTCACCAGCACCTGAAGCTGGCGTGTCTACCAATTTCACCATCTGGGCAATCATCGCTAGCGTTGCCGCTGTTGATGTGGCGCACTATACGGAGCGACTTTTGATCTGTAAACCCCTGATTTAATTTTAATAAATCAGTTTTAAGAAAACCTGGGCTTAGAATGCAAAAAACCCGCTTTCGCGGGTTTTGTGTGAGCCTTGAAACTGATCTAGTCTCAAGCTCGAAATTGGTGCCCAGAAGAAGACTCGAACTTCCACGACCGTAAGGTCACCAGCACCTGAAGCTGGCGTGTCTACCAATTTCACCATCTGGGCAGTATCGGCAACGCTTGTGCGTCGTCGATGGCGCGCACTATACGGAGCGTCTTTTTAACTGTAAACCCCTCTCAGCAAAAAATATGATTTTTTTTACCGGCGGTGTGCAAAACGGCTTTCAAGTGACGCTACAGCCCTTGATAAGGGCCTTATAGAGTCGGAAATTTCCCGTTTCATGGCGCCTATGCCAAACTAACCCGCATATAGACAAGGTGAAAACTCTCTAATGGCCGATTGGCAGTCCCTCGATCCCGAGGCCGCTCGTGAAGCGGAAAAATATGAAAACCCTATTCCTAGCCGCGAACTGATCCTGGCGCACCTCGCCGATCGGGGTTCGCCTGCTGCCCGCGAGCAACTGGTCGAAGAGTTTGGTCTGACCACAGAAGACCAGATCGAAGCCCTGCGCCGTCGCCTGCGCGCCATGGAGCGCGACGCTCAACTGATCTATACCCGTCGTGGCACGTACGCGCCGGTCGACAAGCTTGACCTGATCCTTGGTCGCATCAGCGGTCACCGTGACGGTTTCGGCTTCCTGGTGCCGGACGATGGCAGCGACGATCTGTTCATGAGCCCGGCGCAGATGCGTCTGGTGTTCGATGGCGACCGTGCACTGGCGCGTGTTTCCGGTCTTGACCGTCGCGGTCGCCGCGAAGGCGTGATCGTCGAAGTGGTGTCGCGTGCTCACGAAACCATCGTTGGTCGCTACTTCGAAGAAGGCGGCATCGGTTTTGTCGTCGCAGACAATCCGAAGATCCAGCAAGAAGTGCTGGTCACGCCGGGCCGTAACGCCAACGCGCAGATCGGTCAGTTCGTTGAGGTGAAAATCACCCACTGGCCAACGCCGCGCTTCCAGCCGCAAGGTGACGTGGTCGAAGTGGTCGGCAACTACATGGCGCCGGGCATGGAGATCGATGTCGCCCTGCGCACCTACGACATTCCGCATGTCTGGCCTGAAGCCGTTCTGAAAGAAGCGGCCAAGCTCAAGCCGGAAGTCGAAGAAAAAGACAAAGAGAAGCGCGTCGACCTGCGCCATCTGCCGTTCGTCACCATCGACGGTGAAGATGCCCGCGACTTCGACGATGCTGTTTATTGTGAAGCCAAACCGGGCAAGCTGCGCCTGTTCTCCGGCGGCTGGAAGTTGTACGTGGCGATTGCCGACGTTTCCAGCTACGTGAAGATCGGCTCGGCGCTGGACAACGAAGCACAAGTGCGCGGCAACTCGGTGTACTTCCCCGAGCGTGTAGTGCCGATGCTGCCTGAGCAACTGTCCAACGGTCTGTGCTCGCTGAACCCGCACGTCGATCGTCTGGCCATGGTTTGCGAGATGACCATCTCCAAGTCCGGCGAAATGACCGACTACTGCTTCTATGAAGCGGTGATCCATTCCCATGCTCGTCTGACGTACAACAAAGTCAGTGCGATGCTGGAAACGCCGAAAATCACCGAGGCGCGTCAGCTTCGCGGTGAGTACAACGATGTTCTGCCGCACCTCAAGCAGCTTTATGCGCTGTACAAGGTTCTGCTGGCTGCCCGTCACGTCCGTGGCGCGATCGATTTCGAAACGCAGGAAACCCGAATCATCTTCGGTACCGAGCGCAAGATTGCCGAAATTCGTCCGACCACCCGTAACGACGCGCACAAGCTGATCGAGGAATGCATGCTGGCGGCTAACGTGGCCACCGCCGAATTCCTCAAGAAGCACGAAATTCCTGCGCTGTACCGCGTCCACGACGGTCCGCCACCGGAGCGTCTGGAAAAACTGCGCGCGTTCCTTGGCGAACTCGGTTTGTCCCTGCACAAAGGCAAGGACGGTCCATCGCCGAAGGACTATCAGGCATTGCTGGCAAGCATCAAGGATCGTCCGGATTTCCACCTGATCCAGACCGTGATGTTGCGTTCGCTGAGCCAGGCGGTGTACAGCGCTGACAACCAGGGCCACTTCGGCCTGAATTACGAAGCCTATACCCACTTCACTTCGCCGATCCGTCGTTACCCGGATTTGCTCACGCACCGCGCGATCCGCAGCGTGATCCATTCGAAACAGGACACCCCGCACGTTCGCCGTGCCGGTGCGATGACCATTCCGAAGGCGCGCATCTATCCGTACGACGAAGCAGCGCTGGAGCAGCTCGGCGAGCAATGCTCGATGAGCGAACGCCGTGCCGACGAAGCGACCCGCGACGTCGTGAACTGGCTCAAGTGCGAGTTCATGAAGGATCGCGTGGGCGAATCGTTCCCGGGCGTGATCACCGCAGTGACCGGTTTTGGTCTGTTCGTCGAGCTGACCGATATCTACGTCGAAGGCCTGGTGCACGTCACCGCGCTGCCGGGCGATTACTACCACTTCGATCCTGTGCATCACCGCCTGGCGGGCGAGCGCACCGGTCGTAGCTTCCGTCTGGGCGATACCGTTGAGGTGCGCGTCATGCGTGTCGACCTCGACGAGCGCAAGATCGACTTCGAGATGGCGGAAAAAACCATCAGCGCGCCGATCGGTCGCAAAAAGCGTGGTGCTGAAACTGCCGCACCGGCCGCCAAGGAAAAAGCCGAAGCGGCTCCTGCGAAAAGCGCTGGTCGTCGTCCAGCCAAAGAGAAAGCTGCCGAAGCCTATCGCCCAAGCGACGCCGTAGCGAAAAACGCCGAGCTGCGCAAAAGCCGTGAAATGAAGAAAGCTCTGCTTTCCGATGCCAAAAACGGTGGTAAAGCGGCGTCCGGGGGAAAGACCGGACGGTCGGCGCCTGAAAAGGCCTCCGGCGGCAAGCCAGCAAAACCGAGCAAACACCGTAAAGGCCCGCCAAAAGCGGGTTCTGCTCCAGCCAAAAGTGGCGGGGCACGTAAACCGAAGGCGAAGTCATGAGTCAGTTGGAAAAAATCTACGGCGTTCACGCGGTAGAAGCGTTGCTGCGTCACCACCCGAAACGCGTCAAGCAGATCTGGTTGGCGGAAAGCCGCAACGATCCGCGCGTGCAGACCCTGGTTGAGCTGGCCAACGAAAATCGTGTCCAGGTCGGTCAGGCCGAGCGCCGCGAAATGGACGCCTGGGTTGAAGGTGTTCACCAAGGCGTAGTCGCGGAAGTCAGCCCGAGCCAGGTCTGGGGTGAAGCGATGCTCGACGAGCTGCTCGACCGCACCGAAGGCGCGCCACTGTTGCTGGTGCTCGACGGCGTGACCGATCCGCACAACCTCGGCGCCTGCCTGCGCTCGGCCGATGCGGCCGGCGCGCTGGCGGTGATCGTGCCGAAAGACAAATCGGCAACTTTGACGCCGGTCGTGCGTAAAGTCGCTTGCGGCGCGGCGGAAGTGATTCCGCTGGTTGCGGTGACCAACCTCGCGCGCACTCTGGAAAAGCTCCAGCAGCGCGGTCTGTGGATTGTCGGTACGGCGGGTGAGGCTGAGGTCAGCATTTATGACCAGGACCTGACCGGCCCGACCATCCTGATCATGGGCGCCGAAGGCAAAGGCATGCGTCGCTTGACTCGCGAACACTGCGACTATCTGGTGAAGCTACCGATGGCCGGTAGTGTCAGCAGTCTGAACGTGTCCGTGGCAACTGGCGTGTGCCTGTTCGAAGCGCAGCGTCAGCGCGGTGCCAAAGCCAAGGCTGCCACCAAGAAATCCTGATCTGCTGCAAATCCCCTGTAGGAGTGAGCCTGCTCGCGATAGCGGTGCAACATTCAGCATCAAAGTTGAATGTTACCCCCTCATCGCGAGCAGGCTCACTCCTACATTGTTTTGTGGGAAGGCGAAGATCGTTGGTTGTTCAAATAATCACCAATTGCCTTGCACCTCTTCTGTCCCTTCTCTACAATTGCGCCCCTTGCTGTGACGGCAGGCACGCATGTGCCCCGCGCCAGCAAGTCCATAAGTGTCATTCACTCCTTGTCTGACCGTTTTTGAGCGGCAGGCTACAACCCGTAAGGAGCATTCATGCGTCATTACGAAATCATCTTTTTGGTCCACCCGGATCAAAGCGAGCAAGTCGGCGGCATGGTTGAGCGTTACACCAAGCTGATCGAAGAAGACGGCGGCAAAATCCACCGTCTGGAAGATTGGGGCCGTCGTCAACTGGCCTACGCAATCAACAATGTTCACAAGGCTCACTACGTGATGCTGAACGTTGAGTGCACTGGCAAGGCCCTGGCCGAGCTGGAAGACAACTTCCGCTACAACGATGCAGTGATCCGTAACCTGGTCATCCGTCGCGACGAAGCCGTTACCGGCCAGTCCGAGATGCTCAAGGCTGAAGAAAACCGCAGTGAGCGCCGTGAGCGTCGCGATCGTCCTGAGCACGAAGGCGCTGAAAGCGCTGAAGGCGAAGAGAACGACAGCGATAACGCTGACGAGTAATCCACGGACCTTATTAAGGAGCCTATCAAATGGCACGTTTCTTCCGTCGTCGTAAATTCTGCCGTTTCACCGCTGAAGACGTGAAAGAGATCGATTACAAAGATCTCAACACTCTGAAAGCCTACGTATCCGAGACCGGCAAAATCGTTCCAAGCCGCATCACCGGTACCAAAGCTCGTTATCAGCGTCAGCTGGCCACCGCTATCAAGCGCGCCCGCTTCCTGGCCCTGCTGGCCTACACCGACAGCCACGGCCGCTGAGACCGGGCAGTCGACAAGTAGCAAAGGATTGAATGCATGCGTGCCTTAGCTGAGTTCATCATGCGAGGCCGTATGCAGGCCACTCTCGTGGTGGCCGGATGTGCAACATTGCCGTTGTTGTATTGGTTGGGCGCTGCCGCCGGGAGCCTTGTGCTGCTGCGGCGCGGACTGACGGACGCCCTGGGTGTTCTGTCTCTGGGGCTGCTGCCGGCATTGATCTGGTGGCTGTATGCCGATGATCCACGCGCACTTCTGGTGCTGCTGGGGTCTTCGGGACTTGCGTTGGTTTTGCGCGCAAGTGAGTCCTGGGTTCGCACGCTGCTGGTCAGCGTAGTGATTGGAGTGGTGTTTTCGGTGGTGCTCGGGGCCGCGTTTGCGGCCCAGATCGAGATGCTCGCGCAGGCCTTGATAAAGGTCATGCCGGCGCTTCTCGGTGAGACCTACAAGCAATTGTCGGTCGATGAGCAAGCGCGTTTCGCGTCCCTGATTGCACCAGTCCTGACCGGACTGATTGCGGCGCTGTTGCAAATCGTCAGCGTGCTGAGCCTGATTGTCGGGCGGCATTGGCAGGCGTTGTTGTACAACCCGGGTGGTTTTGGTCGCGAGTTTCGCGCCATCCGGATCCCGCTGGGGCCGGCGATGTTGCTGCTGGCGTTGATGCTTCTGGGCCCGAATCTCGGTGCACAGATGGCCATGTTGACGCCGTTGTGCAGTGTACCGCTGGTGTTCGCCGGACTTGCCCTGATTCATGGGCTGGTCGGGCAGAAGCGACTGGCCGGTTTCTGGCTGGTGGGGTTGTACGTCACGCTGCTGTTGTTCATGCAGCTGATCTATCCGTTGCTCGTGGTCCTGGCCATTGTCGACAGCCTGATTGATTTTCGCGGTCGTCACGTGTCGAAAGACACCGACAGCGCGAACGGTGAAGGTTAAAAGTTAGAGGATTTTCACATGCAACTGATCCTTCTGGAAAAAATCGCCAACCTGGGCAACCTGGGCGACAAAGTAAACGTTAAGGCCGGTTACGGCCGTAACTACCTGCTGCCTTTCGGCAAAGCTACCGCTGCGACCGCTGCCAACCTGGCTGCGTTCGAAGAGCGTCGTGCTGAGCTGGAAAAAGCTGCCGCAGACCGTAAAGCATCGGCTGAAAGCCGTGCTGCCCAACTGGCCGAGCTGGAAGTGACCATCACTGCCACCGCTGGCGACGAAGGCAAGCTGTTCGGTTCGATCGGTACTCACGACATCGCTGACGCACTGACCGCCTCCGGCGTTGAAGTTGCGAAAAGCGAAGTTCGTCTGCCGAACGGCACCATCCGCAACGTGGGTGAATTCGACGTGGCTGTGCACCTGCACGCCGAAGTTGAAGCCACCGTACGCGTTGTCGTGGTAGCAGCTTAAGCAACACTGATCGGCTGGCGGCTTGTCCGTCAGACGGTTAACATCGGGCACGATCCTGTTATACAGGTCGTGCCCTTTGTCTTTCTGAATTCCCTGTTTTTCCAAACAACACAAGTGGCCATGAACGATATCTCCGCTCCAGAGCAATACGATCTGCAAACCGCTGCCCTGAAGGTGCCGCCGCATTCCATCGAAGCCGAACAGGCTGTACTCGGTGGTCTGATGCTGGACAACAACGCCTGGGAACGCGTGCTCGATCAAGTCTCCGACGGCGATTTCTATCGACATGACCACCGTCTGATCTTCCGTGCGATCGCCAAATTGGCCGATCAGAACATGCCGATCGACGTCGTGACCCTGTCCGAGCAATTGGACAAGGAAGGTCAGACCTCGCAAGTCGGCGGCCTCGGTTACCTCGGCGAGCTGGCGAAAAACACGCCATCCGTCGCCAACATCAAGGCCTATGCGCAGATCGTTCGCGAACGAGCGACCTTGCGCCAGTTGATCGGCATCAGTACCGAGATCGCTGATAGCGCCTTCAACCCTGAAGGTCGTACTGCCGCCGAGATTCTTGACGAAGCCGAACGGCAGATCTTCCAGATTGCCGAGGCCCGGCCTAAAACCGGCGGCCCGGTGGGTGTGAACGATTTGCTGACCAAGGCCATCGACAGGATCGACACCTTGTTCAACACTGACAACGCCATCACTGGCTTGTCCACCGGATACACCGATCTCGACGAGAAGACCAGCGGCCTGCAGCCGTCCGACTTGATCATCGTCGCCGGCCGTCCGTCGATGGGTAAAACCACCTTTGCGATGAACCTGGTGGAAAACGCCGTGTTGCGCAGCGAGAAGGCGGTTCTGGTTTACTCCCTCGAGATGCCAGGCGAATCGCTGATCATGCGTATGCTCTCCTCGCTGGGGCGCATCGACCAGACCAAAGTGCGTTCCGGTCAACTCGAAGACGATGACTGGCCGCGCCTGACCTCGGCGGTCAACCTGCTCAACGATCGCAAACTGTTCATCGATGACACTGCCGGTATCAGCCCGTCGGAAATGCGTGCGCGGACCCGGCGTCTGGTGCGTGAACACGGCGACGTCGGCCTGATCATGATCGACTACCTGCAACTGATGCAGATCCCCGGTTCCAGCGGTGACAACCGTACCAACGAAATTTCCGAGATCTCGCGATCCCTGAAAGCGCTGGCCAAGGAATTCAACTGCCCGGTGGTGGCGCTGTCGCAGCTCAACCGTTCCCTGGAACAACGTCCGAACAAACGCCCGGTAAACTCCGACTTGCGCGAATCCGGAGCGATCGAGCAGGACGCCGACGTGATCATGTTCGTGTACCGCGACGAGGTGTATCACCCGGAAACCGAACACAAGGGCATCGCCGAAATCATCATCGGCAAGCAGCGTAACGGCCCGATCGGTTTTATCCGCCTGGCGTTTATCGGCAAGTACACCCGTTTCGAAAACCTTGCCCCAGGCAGCTACAACTTCGACGACGACGAGTGACAGCAGGCCGAAGTCCATCGGCCTGCTGCGACGTATCGATTACAGCATTGCACCACTCGTTCCCGGGGTTTCCTGCGCAGGCGTGACGTCGGCAGGAGGCGCCTCGATCATTGTTCGAGGCTGCAATTCCTGCCGCGTCAGCGTCTGGATCAATGTCGCTTCGACAATCGCCAACTGCGCCGTCACATCATCGGTTTGCATGTTGTATTGAGCCTCGCTCAGCAGGCCTTGTGATGACTGGCTGTCGAGAATTTCCTGGCGATTCTGAAACGGCTGGCGACTCGCATCGAATTGCGCCTGGTATTTGTGAATGATGAAGTCCTGCCAGAAATCCATCGACACCAACGCCTGAAACTCTTCAGGCGAACCATTCAGCGTCGAGACTTTGCGATACGCCGCATCCAGCATTGCCGGGGTAACGCCAGCCATGCCGATAAACGTGAGTGCCTGTGGCTGAAACGGCAATTGCAGCCGATCCTTGAGACCAAAGCGGTAGGCCATGGTCATTTCATGGGGATCGCGTATGCGCAGGTGGTGGCTGTTTCGCAGCTCCCGGGAGGTTGCCGGATCGTCAATGATTGCCCTGCTTGAAGCGATCTCTGCCGCGGCGATGTCGTCGACCTGTTTGAGCCGGAACAATCCTTTGGACAACGCCACCAAGGGGGCGCCATTCAAATCGAGCCTGGCCTGTACGCGCGCCTTGTAAGTCATGGCCAGGACTTGCAGGTCGGTGAAGGTGGCTGCGGCAAGGTCAGTGCAACCTGCTTCGCACGCGCGATCGAACAGTTCTCGACGCAAGGTTCGCGACTGTGGATCGTCTTGGCTGATGACATCGATCACATCCCAGACCTGACGCCGGAAATCGGCATGGTGCGCACGGCTTGCGAGGATGTTGAAGAAGCCGTCTGAGCCTGGCTGCTCGCGCAACGTGCGCCATTGAGTGTTTCTGGCGAACGCTTGATCAGTGGGTAGTCCGTTGGTCCAGATCGGGGTGGGCTCTGCGGCGGTCCTTGCAATGGGGCGTTGAGCCAAAGGAAATGACGTTGTGAACAGGTTGAATCTGTTGTGAAGCCCGGTTTGCGCTTCGTCCAGTTGCATGCGATAGACGCCCATTTGTATCCGCGTCTCATCAGTAATCGGATTATTCGTCAGTAACGTGCCACTGTTCACTTGGACCGAATGCGCCAGGCGCTCCGGGGGCGGAGCAGTGACAAAGTCGGGAATCGTGGTGATCTGGTTATTGCTCAGATCGATCCGGGTCAGCAGGGGTTGATCAAACAGTCCGGTTGGCCAATGCGTGATGCCGGTGTTCGCCAGGCTGACCTCGCGCATATCGGTGATCAGGCTGAAGTCCGGGATCACACCGAGTTGGGGATTGTTGTCGATCCAGAGTGCTCTGAGTGTTGTGCGTCCGGCCAGTATCCGTGCCGTTTCTGCATTGAGCTCAAGTTGGTTGTGCTGCAGAAACAGGCGCGTCATCCCGTGCATTTCTCCTACCGCCGGGGGCAAGTCCCTGAGGCGATTGTTCGACATGTCCAGCCAGCGCACATGACGAAAACGGGTGAGGAAGCCTTCCGGTGACTCCGTCAGGTTCATGCCGCTCAATCTGAGTGAACCAACATGGCTGAAGTCGATGCTCAGATCCGGCAGGGTCGGCAAGGTCAGGCCGCTCAAGTCCAGTTCCAGACCGATCGGCGTGCCGTCGAATGCATGTTTTTGCGCTGTTTCGCGGCGCCAGCAACTGATGATCCGATCCCGCGCTGCGGTGCGGTCATTGCGGGTGGTGGCGTTGATCTGCAGTTGATTGGCACGCACGTAACGCAGGCGGTTGCCGCCCCCGGAAAAGACCCAGTCGTCGAGCTGGGTTTTCAAAAGATCGAATTCTTGTTCCAGCCCGAGCAAGCGTGGTGCAACGGTGCCTTTGTCATGATTCCAGATGAACTCTCTGCACTCCTTGATGGTTTTGCTTGGGAACAGGTTTCGATAGCGCTGCGCCCTGGAGTCTTCGCTATCGAATACGGCGGGATGGGCCGGCTCCATCAGCTCGGGGTGAGACTCTTTAAGGCGTCGCCAGTAGCCGTCGAATTTTCGCCAGTACGCAGAGGGGAAGTCGTTGCCTTCAAGCCGCGTGACGTTGTTGATCCGCGCGACGACAGCCAGCGTCTCGGGTGTCGGGTTGAGGTTGGCCTGGGGAACCTCGCTCAAGCGATTGTCGCGCAGGTCCAGGTGGTTCAAAGCGGTTTTGTCGAGCAGCCCGGCAGGCCACTGACTGAGGCCTGTGTTTTTCAGGTTCAAGGCTTGCAACCCGGACATGGTGCTGAAGTCGGGCACTGCCCGCAGTTGATTGTTGGACAGATCGATCTGTTTCAACTGGTGCAGTGCACCGAGTGCCAAAGCGCTTTGCTCATCCAGTTTTATCTGGTTTGAACTCAGGTCCAGATAGTTGAGTTTGTCCATCTCGGCGATTTTTTGCGGCAGTTTATCGATGCCGGAGTTAACGATGCTCAGGCTTTCCAGATTGGGGCAATTGGACAGAAGCGTATTGGCGGTGTCCGACCAGATGACCGAGTCGAGACTGAGGGATTTGATGTGGCTGAAATCCACGGTCAGCAGGGGTAATGGACCGTACAGCGGTGGCAGTTTCAGTACGCCGTCCGATTCGCCTAGCCAGCAGCCTCTGATGATCCTTGCCAGGCGGGTGGCGTTGACTCTTTCCGGGCCCCTGGCATAGGCCGGGCCGGGTTGACTGTCGGCGATGTAGGCCTGCAGTTGCGTTTCCAGTAACGCGAAACCGGCAAGGCGTCGCGCGATCTGCTCTTCGGCGCCATCACCCAGGGCGAGCAGATATTCCCTGGCGGCTTGCGGATCCTTGTCTGGATACATATGCCGCACCATCGCCACTTCGGGAATGTCGCCATCCAGTCTGAACGCGTCGGCGCGGGGGCCGGTGCGCATCGCCGGATAGTCGGCCACTACGCGGCGCCAATAGACCTCAAGCGTTCGCCAGTAGCCGGCCGGGAAGGGATTGCCTTCAATCAGGGTGACCGAGTTGATACGGGCGATCGCCAGTAGTTCATTGCTTGACGGGGCAAGGTTCGCCTGTGGAATTTCGCGCAGTTGGTTATTGCGCAAGTCGACCACGTCCAGTGCCACCTGATCGCGTAAACCGCTGGGCCAGTGATCCAGTCCAGTGTTGCTCAGGTTCAATGACCGAAGTTGCGACATGCCGCGAAAGTCCGGGATTCTGCCAAGCGGGTTGCTCGACAGGTCGAGGTGTTCAAGCTGTTCGAGTGCGCCCAGTTTTACTGCTGTCTGCTCATCGAGCTGGATTCGGTTCGAGTTCAGCTCCAGAGCCTTGAGAACGGTCATCGGCGCGATATCGGTCGGCAGCTTATCCAGAGTGGAGTGAGTCACCGACAGTTTCTCGAGGTTGGGAAAACTGCCAAGGAAGGTATCGGCGGTGTCCGACCAGGCGACCGCTTTCAGCTCCAGAGTTCGTACATGGCTGAAATCAGCCGTCAGTGGCGCAAGGATTGCCTCTGCCAAATCAAGTTTCAGCGTCGTCCCCGTCTGCCGCTTCCAGCAACGTTTTATTTCTTCGACAGCACGCTCCACCGCGGGATGTGCAGCTTCGGTGGGGGCCTGCGAGGATGTCTTCCTGATCCAGGAAGCGAGATCCGCCTTGAGCGCCCTATAACTGGCCTCGCGTTGGGACAGATAGCCGCGGACGTCATCCCCGTGCGAATGCAGAAGCCGGGTGATCTCCTCGTTGTTGAGGGCCGGGAAGAGTTTTCGAGCGCGGGACTCTGGCGTGCGCAAATGATTGATCGCGGTGGCAAACCGTTGCAGCAAGCCGGGCTGCGCGGGGCTGCCTGGCTCGCTGCGGAACATGCCGCCGACACCGCCGACCGGCGTCCCCAGCCAGCCATCGCGAGCATCGAAAATGATCGGCTCCGAGCGCCCGGGACGTGTGGCGATGTAAGTGTTGGTGCTGTCGCCGGCAACCGGATCTTGCGCGCGGACGATACGCATCACCAGTGTCGACGGGGTAGAGGCATCGGTGTCGTGCAGAACCTGATAACTGTGCTTGTCGATCACCGCATAGAGCTTGCCGTTGAGCCGGTGGAGGCCATCGCTGCCCCTTTGAACGTCACTGAAATCCAGTGGCGTACGGAAAGCTTCCAGGCGGGTGCTCGATAATGGCACCCCGATGGGCTCGAAGTGTTCCAGTTCATGCCAGAGTCCCGCGCTGGAGTCTCGCAGCAGCACGGGCCCCGAGGGGCTGGACTCGCTGGGCAGCCTGGCGCGATACAGTCCTGTTTGCGCATCTTTGCTGACCATCACGATGCCGCCAGGTACATCGGCATACTGGCGGCCCTTGTGCGTTCGCAAGCCGTCAGCGTTGCGATCCGACAAACCTGTGGCCGCAGGCACCCAGTAATGTTCCAGGGACTGGCTAGGCGCACGCGGATTTTCAAACGGCAACGCGGGTCGATGAATCGTGATGCTCGGAGCCGGCTCGATCGCATCGATATCGGCTGGCGTTGGTAAGCGGCCCGGTCGTGGCGTTTGCCCACCGGGTATCGAGATCTCTAAATCTGCGCGCGCTGGCAAGTCGAGGCGCGGGGTGTCCACGTCTGCCCCAGCGTTTTGGCGAACCGGGGGATTGCCGGAATTGTTGCCTCTGGGAGGCGATTTAACGGGCATGTCTTTCTATCCTTGCAGGTTTGCGCATCAGCTCGCCTGAGCGGGAGCTGATGGCAGGGGCGGCGTCATTGCCTGATTGATCGTATGGCCCTGAGTTCTTTACTCAGGCTTGGAAGGCACGCCAGCCGGGCTGGCCAGTGCAAATATTTTGCGCGCGGTCTTGCCATCGAAGGTCTGGCGCCAGATGGCCACGTGCGGCAAGCCAGCCTGTTCATCGCGGCGCTGAGCGTCGATGCCGCGTCGGCTCTGTTCGAGGGTTTTGAGGTGACCGCCTCGTGTAGTGAAACTCAGCGGCGCGGTGTTGTGCTGGTCATAGTGGAAATGTGCCTCCCATAACGGTGTGCCGTCGGTGCGATCAGTGATCGAATAAACATCGAGAAACGACTTGTCCCTGCCTTTGCCCGATTGCTTGCGCTCAACGGTTTTGCTCACGCTGACTTCTTTGGCATCCATCAGGTAGTTCAAACGCATGATGTCGAGCACGTCCCTGTTCTTGTACATGCGCACCAGAACACTTTGGCCATGCGCATCCAGTGACTCGGCAGCGCTGCGCAATCGCGCAGCCAGGGCGAGGATCTCGGCGTCATTGGTCGCGTCTTCATGGCTTTCCAGGCGCCTTGCCTGCTCGTTGAGGCTTTCCGCCTCTTTGCCCAAGCCTTCAAGAATCTCGGTCGGATTGGTTTTTTTCGCTTCGTCCACCTTGGCCTTGGCGACGTGTTGTTCAACGTCGACCAGTAACCGTTTTGCCTCGGCGACCAGTTGTGGTCTGGGTGTACTGACGATGGGTGGCCGCACTGGCAACCATTCGCCCTGTCTTTTTTCGTAGCGGGCGGATGGCGAACCGGGACGCAACGGGTCCGGCACCTTGACGATGACGTTGCCGTCCAGCGCCGTTTCCGTTTCGCCGACCAGAACCCGGTACGTGCCGTGCTGGCGGACCCGGAAAATCTTTCTGGGGGCTGACGGGCGGGGGCTTTCGGAAGGGTCAGGCAGTGCTGGAAGGAAATCGAAATCGATATCGTGGTCGATGTTGGGCAGCTCGCGATCGCGCCCGATCGACTCCAGAATGTCGCTCAGCCGGTTTTCGATTCGCTTCTCGAATGGATCAATCAGATCGAGGATTTCCCTCAGATACCCGGCCCTCAAAGCATCGGTGTCAGCGTTGGCGGCCAGTTGCATTTCAAATCGGGACTTGTCCGCCCTGATCTGATCAAGGCTCAAAAGCAGTGCCATCGGATGCTCATGTTGCGGAATGTTTTTCAGGTCTGCGGTGACCAGGTCGACGGCTGAAAGCGAGGGCATGGTGGTATTGGGCGAATGCTCGGGTGTGCCCGCAAACAGGTGTATATAGAGGGTCAGCTTGTTGAAGTTGATGCGCTCGGCCGACGGAACTTGCTGCCTGATTTCTTCGAGTATCGGCGCCGCTCCGGGGTCGGCTTTTCTGATTTCTGCCAGCACCACTTCACGTTCTTCGATAAACCTCAGCTTCTTGTTCAGGTGAGGGATGATTCGCTTGCAACTGTCGGCATCGAGACTGGAGATCGTTGGCTTCACCCGCAGATCCATGGCTGCCATGAGGCGGTTCAGGAACTCGGCGCGCTCTATGCGGAAGGTGTGCAGTTCCTGCTTGAACAGCCCGCTGGCTTTCGCAAGGACCAGCCATTTCCTGTTGAGCACCAGCGACTCCACGAAATCCGCCTGTTTCTGCACATGCTTGAGCAAATGCACTTCGAGACTCAGCAGTTTTGCGATTCGCTCTGCGCTGCCTTCCGCCAGTTTCTGGGTTTGCGCCCAGAGGGTGTTATGCCGGTCCGACGAGTTCGTCAACTCCGTGTGGGCCTTGTGAAAAGGCTCATACATCTGCATCAACGTGTCTTTACTCAGGCGGACAATCTCCGCGTCCTGAATACCTCCCTTCAGGTCTGGCAAATGATAGACCCAGCGATTGCCCTCATCACGCCTGACCGACCGCGTTTCGCCGCTGCGGCTGGCCCGGAAGATATTTGCGCTGTCGATTGCCACGGGGTCTTTCGGATTGACGATGCGCCACGCTTTGTGTGTCGCCGTGGATGCACTCACATCGTGCATGACCTGATAAACCTGATTGTGCAGGAGCAGGTACAGCCGACCTTCGTGGCGCAACAACCCGTCGCTGTCGGCCTTGGCACGTGTGAGATCGAGATTGGTGTGCAACGTCTGCAGGTGAGTGTCGATCAAGGTAACGGCGTCACCGTCCTCAAGCGAATGCCACAGACTGCTGTCGCTGTCGCGCAGCAGTAGCGGACCAGAGGCCACGCGCTCGGCCGCGAGTTGGGCGCGGTAGAGGCCCGTCTGCGGATCGACCCCGACCATCACGATGCTGTCGTGCGCGACATCGACGTATTCGCGGCCCTTGTACATCCTCAAGCCCTCGGTATTGGCCCGGGGCAAACGGTCAGGTGCGAGGATACGGTAACTCTCCAGCGATTTTGGTCCCGTTGCGCCTGTTTTCACCGAGGCGGTTGTCGTGTGCGTGATGACGACGGGCGGTGGTCTTGTTACCTCAGGGCTGTCAGTGCCGTGAGCGCCGTGAGTGCCACCCGGCCGCGTTGCAGGGTGGACAGACAGGGACGGTTCAGGCCCCGTCCGTGTCGCTCGCCCGGTATTGCCTTGCTGCGGCGCATCCGGGCTGGTTGGTGTGTTGACTTTAATGCTGCCCTTGGCGGGCTGTTTGGGTGACATTGCTTCATCCTTGAAGGGTTGCCATATCAGTTGGCGCAGGCACCGGACTGATGAATGTTAAGTTTGAACGATGATTTTTTGCCGGTTACGGGTTATCGGGCAGGCTCGACGCCGGTTGTAAGAGAAACCGACCATTGCCGTCGGAATTGGTTATTTTTTGTGCTATATTCCGCGCCCGCGAATTTTCACTTCAACACCGGTCGTCGACATGCAAGCAGCCAAGCCGTTATTTGACTATCCAAAATATTGGGCCGAATGTTTCGGGCCAGCGCCATTCCTGCCGATGAGCAGGGAGGAGATGGATCAGCTTGGCTGGGATTCGTGCGACATCATCATTGTTACCGGTGATGCCTACGTCGATCACCCGTCGTTCGGCATGGCGATCATTGGCCGGCTGCTGGAGTCTCAGGGCTTTCGCGTCGGGATCATTGCGCAGCCGAACTGGCAGTCCAAAGACGACTTCATGAAGCTCGGCGAGCCGAACCTGTTCTTCGGCGTTGCGGCGGGCAACATGGACTCGATGATCAACCGCTACACCGCGGACAAGAAAATCCGTTCCGACGACGCTTACACGCCTGGCGGCATGGCCGGCAAGCGTCCGGACCGCGCGAGCCTGGTTTATAGCCAGCGCTGCAAGGAAGCCTACAAGCATGTCCCGATCGTCCTCGGCGGCATCGAAGCCTCGCTGCGCCGCATCGCCCACTACGACTACTGGCAGGATCGCGTGCGTAACTCGATCCTGATCGACGCCAGCGCCGACATTCTGCTGTACGGCAACGCCGAGCGCGCGATCGTCGAAGTCGCCCAGCGCCTGTCCTACGGGCACAAGATCGAAGACATCACCGATGTGCGCGGCACCGCGTTCATCCGTCGCGATACGCCGAAAGACTGGTACGAAGTCGACTCGACGCGTATCGACCGTCCGGGCAAGGTCGACAAGATCATCAACCCGTACGTGAATACCCAGGACACCCAGGCCTGCGCCATCGAGCAGGAAAAAGGTCCGGTTGAAGATCCGCAGGAAGCCAAGGTCGTACAGATTCTGGCGAGCCCGCGCATGACCCGTGACAAGACCGTGATTCGTCTGCCATCGGTTGAAAAGGTCCGTGGCGACGCCGTTCTGTATGCCCACGCCAACCGCGTGCTGCACCTCGAAACCAACCCGGGCAACGCCCGTGCGCTGGTGCAGAAGCATGGCGAAGTCGACGTCTGGTTCAACCCGCCGCCGATTCCGATGACCACTGAAGAAATGGACTACGTGTTCGGCATGCCCTACGCGCGCGTTCCGCACCCGGCGTATGGCAAGGAGAAGATCCCGGCCTACGACATGATCCGTTTCTCGGTGAACATCATGCGTGGCTGCTTCGGTGGCTGCACCTTCTGCTCGATCACCGAGCACGAAGGCCGGATCATCCAGAACCGTTCCGAAGAGTCGATCATTCGCGAAATCGAAGAGATCCGCGACAAGGTTCCAGGCTTCACCGGCGTCATTTCCGACCTCGGCGGCCCGACCGCGAACATGTACCGCATCGCCTGCAAAACGCCGGAAATCGAATCCGCGTGCCGCAAGCCGTCCTGCGTGTTCCCGGGCATTTGCCCGAACCTCAACACCGACCACTCTTCGCTGATTCAGCTGTACCGCAGCGCCCGTGCATTGCCGGGTGTGAAGAAGATTCTGATCGCTTCCGGCCTGCGCTACGACCTCGCGGTCGAGTCGCCGGAGTACGTCAAAGAGCTGGTGACCCACCACGTTGGTGGTTACCTGAAGATCGCCCCGGAACACACCGAGGAAGGTCCGCTCAACCAGATGATGAAACCGGGCATTGGCAGCTATGACAAGTTCAAGCGCATGTTCGAGAAGTACACCAAGGAAGCGGGCAAAGAGCAGTACCTGATTCCGTACTTCATCGCCGCCCACCCGGGCACCACCGACGAAGACATGATGAACCTGGCCCTGTGGCTCAAGGGCAATGGCTTCCGCGCTGACCAGGTGCAGGCGTTCTACCCGTCGCCGATGGCCACCGCCACCGCGATGTACCACTCGGGCAAGAACCCGCTGCGCAAGGTCACTTACAAGAGCGACGGCGTGACCATCGTCAAGAGCGAAGAGCAGCGTCGTCTGCACAAGGCGTTCTTGCGTTATCACGACCCGAAAGGCTGGCCGATGCTGCGTGAAGCGCTGATCCGCATGGGCCGTGGTGACTTGATCGGTTCGGGCAAGGATCAGTTGATCCCGACTCATCAGCCGGCGACTGACAGCTACCAGAGCGCCCGTCGCAAGAACTCGACGCCGGCCGGCAGCCATAAAGTGGCGAAGGAAGGCAAAGAGAAGACCACCAAGATCCTCACTCAGCACACTGGTTTGCCGCCACGTGCCAGTGATGGTGGTAATCCTTGGGACAAGCGGGAACAGGCCAAGGCGGCGGCGTTTGCCCGCAATCAGCAGGCAGCCAAGGAACGTAAAGACGCTGCGAAAGGCAAAGGGCCGAAACCAACCCGCAAGCCGGTCGTACCGCGCTAAACATCGCTTGAGCTGAACAGAACGCCAACCTTCGGGTTGGCGTTGTGCATTTCTGGGGCTGGATATTGCGTTGTCCGGGAGATCCATCCCCCTCACCCCAGCCCTCTCCCCCATGGGGGGCGAGGGGGAAGGGAGCCGATCGCTGTGCTTTTCAAAATCGAAGTTCGACTCAGGACTTTCACGTCGGCGTATCTCCAACAACCACGTCGGTCAGTTCCCTCTCCCTCTGGGAGAGGGCTAGGGTGAGGGGCTCTTCACAGCAGATCTCCATGCTTCTCAAAATCCGGGGTCGACTCAGGACTTGCAGGTCGGCGTATCTCCAACATCCACCTCGGTCAGTCCCCTCTCCCTATGGGCGGTCCGACGTTTCGGGAGGGCCAGGGTGAGGGGCTCTTCGCAACATTTACGTGCAATCAGCCCAAACCATTTCCCCGCATCGCCCGATTTTGGTGCTGTACTGCCCTAAGCATTCCGGGAAAGCGCCCAAGCCACTGCATGGCATAAGTCTTGCGCGCTTTCGAATACGCTTAGGCTCGCAGGAGGCACGCCGTGTCGATTCATGTCGCATTGCATCACGTCACGCATTACCGCTACGACCGCGCTGTCGAACTCGGCCCGCAGATCGTTCGCCTGCGCCCGGCCGCCCACAGCCGCACGCGGATTCTGTCGTATGCGCTGAAAGTTTCGCCCGAGCAGCATTTCATCAACTGGCAGCAGGATCCGCAGGGCAACTACCTCGCCCGATTGGTGTTCCCCGAGAAGACCAATGAGTTGCGTATTGAAGTCGATCTGCTCGCCGAAATGGCCGTGTTCAATCCGTTCGACTTCTTCCTCGAACCCTACGCCGAGAAAATCCCCTTCGCCTACGCCGCCGATGAGCGCAAGGAGCTGGCGCCGTACCTCGAAACCTTGCCGCTGACGCCGAAATTCAAGGCCTATCTGGACGGAATCGACCGCACGCCGTTGCCGGCGGTGGATTTTCTGGTGGCGCTCAACCAGCGCCTGAGCGAAGACATCGGCTATCTGATTCGCATGGAACCGGGCGTGCAAACCCCGGAACACACTCTCGAACATGCCTCTGGCTCCTGCCGGGATTCGGCGTGGTTGCTGGTGCAGTTGTTGCGCAACCTCGGGTTGGCGGCACGTTTTGTCTCCGGCTACCTGATTCAACTGACCGCCGATGTGAAGAGCCTCGACGGCCCGTCCGGTACGGACGTCGACTTCACCGATCTGCACGCCTGGTGCGAGGTGTATTTGCCGGGTGCCGGCTGGATCGGCCTGGATGCCACGTCCGGGCTGTTTGCTGGTGAAGGGCACATACCGTTGGCCTGCAGTCCCGATCCGTCCTCGGCGGCACCGATCAGTGGCTTGGTCGAGCCGTGCGAATGTGTGTTCAGCCATGAGATGTCGGTGGAACGGATCTGGGAGGCGCCGCGCGTCACCAAGCCCTACACCGATGAGCAGTGGCTGGCAATTCAGGCGCTGGGCCGGCAGATCGATGCTGACCTGCTGGCGGATGACGTGCGCCTGACCATGGGCGGCGAGCCGACCTTCGTTTCCATCGATGACCCGGATGGCGCCGAGTGGAACACCGCTGCGCTGGGGCCGGCCAAGCGTCAGCTCTCCGCCGAACTGTTCCAGCGCATGCGCAAACACTACGCGCCGAATGGTCTGGTGCATTTCGGTCAGGGCAAGTGGTACCCGGGCGAGCAACTGCCGCGCTGGTCGCTCAATTGCTATTGGCGCCGCGACGGCGTGCCGATCTGGCGCAACGGCGCGCTGATCGCCGACGAACAGCAGGATTACGGCGCCAATGGCGAATTGGCTGGGCGCTTTCTCGCCAGCGTTGCCGAACGCCTGAAATTGCCTACACGCTTTGTCTTCCCGGCCTACGAGGACAATTTCTATTACCTCTGGCGCGAAGGCACATTACCGAGCAATGTCAGCGCCGAAGACTCGCGTCTAGAGGAGCCGCTGGAGCGCGCGCGACTGCGCAAGGTCTTCAGTCAGGGCCTGAACAAAGTGATCGGCCAGGTGTTGCCGCTGGCGCGTACAGCCAAGGGCGATCAATGGCAGAGCGGGCGCTGGTATCTGCGCGACGAACATTGCCGTTTGGTGCCGGGCGATTCGCCGCTGGGTTATCGCTTGCCACTGGGTTCGCAGCCGTGGGTGAAGGCGGCCGAGTATCCGTTTATTCATCCACAGGATCCGAATCAGGACTTCGCCGCGTTGCCAGACACCGCGCAGCTCAACAGTCCGGGAGAAGCGGCGGCGCCTGACGAACGCGCGCCGAAAATCGACGAGTCCGCCGACTGGCTGACCCGCACCGCGTTCTGCGCCGAAGCGCGCGAGGGACGTTTGTACCTGTTCATGCCGCCGCTGGAACGGGTCGAGGATTACCTGGAACTGGTGGCCGCCATCGAAGCGACGGCTGAAGAACTGCATTGCCCGGTGTTGCTGGAAGGCTACGAGCCGCCAAGCGATCCGCGCCTGAGCAACTTCCGCATCACCCCGGATCCCGGTGTGATCGAGGTCAATGTGCAGCCGTCGGCGACCTGGGACGAATTGGTCGAACGCACTGAGTTTCTCTATGAAGAGGCACGGCAAACCCGACTGACCACCGAGAAATTCATGATCGATGGTCGCCACACTGGCACCGGCGGCGGTAACCATTTTGTGCTCGGTGGTGCGACGCCGGCGGATTCACCGTTTCTGCGTCGCCCGGATCTGCTGCGCAGCCTGATCAGCTACTGGCAAAACCATCCGTCGCTGTCGTATCTGTTTTCCGGATTGTTCATCGGCCCGACGTCGCAGGCGCCGCGTGTCGACGAGGCGCGCAATGATGCACTGTACGAACTGGAAATCGCTTTCGCGCAGATGCCCGAGCCGGGTGAGGAGTGCGCGCCGTGGCTGGTGGATCGTCTGCTGCGCAACCTGCTGATCGACGTCACCGGCAACACGCACCGTGCCGAGTTCTGTATCGACAAACTGTATTCGCCGGATGGCGCCACCGGACGTCTTGGCTTGTTGGAACTGCGCGCCTTTGAAATGCCGCCCCATGCGCGCATGAGCCTGGCCCAGCAGCTGTTGCTGCGGGCGCTGGTCGCACGTTTCTGGCGCGAGCCTTATGCGCCGCCGAAACTGGCGCGTTGGGGCACCGAGCTGCACGACCGTTTCTTGCTGCCGCACTTTATCGAGCAGGACTTCGCCGACGTCATCGTGGAGCTGAACAACGCCGGTTATCCGCTGCGCGCGGAATGGTTTGCCGCGCATCTGGAGTTTCGTTTTCCCAAGGTCGGCGATTACGCCGTCAACGGCATCGAACTGGAGCTGCGTCAGGCGCTGGAGCCTTGGCATGTGCTGGGCGAGGAGGGCGCGGCAGGCGGTACGGTGCGCTACGTCGACTCATCTCTGGAGCGTCTGCAGGTCAAGCTCAAAGGGCTGCCGCCGCAGCGTTATTTGCTGACCTGTAATGGCATCGCGGTGCCGTTGCACCCGACCGGGCGCGTGGGCGAGTTCGTCGCGGGTGTGCGTTACCGTGCGTGGCAACCGGCCAACTGTCTGCAACCGACGATTCCCGTGCACGCACCGCTGGTGTTCGATTTGCTCGACACCTGGATGGGCCGTTCGCTGGGCGGTTGCCAGTACCACGTTGCCCATCCGGGCGGGCGTAATTACGAGACGTTGCCGGTCAATGCCAACGAAGCGGAGAGCCGGCGCATGGCGCGATTCTTCCGCGTCGGACACACGCCGGGGAAACTTCCTATACCCAACGTGGAAATCAGTGACGAGCTACCGATGACAATCGATTTGCGACGTTTCTAGATCGCACGCGACATGCGGATTTTTCGTATATCCGCATGTCATGTGCCTGCGTTAGTCTGACCGTTCTTTGCTGTCTGCCGAGCTTTCCATGCCTGACCTGCTAGACCGCTACCCGCTGACGGCGGGCACTTATCACGAACTGCTCGACGGCAGTGGCGCGGTGCGCCCGCACTGGCGGCGGCTGTTCGATCAGTTGCAGCGCAGCACCCCGGCGCAACTGATGCAGCGACAGGCTTTGCTGGCGCGGCAGATTCAGGAAAACGGTGTCACCTATAACGTCTATGCCGATCCCAAAGGCGCGGATCGGCCGTGGGAGCTGGATCTGTTGCCCCACGTGATTGCCGCAGATGAATGGCAGCATTTGTCGGCGGGCATCGCTCAACGTGCACGTCTGCTCAATGCGGTGTTGGCTGATTTGTACGGGCCGCAACGATTGATCAGCGAAGGCCTGTTGCCGGCTGAACTGGTGTTTGGACACAACAATTTCCTATGGCCTTGTCAGGGCATTGCACCGCCGGAAGACGCGTACCTGCATCTGTATGCCGTGGATCTGGCGCGCACGCCGGATGGGCGCTGGTGGGTCACGGCGGATCGCACACAAGCACCGTCGGGCGCCGGTTATGCTTTGGAAAACCGCACCATCGTGTCCCGCGCCTTTCCTGAGTTGTACCGGGATCTGAAGGTGCAGCATCTGGCCGGGTTTTTCCGCACATTGCAGGAAACCCTTGCACGGCAGGCACCGAGTGACGATGAGGCGCCGCTGGTGGTGCTGCTCACGCCTGGGCGCTTCAACGAAAGCTATTTCGAACACTTGTATCTGGCTCGCCAGCTCGGTTACCCGCTGGTCGAGGGCGGTGACCTGACGGTGCGCGATGCCACGGTCTACCTCAAAACCCTCAGCGGACTGCGTCGGGTGCACGCCATCATGCGCCGGCTCGATGATGATTTCTGCGATCCGCTGGAGCTGCGCACGGACTCCGCGCTGGGTGTTCCCGGCCTGCTCGAAGCGGTGCGTCAGGGCCGCGTGTTGGTGGCCAACGCGTTGGGCAGTGGGGTGCTGGAATCGCCGGGGTTGCTGGGTTTTTTACCGAAGATCAATCAATACCTGTTTGGCGAAGAGCTGATCTTGCCGTCAATCGCGACGTGGTGGTGCGGCGAGCCACCGGTACTGGCGCAGGCCTTGGAAAAACTACCTGAGCTGTTGATCAAACCGGCGTTTCCCTCGCAAAGCTTCACGCCTGTATTTGGCCGTGATCTGAGTGAAAAACAGCGTCACACGCTTGCTGAACGCATGCAGGCGCGCCCTTATGCCTACGTTGCGCAAGAATTGGCTCAGCTATCGCAAGCGCCAATCTGGCAGGCCGAAAATGGTCAACTGCAACCGCGGGCGATCGGCATGCGCATGTACGCCGTGGCCGGTGGTGATGGTTATCGTGTGCTCCCCGGTGGTCTGACCCGGGTGGCCGCCGAGGCTGATGCCGAAGTGGTATCGATGCAGCGCGGCGGGGCGAGCAAGGACACTTGGGTACTTGGCGATCGTCCACCCAGCGGCGAGCAATGGAAGAGCCAGCGTAATGTCGGCGTGCACGATCTGGTGCGGCGCGATCCGTATCTACCCTCGCGAGTGGTGGAGAACCTGTTCTGGTTCGGCCGTTACTGCGAACGCTGCGACGACAGTGCGCGGCTGCTGCGCATCATGCTTGCGCGGTATGTCGATGGTGATGACCCGCAAGCGTTGCAGGCGGCGGTCGATCTCGGTGAGCGGTTGACGTTGTTGCCGGATGAAGGAGAGCTGCCCGAGCGCTTGCTCGCTGCATTGCTCGGTGAAGACTGGTCGTTCAGCCTGCGTTCCAACCTGCAACGCTTGCAGTGGGCGGCGTCACAGGTGCGCGGCAAGCTTTCGCGGGAGAACTGGCAGGCGCTGGTGGAGTTGCAGCGCGAAGCGATGGAACTGGACACCGACGAGCCTGACTTCGGCGAACTGCTGGATTTCCTCAACCGGCTGGTGATGTCGCTGGCGGCGTTGTCCGGGTTTGCCCTCGACGACATGACCCGCGACGAAGGCTGGCGCTTTCTGATGATTGGCCGGCGTATCGAGCGACTGCAGTTTCTCAGCAGTAGCCTCGCGGCGTTTCTGCGTGGCGCCGGTGCTTTCGATCAGGCGGGCCTGGAGTGGTTGCTGGAGTTGGGCAACAGCAGCATCACCTATCGCTCACGTTATCTGGCCGTGGCGCAATTGATTCCGGTGCTCGACCTATTGCTGCTGGACGAGCAGAACCCGCACGCGGTGTTGTTCCAGTTGAAACTGGTCACGCGCACGTTGAAACGTTTGAACGATGATTTTGGCGCGCCACGGGAAGCGGGGTTGCCGCGACTGGTCGAGCGTCTGGCACGGTTCGATCTGGGTTGTCTGGAGAATCCATTGTTCGGTGAGTCCAGCGTACGAGCGGCTTTGAGCGGTCTGGCGGATCTGCTGCAAGAGATTGCCGAGGCCAGTGGGCAGGTCTCGGATCGCTTGGCTCTGCGTCATTTCGCTCATGTCGATGACGTTAGCCAACGCACGGTGTCCGTCTGATGAATGCTCGATACCAGATTTTCCACGACACCTGTTATCACTACGACAGCCCGGTTTCCCTGGCGCAGCAACTGGCGCACTTGTGGCCGCGGAAATGCGATTGGCAGCGTTGTACCGATCAGCAATTGCTGATCAGCCCGGACCCGACAGCGCGGCGCGATGAGCTGGATGTGTTTGGTAATCCGTTGACCCGACTGGCCTTCGAACGCCCGCATGACGAATTGCAGGTCAATGCACAACTCACGGTGGAAGTGCTGGCGCGGCCTGCGCTGGATTTCAATCAGTCGCCCGCCTGGGAGCTGACCCGCGATGCGCTGACCTACAGCAGCCAGCCGTTGTCCGCTGAGTTGCTCGAAGCCTGTCGCTACCGCTTCCAGTCACCGTACGTACATTTGAAGCGCAGTTTCGTCGAGTTTTCGCAAAGCTGTTTCCCGCCGGGGCAGCCATTGCTTCTTGGTGTGCAGGACTTGATGCAGAAGATCTTCAGCGAATTCACCTTCGACGCCGAGGCGACCCAAGTGGCGACGCCCTTGGTGGAAGTACTGGAGCGGCGACGCGGGGTGTGTCAGGACTTCGCGCATTTGATGCTGGCGTGCGTGCGCTCCCGAGGATTGGCGGCGCGTTATGTCAGTGGTTATTTGCTGACTCAGCCGCCACCGGGGCAGCCACGTTTGATCGGCGCCGATGCATCGCATGCCTGGGTTTCAGTGTTTTGTCCGGTGCTGGGCTGGGTGGATTTTGATCCAACCAACAATGTGCAACCGGCGCTGGAGCACATCACATTGGCGTGGGGGCGGGATTTCTCTGATGTGTCGCCGTTGCGTGGGGTGATCCTCGGTGGCGGCAATCACGACCCGGAAGTGCGCGTCACCGTAATGCCTCTGGATTAACGCCGATCAAACTGTAGGAGTGAGCCTGCTCGCGATAGCGGTGTGTCAGCAGCAAATATTTCAACTGACACACCGCTATCGCGAGCAGGCTCGCTCTCACATGGGAATTTGGGTGTGCTTGGGAAGGGGGAGGGCTGTGAGGGCCGGCGGTGAAACCGCCAGCCCTGTCACAAATCCGCAGGGTCTGATTCGATCATCAAACCCGGTGGGGTTCAGGCGTCGGGCGCCTGATCTTTCGGTGTTTCAGTCGCATCGGTTGCATCAACATCATCTTGCGTCGCCACTTCACCGTCAGGGTTCAGTGCTGCTTCTTCAGCGGTTTGTTTCTTGCGCTGAAGCTTTTCCTCTTTCTTCTGTTCCTTTGCCAGGTCTCGTTGACGTTTGGCGAAGGAGTAATTGGGTTTGGCCATGGGCGATCCTCTTGGGTCGAAGGTGAGGTTGAGCGGCGCATATTCTGCCCTGTATCGGTGCCTCGTGGTTAGCCGGGTTTTTGGTCGACCCACTTGGGCGTGATGGTCGGCTTCCAGTTATCCAGGGCATCGAGCAGTGTTTGCGGCGATTCGCTCACTTGCAGCATGTCACGGTGTGGCGCGCGAACGAAGCCTTCGCCGACGATATGGTCAAGAAAAGCGGTGAGTTTGCTGTAAAAGCCGTTCACTTCCAGCAGGCCCAGCGGCTTGCCGTGGTAGCCGAGCTGACCCCAGGTCCAGACTTCGAACAGCTCTTCCAGCGTGCCGAGACCGCCGGGCAGGGCGATAAACGCATCGCTGAGTTCAGCCATGCGCGCCTTGCGCGCATGCATGCCGTTGACCACTTCCAGGCGTGTCAGGCTTTTGTGGCCGATTTCCTTGTCCATCAGGCTCTGCGGGATGATGCCGATCACTTCGCCGCCAGCGGCCAGCGCCGCATCGGCAACAATGCCCATCAGACCCACAGCACCACCGCCGTAGACCAGGGTCAACTTGCGTTCAGCCAAGGCCCGGCCAAGGGCGATGGCGGCTTCGGTGTAAGCCGGATCAGTGCCCGCATTGGCACCGCAAAATACACAAACGGATTTCAGAGACATGCCTTCCTCCTGGGTCAATCCGTCACAGGGTAATGGCTGGCACGCCTCGATCCAAGGGCTAAACTTCGCGTTCCGGTGATTCAAAGGTACCGCTGGCGCCACAGGCGTAGGCGGCCAGCAAACTGCACAACAGACCGTTAAAGAACATGACAGGCACTCCGTCTCAGTAGATGCGCCGATCATAGGCCGGGCCCGGAATTCTGGCCGTTAGATTGTCTCGATGAGTGTCATAGCCTGAAAGTTGTATACAATTTTTGACTCAAGTCATAGGAACTTGCGAAGATTTCAGGCAGTCTTTCCACCATTCGTGTTTTTGTTAACCCTGCCTTGGAGATTCACCATGTTTTCCAAAGTTGTTGCGGTATCCCTGCTGGCGCTGGCCAGCAGCCAATTGATGGCTGCCGAGTGCAAAACCACCGTTGACTCCACCGATCAGATGTCCTTCAACACCAAGGAAATCGTGATCGACAAGAGCTGCAAGACTTTCACCGTTGAACTGACTCACTCCGGCAGCCTGCCGAAGAACGTCATGGGCCATAACCTGGTAATCAGCAAAGAAGCGGACATGCAGCCAATCGCCACTGATGGCCTGGCTGCTGGCATCGACAAAAACTACCTGAAAGATGGCGATGCTCGCGTGATCGCGCACACCAAAATCATCGGTGCCAAGGAAACTGACTCGGTAACCTTCGACGTGTCGAAGCTGGCCGGCACTGATAAATACGGCTTCTTCTGCTCGTTCCCAGGCCACATCTCGATGATGAAAGGCACCATTACTGTCAAGTAAGCCGGTCAACCGCGTCATCGTTCTTCGCGAGCAGGCTCGCTCCCACAGGTTTGCGCCATCAATGTGGGAGCGAGCCTGCTCGCGAAGGGGCCATTCGCATCAATGAAAGCAATGGCCAAAGAAAAGCCCGCTGAGGATCACTCCTCAGCGGGCTTTTTCATTCCGTCAGCGCTTAAGGCGCAAACGGCATCATGCGTTTGTGATGAGTCTTGTTGTAGGTCGCGACGATGATGTCGAACGCTTCTTGACGCACCGGCTCACCGTGCAGGAACGCATCGATCTCGGCATAGGTCACGCCGTGCGATGCTTCATCCGGTTTGCCTGGCGACAGATCTTCCAGATCCGCCGTTGGCACTTTCTCGACCAGCGACTCCGGCGCGCCAAAGCTGCGGGCAATCGCGCGAACCTGATTCTTCACCAGACCGCTGAGCGGTGCCAGATCGCAGGCGCCGTCACCAAACTTGGTGAAGAAACCCATCACCGCTTCCGCCGCGTGATCGGTGCCGATTACCAACCCGTGCGCCGCGCCGGCGATGGTGTACTGCGCGACCATGCGCATGCGCGCCTTGGTGTTGCCCAATACGAAGTCCACCGACACCGCGTGCTTGCCTTCAAACGCCGCCACTTCACTGGCCAGCGATTTCACCGCTGGGCCGATGTTGACCGTGTGACGTTCGTCCGGGGCGATGAAATCCACCGAGGCTTGGGCGTCGTGCTCGTCGAACTGGGTTTCGTACGGCAGGCGCACGGCGATGAATTTGTAGCTGTTGTCGCCGGTCTGGTCGCGCAGCTCACGCATCGCCCGCTGGGCCAACAGGCCGGCGGTCAGCGAGTCGACGCCGCCGCTGATGCCCAGCACCAGCGTCTTGAGCCCGGAATTGACCAGACAATCCTGAATAAAGGTAATGCGCCGGGCGACTTCGGCCTGCAGGGCCTGGTAGTCGGCGAACGGCGGTTGCACCTTGAGCTGTTCAGCAATCTCACGCTGTACGGCTTGCATGAATTCACTCCTTGCTAGATAGACTGGAATCGGCAGGAACCTGGAAAACGTGTCGCAAATAGGCGACGAAATTCGGGTCTTTGCAGTGGGACTTGCCTGGCTCGTCGGAGATCTTCGCCACCGGTTGGCCGTTGCAGGCGGTCATTTTAAGCACGATGCTCATCGGTTCGACACCCGGAATGTCACAGGTGAGGTTGGTGCCGATGCCGAAGCTGACATTGATCCGGCCGTGCAGGGCGCGGAAGATCTCCAGCGACTTGGGCAGGGTCAGGCTGTCGGAGAACACCAGGGTCTTGCTCATCGGGTCGATGCCGAGCTTGTGATAGTGCGCAATGCATTTTTCGCCCCACACCACAGGATCGCCGGAGTCATGGCGCAGGCCGTCAAACAGCTTGGCGAAGAACAGGTCGAAGTCGCCGAGAAATGCATCGGTGGTGATGCAATCGGTGAGCGCGATCCCCAGCAGGCCACGGTATTCGCGGACCCAGCAATCGAGCGCGGCGATCTGGCTGTCGATCAGCCGTGGGCCGAGTTGCTGGTGCGCCATGATCCATTCGTGGGCCATGGTGCCCAGCGGTTTCATGTCCAGTTCTCGCGACAGATGCACGTTACTGGTGCCGACAAAACGGCCGGGGAAGTCGTGCTTGAGCACGTTCACCACTTCTGCCTGCACGCCGAACGAAAAGCGCCGGCGGGTGCCGAAGTCGGCGACCTGCAGCTGCGATAACTCGTCGGCCGAGGCGTTGGCGGTCAGCCAGTCGAACTTGCGGTAGAGCTGTTCGCGCGCTTGTTCAAGCACGGTTTCGCGGTAGCGATAGCGATTGCGCACTTCGCTGACGATCGCCAGCAACGGCACTTCATAGAGGATCACATGCAGCCACGGCCCGCGCAGGCGGATGAACAGTTCGCCGTTCTCGATACCGGTGTGCACATAGCGCAGGTTGAAGCGGAACAGCCCGAGAAAACGCAGGAAGTCCGGTTTGAGGAAGCTGATGCGCTCCAGAAAACTCAGTTGATCGGCGCTCAGGCTCAGCTCGGCCAGACGCTCGATCTGAAAACGGATCTCGGCCAGATACGGGCGCAGATCCTCGCTGTTACGGCAACGAAACTCCCATTCGACTTCGACGTTGGGGTAGTTGTGCAGCACCGCCTGCATCATCGTCAGTTTGTAGAAGTCGGTGTCGAGCAGGTTCTGCACGATGCGATCGGCAAACACGCTCTCGCTCATAACGGGGTCTCCAGGTGCGCCGCGCCTGTGCGCGGTCTCAATCAATGGCGCTAGTGGCGCATATCAGCGGTGGGGATTGCCAGTGCTTTTTTGATTTCAGGTGAAAGATCCGCTGAGGCCATACACCTTAGCCCGCAAAAATTGTTCATTTTCGGTTGTACCTCAAGTGCGGCGTGAAGCACTTGTTCAAGACAGTCCCAGCTCTTTATATACTCGGCGAGCAGAGAGTGTCTTGGTATCAGCTTGGTTTCAACTGCTTTAATCATGGCCGCTCTTATCATTTCGTTGGTTGCAATTTTATACATGGATGAAGCTTCCCTTGAAGGAGATCTGTTCCAGCGTATCAACACCATCCTGAAGTAATACATAGGCAGGCAGTATTAGTCGATAGAAGTCAGAGTCGTTGGTTCCTTTAATAGTGACTGAGGTGAACGTCTCCAGGAGACTGGCGGCCGCGCGGATTCTGAAGCAGGCGTCTTCAAATAACTGATCAGGTGCGGCATGCGAGTCTATAAAGAAGGTGGGAATGTTGGTTGCGTTTGCTTTGAGCGGATGAAATCGATTCATGGGATAAGCTCTTTCAGATTGTTTTAGACGTGACAGGTCGAGGAACCTAATATTATTTTAGTTCGATGGTTGGATTTATTGGTTTGCCTTCTGCAGAGCCATTACTTGGTTTAATGGCTCTGCATCTGTTCTATCTAAGCCTGAGCAATCTGTTTGCTGATTCCCGGGGGGGCAGAGGGCTCGCCAAGTTTCATTGTGCTTGAGCGGCAAGCTAACGGTGGCCACGCCACAGGATCAAGATCCAGATCAAGAAATAATTTTGAATCGAAAATGGGTGTCTCGACTCCGGCGCGGCGTTGGTCATCGTAATCACGCAAGATGCGCAGGCATATCTTGAAAAGCAGGGCCATCGTTATCAGGTTGACGAGTGCCAGTAACGTCATGGTGATATCTGCAAAAGCCAAAACAGTGGAAAGATCTTCTATCGATCCCCAGAATACTAGAGTCAACACTAGCGCACGATAGAGAATCAGCACTTTACGCGGTTCGTCAAACATGAAGCGCAAACTGTTTTCTCCCAAGTAGTAGTTGTAAAGCATCGCCGTGAATACAAACAACGCAAGTACCACGCTGATAAACATCCGCCCCCATTCTCCTACAACGGCTGCCAACGAGTTTTGTGCCAGAGCGATCCCGTCACCTTCAAGGCCCTGAGTGTAGAAACCGGACAGCAAAATCATTAGTGCAGTGCATGTGCAGATTACGAATGTATCGATGAAAACACTCAGTGCTTGTACGACGCCCTGTGCAACCGGATGACTGACCTTCGCTACTGACGCAACGTTGGGAGCGCTACCCAGTCCTGCTTCGTTGGAAAATACCCCGCGTCTGACACCCATGATAATTGCACTTCCAATCAAACCGCCAAGCGCCTGATCCAGACCGAGTGCGCTTTTGATAATGGTCACTAGCATTGTCGGAACTTGATCGAACTGCAGAATCAACACGTAGCCCGTCACGCCGATATAGGCGAGGACCTTGATAGGAACCAAAAGGTCGGCTACTGCTGCTATGCGCTTTATGCCGCCGATGAGGACGACTCCCAGCATCAAGGAAAGTGCGAGTCCTGACCACATGGGGGGCAGACCAAACGCATCCTTTAGCGAGTGAGATACTGCATGGGACTCGAGTCCATTGATTGCAAAGCCGAAGGTCACCAGCATTAATACAGCCGCTATTATCCCGAGCCAGCGTTTACCCAGACCGTGCTGGATGTACCAACACGGACCCCCTCGATAGAGACCGTTTTCGTCGTTGCGTTTATAGAGCTGGCCCAGCGTGCATTCGAAGAGGCTGCTTGACATACCCAAAAGTGCGGTCATCCACATCCAGAATACGGCGCCGGGCCCACCCATGCTGACGGCAATCCCGACCCCAACGATATTGCCGGTGCCCACGCGTCCGGCAAGACTGAGTGTGAGTGCCTGAAATGAACTCAATTGATGACTGCCTGCGCGCCAACTTCCGTGTAAAACACCGAACATGTGGCGGAAATATCTAATCTGGACAAATCCCGATCGGATAGTGAAATAGCTTCCCAATCCAAGAACTAAAGGTATTAATACCTTGCCCGACAAAAAATCGTTGATGACGTCTAGCATTCAAAGCTCCTTGCTATATAGAGTGCTGGCGAATTAATGGTGTCGTCAGTCCTGAAGGCTTTCAGGTGTCGTAATATCCAGCCATATTTCATCCGGCGCAATTTCGCAAGTTGCTTAAAAGTGATGCGAATTGCTGCTATGGTTGCCTCTTCTTGATTTTTGTTGGATTACTGTATGTGTGAGTTTCTTCCGGCAAACTTGAGACTGCTGTGCAGTCACTACCGATCTGTCGCGGAGGTTTGTAGGAAAGTTCGCATTAATCGTGGGCAATTCAATAAGTACCTTTGTGGGAAAAGCGTTCCGACACCTTTTAATCTCAAACGAATCTGCGACTTCTTTGGTGTGGAGGAGTTTGAGATTGGACTTCCAACGGAGCAATTCATCAACCTGATTGGCGTGAAAGCTCGTAAGAACCCAGCCTTGGGCGAGGTAACTGCGCCACAGATAATGCATGAGCATCTGCGTCAGAAGTCTTCAGCGGAACTGAAAGCCCACATCGGTTATTACTACGAGTATTACCACGCAATGACTGACCCCGGCTCCATTCTGTGTTCGCTCGTGCATGTACGGGGGGAGGGGGATGACGTCGTCTACGAGAGAAACGAGCGCTTACAGATAGCCGGGGCTAGGGAAGATTTTGAACGGTATCAATATCTGGGTGTTGCTTATTACCTGCGTGATCGCTTGTTTTTCATCGATTATGAGTCGCTTACCTCCAACGAAATCAGCCAGACCATTCTCATCCCAAGTTTCAAAAGCTGTATTACACGGCTCAATGGTTTGAAAATAGGGGTTTCAGCGGCGGATCATCGTGCTCCTGCGTGCTCGAGGGTTGTCTGGGAATATCTCGGGCAGGAAATCAATCGCGTCGATGCGTATCGACGCGTTCGGTTGTACAAGCCTGATGATTGCGCTATCGATGATGATCTGCGCGCGCGTCTGGCTCAGGCTCAGGTTGTCGAGGGCCTGTTTGTTATCGCCTGACAGAACTCATAGCAGGCTGCGATCTTTTGATGTCGGCCTTTTAAGATCAAAGGATCGCAGCCTTGTTGCACTCGACATCTCCTACAGGGCGATCGGTCAGGGATTGTCGATCTGTTCGAGCATCCACTTGACAAAATCCCGCACCTTCGGCACTTCCGCCGCATGCTCTGGATACGCCAGGTAATACGCGTCGGAACTGGGCATTGCATGCTGCCAGGGAATGACCAGTTTGCCGTCGGCCAATTCCTCTTCCACCAGAAACCGCGGCAACAACGCCACACCACAGCCGACCTGCGCGGCGCGAATGCACATATAAAAGGTTTCGAAACGCGGCCCGTGATAGCTGTGTTCGGTCTGGTAACCCTGACTGTCGAACCAGTCATGCCACGCCTGCGGGCGCGAGGCATTTTGCAGGAGTACCAGATCGGTGAGTTGCGTCGGATCAGTGAACGGCTTGTCCGGCAGGCTGCCCGGCGCGCACACCGGCACCAGTTCTTCGCCGAACAACTTCAGGCATTCAGTGCCGGGCCGTGAGCCCTGACCAAAATAGAACGCCAGATCACTGCGCCCTTGCAGCAGATCATCCGCTTCTTGCTCGTTGCACAAATCCAGGTGAATCGATGGATGGCGCAGACGCCAGCCTTTCAGGCGCGGCACCAGCCAGCGCGCGCCGAAGGTCGATGGCGTAGACACGCGCAGGACTTCGGTTTCACCACCGTAGGAACGCAGGTAATGCGTCGACATTTCCACTTGCGTGAGGATTTTTCGTACTTCGACCAAGTACAAATCCCCGGCCGGGGTCATCTGCAAGCGCCGACGCACGCGACGGAACAACAAGTGCTGCAACAGTTCTTCAAGCTGCGCGACCTGCTTGCTCACCGCGCTCTGAGTCAGGTTCAGTTCCTCGGCGGCGCGGGTGAAACTCAGGTGACGGGTCACGGCCTCGAAACACTGCAATGCGGTGATCGATGGCAGGTGGCGTTTGTTCAGCATGGCTGATCCTTTTCTTGTCTTTCTATGCCCAGCATGAATAAACGGAATGATATCTCGCGTAAAGGTCGTTTGTTGCCTTGCCATTGTGACGCTACAACTAAAGGCCTGCCCGGTCGCGAAAAAGCGTCCGCACACATTCAGTTTTTTGCTTGAGGAGTGACCCATGGTTGCCGCATTGCTTGATCGTCTTGGTGTGAACCCGGCCCTTTATCAGAACGGCAAAGTGCCGGTGCATTCACCGATCGACGGCAGCCGCATTGCCGCCGTCAACTGGGAAGGCCCGGCCGAAGTCGAGCAGCACATCAGTCGCGCAGATCATGCGTTCGAGCAATGGCGCAAGGTGCCGGCCCCGCGTCGCGGCGAATTGGTGCGTCAATTTGGTGAAGTGCTGCGCGAATACAAGGCTGATCTCGGTGAGCTGGTTTCCTGGGAGGCCGGCAAGATCACCCAGGAAGGTCTCGGTGAAGTGCAGGAGATGATCGACATCTGCGACTTCGCCGTCGGCCTGTCCCGTCAGTTGTACGGTTTGACCATTGCCTCCGAGCGTCCGGGCCACCACATGCGTGAAACCTGGCATCCGCTGGGCGTGGTCGGGGTGATCAGCGCGTTCAACTTCCCGGTCGCAGTGTGGGCGTGGAACACCACGCTGGCGCTGGTCTGCGGTAACCCGGTGGTGTGGAAACCGTCGGAGAAAACTCCGCTGACCGCGTTGGCCTGCCAAGCGCTGTTTGATCGTGTAGTGAAGAATTTCACCGACGCCCCAGCGAATCTTTGCCAGGTGATTATTGGTGGTCGCGACGCTGGCGAAGCCTTGGTCGATGACCCGCGTGTTGCGTTGATCAGCGCCACTGGCAGCACACGCATGGGCCGCGAAGTGGCGCCGAAAGTCGCCGCTCGTTTCGCTCGCAGCATTCTGGAATTGGGCGGTAACAACGCGATGATCCTCGGCCCGAGCGCGGATCTCGACATGGCCGTGCGCGCAATTCTGTTCAGTGCGGTCGGCACGGCCGGCCAGCGCTGCACCACCTTGCGCCGTCTGATCGCTCATGAGTCGGTCAAAGAAGAAATCGTAACTCGTCTCAAGGCCGCTTACTCGAAAGTGCGCATCGGCAACCCGCTGGAAGGCAATCTGGTCGGCCCGCTGATCGACAAGCACAGCTTCGAAAACATGCAGGACGCGCTGGAACAGGCATTGAGCGAGGGCGGCCGGGTGTTCGGCGGCAAGCGCCAACTCGAAGATCAATTCCCTAACGCTTACTACGTTTCGCCGGCCATCGTTGAAATGCCGGAGCAGAGCGACGTGGTCTGCAGTGAAACTTTTGCGCCGATCCTCTACGTGGTCGGCTACAGCGATTTCCAGGAAGCGCTGCGCCTGAATAACGCTGTACCGCAAGGTCTGTCGTCGTGCATCTTCACCACCGATGTGCGCGAAGCCGAGCAGTTCATGTCGGCGGTCGGCAGCGACTGCGGCATCGCCAACGTCAACATCGGCCCGAGCGGTGCCGAAATCGGCGGCGCTTTTGGTGGCGAGAAGGAAACCGGTGGCGGTCGTGAGTCCGGCTCCGATGCGTGGCGCGCGTACATGCGCCGCCAGACCAACACCGTGAACTACTCGCTGGAGCTGCCGCTGGCGCAGGGCATCACATTCGACTGATAGGTTGAGATCGATCGTTCCCTCGCTCTGCGTGGGAATGCCTCAGCGGACGCTCCGCGTTCGCTTTTGGGACGCAGAGCGTCCCTGACTGCATTCCCACGCAGAGCGTGGGAACGATCATTTTGCAGTGTTTGTTAGGTTTCTGTTGGAGTCTGGCAATGCCGTTACGCGAAGAATGTCTGTGGGAAAAGCTCACGCCACAAAGGCCGAATAACACCGCGCTCAGGGGTGAAGTCAAAGTCGATGTCTGCGTGATCGGCGCCGGGTTTACCGGGTTGTCGGCGGCGCTGCATCTGTTGGAAAAGGGCAAAAGCGTCTGCGTGCTGGAGGCCCATCGCGCTGGTCACGGTGGTTCCGGGCGCAACGTCGGGCTGGTCAACGCTGGCATGTGGATTCCACCGGACGAGATCGAAGCCGGGTTTGGCGAAGCGGTCGGCAGTCAGCTCAATCGCATGCTCGGGGCGGCGCCAGCGCTGGTGTTCAGCCTTGTGGATAAGTACAACATCGATTGTCAGTTACGCCGCGAAGGCACCCTGCACATGGCGCACAACGCCAAGGGCGAAGCGGATCTGCGCAGTCGTGAACAACAATGGAAACGCCGTGGCGCGCCAGTCGAATTGCTCACTGGCAAGGCGTGCGAGCAAGCCACGGGCACGCAAAAAATCGCCGCTGCGTTGCTTGATCGCCGCGCCGGTACGCTCAATCCGATGGCTTATGTCACCGGGCTGGCCAATGCGGTAAGCGGTCTCGGCGGGCAACTGTTCGATCATTCACCGGTCACTCGCCTTGAGCGTCAGGGCACGAAATGGTCGGTGCAGACCGAGCACGGTTCGGTGCTGGCCGAGCAAGTGGTCATCGCCTCCAACGCCTACACCGAAGGCGACTGGACCGAGCTCAAGCGCAACTTCTTCCCCGGTTACTACTATCAGGTCGCGTCGGTGCCGTTGACCGAAGACGCCGCGCAGCAAATTCTCCCGGGCGGGCAGGGCTCGTGGGATACGCGGCAAGTGCTGAGCAGCATTCGTCGCGACAAAGAAGGCCGGTTATTGCTCGGCAGCCTCGGCAACGGCAATCAGAAGCCGACCTGGTTTCTCAAGGCCTGGGCCGATCGCGTGCAGCAGCATTACTTCCCCAATCTGAAACCCGTCGAGTGGGAATGCACCTGGACCGGGCGCATTGCGTTTACACCCGATCACCTCATGCGTTTGTTCGAGCCGGCGCCGGGACTGGTGGCCGTCACCGGTTACAACGGCCGTGGCGTCACTACCGGCACCGTGGTCGGCAAGGCTTTCGCTGATTATCTGTGTAACGGCAATCCGCAAGCCCTGCCGATTCCCTTCGCACCGATGCAGCCCTTGGCCGGCGTGGGCTTGCGCAGTTGCCTGTACGAGGCCGGTTTCTCGCTGTATCACGCGGGCCAGTGCCTGCGCATCGTCATTTGAGTGTTGAAATATGTTGCCGGAAGCGGCGCTTTTCGATGCAGCGACTAGCCTGTAATGGTGCGGGTTGTAGCAGTCCCGCACCAGCAGTGTGCAGTTCGGTGACGCGGGCTGTTACAGGCTGGTTGCACGTCGTTTGGCGCCGCGGTTGCAATGATGGCGCGTGCGGGTTGCGCCTGAAAAAATAAATGGTTTCACCTTCCGCGGTTTAGACGGTTGCACGCCCAATGAAAATGGGAACGAAACAGTCGAAATAACAAGAAAGCAGCGACTTTTTGAAGAATAAAAAACCGATGGCACGGCCCTTGCTCTGAGCATTCAGTGAAGTGAAGTCGCAGTGCCAACTAAAAAAAACCTTGGAGCACCACCTCATGTCCCAGACGTTTTACAAGAAAGGCTTTCTGGCCCTCGCAGTGGCTACTGCGTTGGGTGTTTCTGCGTTTGCTCAAGCTGATGTGAAAATCGGTGTAGCGGGTCCAATGACGGGCGCCAACGCGGCATTTGGCGAGCAGTACATGAAGGGTGCACAGGCAGCGGCTGATGCAGTCAACGCGGCGGGTGGCGTCAACGGGGAGAAAATCGTTCTGGTCAAAGGCGATGACGCCTGCGAGCCGAAGCAGGCCGTGACGGTCGCCAAGGACCTCACCAACCAGAAAGTCGCCGGCGTGGTCGGTCACTTCTGCTCCTCTTCGACCATTCCAGCGTCGGAAATCTACGACGAAGCCGGGATCATCGCCATCACCCCGGGTTCGACCAACCCGCAAGTCACCGAGCGCGGCCTCAGCGCCATGTTCCGTATGTGCGGGCGTGACGACCAACAGGGCATTGTGGCCGGCGACTACATCGTCGACGTGCTCAAGGGCAAGAAAGTCGTTGTGCTGCACGACAAAGACACCTACGGCCAAGGCTTGGCGGATGCCACCAAGGCACAACTGGTCAAGCGTGGCGTGACGCCTGTGTTGTACGAAGGCCTGACCCGTGGTGAAAAAGACTTCAGCACCATCGTCACCAAGATCCGTGGCGCCGGCGCCGACGTCGTCTACTTCGGCGGTCTGCACCCGGAGGCCGGCCCGCTGGTTCGCCAGCTGCGTGAACAAGGCCTGAAAGACGTCAAGTTCATGTCCGATGACGGCATCGTGACTGACGAACTGGTGACCACCGCCGGTGGCCCGCAATTCGTCGACGGCGTGCTGATGACCTTCGGCGCCGACCCGCGCCTGCTGCCAGACAGCAAGACTGTGGTAGACGCTTTCCGCAAGGCCGGTACCGAGCCTGAGGGTTACACCCTGTACGCCTACGCTTCGGTGCAGACCCTGGCTGCCGCGTTCAACGGTGCCAAGTCCAACAAGGGCGAAGAGGCCGCAGCCTGGCTGAAGAAAAATCCGGTGAAAACCGTCATGGGCGAAAAAAACTGGGACTCCAAGGGCGACCTGAAAGTCTCCGACTACGTGGTTTACCAGTGGGACAAGGACGGCAAGTATCACCAGCTGGAAAAACAGAAGTAAGGGCTGACGCGATCAGCTGATCCCACGGTTCCTTTGTAGGAGTGAGCCTGCTCGCGATGACGGAGTTACAGGCAACACATGTGTTGAATGTTAATCCGCTATCGCGAGCAGGCTCACTCCTACAGGGGGCGGTGGTGACGGGTGGATCGTGGCTGACATTGCTCCGACGTAAATCTGTATTTTTCCTAGAAGAACCGCACATCACAGGTGTGCAGGTTCTCACTGCGTGAGATTGCGTTATGGATGGTATTTTCCTGCAGCAACTGGTCAACGGTCTGACCCTCGGGTCGGTCTATGGCCTGATCGCCATCGGCTACACAATGGTCTACGGCATCATCGGCATGATCAACTTCGCCCACGGCGAGGTTTACATGATTTCTGCTTACCTGGCGGCAATCAGTCTGGCTCTGCTGGCGTACTTCGGTATTGAATCCTTCCCGCTGCTGATGCTCGGCACCCTGATTTTCACCATCGTGATCACGGCGGTGTATGGCTGGGTCATCGAGCGAGTCGCTTACAAACCCCTGCGCAACTCGACCCGACTGGCACCGTTGATCAGCGCCATCGGTATCTCCCTGATCCTGCAAAACTACGCACAGATCGCCCAAGGCGCCAAACAACAGGGTGTGCCTACCCTGCTGACCGGGGCGTGGCGTGTTGAAGTCGGTACTGGCTTCGTGCAACTGACCTACACCAAAGTCTTCATTCTGGTGGCCGCGTTCGTCGGTATGGGCTTGCTGACCTACGTCATCAAGTACACCAAGCTCGGACGCATGTGCCGTGCGACCCAGCAAGACCGCAAGATGGCTTCGATCCTCGGCATCAATACCGATCGGGTCATTTCCTATGTGTTCATCATCGGTGCAGCCATGGCGGCGCTGGCCGGCGTGCTGATCACCATGAACTACGGCACTTTCGACTTCTATGCCGGCTTCATCATCGGCATCAAGGCGTTCACCGCGGCGGTGCTTGGCGGGATCGGTTCGCTGCCCGGGGCCATGCTCGGCGGGATCATCCTCGGCATTTCCGAGTCGCTGTTCTCCGGTCTGGTCAACTCCGACTACAAAGACGTGTTCAGCTTCTCGCTGCTCGTACTTGTTCTGGTCTTCCGGCCGCAGGGCCTGTTGGGCCGTCCTCTTGTGTCGAAGGTGTAAGCGATGTCTTCAACCACTCAAAAAAGCATTGATATCAAAAAAAGCCTGGTTGAGGCGATTCTGGCCGGCCTGATTGCCCTGATCGTATTCGGGCCGATTGTCGGCGTCGTACTCGAGGGTTACAGCTTCAATCTTGAGCCGACCCGCGTGGCGTGGATTATCGGCATTGTCATGATCGGCCGCTTCGCCCTCAGCCTGTTCCTGCAAACACCCAAGGGCCTGAAAATCCTCGACGGATTCGAGAGCACCGGTTCCGGTGTGCATGTGCTGCCAAGCGACCATAAATCGAGCCTGCGCTGGATCATCCCGCTGCTGATTGTGCTGGCGATCATCGTGCCGTTTGTTTCCAACTCCTATCTGCTGGGCGTGGTGATCCTCGGATTGATCTACGTGCTGCTGGGGTTGGGGTTGAACATTGTGGTCGGTCTGGCCGGTCTGCTCGATCTGGGTTACGTGGCGTTCTACGCCATCGGTGCCTACGGTCTGGCGCTCGGTTATCAGTATCTCGGTCTGGGCTTTTGGACGGTGTTGCCGCTGGCGGCGATCACTGCCGGGCTGGCCGGGTGCATCCTTGGCTTCCCGGTGTTGCGTCTGCACGGCGACTATCTGGCAATCGTGACCTTGGGCTTCGGTGAAATCATTCGCCTGGTCCTCAACAACTGGTTGTCGCTGACCGGCGGCCCGAACGGTATGCCAGCGCCACTGCCGACGTTCTTCGGTCTGGAATTCGGCAAACGGGCGAAGGATGGCGGGGTGCCGTTTCACGAGTTCTTCGGCATCGCCTACAACCCGGACGTGAAGTATTACTTCATCTATGCGGTGTTGTTCCTCGTGGTGTTGGCTGTGCTGTACATCAAGCATCGGCTGGTGAAAATGCCGGTCGGTCGCGCCTGGGAAGCCTTGCGTGAAGATGAAATCGCCTGCCGCTCGATGGGCCTCAACCACGTGCTGGTCAAGCTCTCGGCGTTCACTATCGGTGCATCGACCGCAGGTCTGGCCGGGGTGTTTTTCGCCACCTACCAGGGCTTCGTCAACCCGACCTCGTTCACCTTCTTCGAATCGGCACTGATCCTCGCCATCGTCGTGCTCGGCGGCATGGGCTCGACCATCGGCGTGGTGATTGCCGCGTTCGTACTCACCGTCGCTCCGGAATTGCTGCGCGGCTTCGCTGAATATCGCGTGCTGCTGTTCGGCATCCTGATGGTGTTGATGATGATCTGGCGACCACGCGGGCTGATTCGCATCAGCCGTACCGGGGTCACTCCACGCAAAGGTGCCATTCATTATGAGAGGACTGCGCCATGAGTGAAGTCGTACTCTCTGTTGAAAAACTGATGATGCATTTCGGTGGCATCAAGGCCTTGAGCGATGTCAGCCTGAAGGTAAAACGCAACTCGATCTTCGCCCTGATCGGCCCCAACGGCGCCGGCAAGACCACGGTGTTCAACTGCCTGACCGGGTTCTACAAAGCCACCGGCGGCAAGATCGAACTCAATGTGCGCGGCCAGCAGACCAACGTCATTCAGTTGCTGGGCGAGTCGTTCAAACCGACGGATTTTGTCTCGCCGAAATCCTTCCTCAGCCGCATGTACTACAAGATGTTCGGCGGTACGCACCTGGTAAACCGTGCAGGCCTGGCGCGGACATTCCAGAACATTCGTCTGTTCAAGGAAATGTCGGTACTGGAAAACCTGCTGGTGGCCCAGCACATGTGGGTCAACCGCAACATGCTCGCCGGCATCCTCAACACCAAGGGCTACCGCAAGGCCGAAAGTGACGCGCTGGACTGCGCGTTCTACTGGCTGGAAGTGGTCGATCTGGTGGACTGTGCCAACCGTCTCGCCGGTGAACTTTCCTACGGTCAGCAACGCCGTCTGGAGATCGCCCGAGCCATGTGCACGCGGCCGCAGATCATCTGCCTGGACGAACCGGCCGCCGGCCTCAACCCTCAGGAAACCGAAGCGCTGAGCGCGATGATCCGGCTGCTGCGCGACGAGCACGATCTGACCGTGGTGCTGATCGAACACGACATGGGCATGGTAATGAGCATTTCCGATCACATCGTGGTGCTGGACCACGGCATCGTCATCGCCGAAGGCGGGCCTGAAGCGATCCGCAACGATCCGAAAGTGATCGCGGCCTATCTGGGCGCCGATGAAGAGGAGCTGGTATGACGCAACCGATCCTCGAACTCAAAGACCTCGACGTCTTCTACGGTCCGATCCAGGCCCTCAAAGGTGTGTCGCTGCAGATCAATGAAGGGGAAACCGTCAGCCTGATCGGCTCCAACGGGGCGGGGAAATCGACGTTGCTGATGTCGATCTTCGGCCAGCCACGGGCCGCGGGCGGGCAGATCCTTTATCAAGGCGTCGATATCACCCACAAGTCCTCGCACTACATTGCTTCCAACGGCATTGCGCAGTCGCCGGAAGGGCGGCGGGTGTTTCCCGACATGACCGTCGAGGAGAACCTGCTGATGGGCACCATCCCGATTGGCGACAAGTACGCCAAAGAGGACATGCAGCGCATGTTTACGCTGTTTCCACGGCTGGAAGAGCGACGTAACCAACGGGCGATGACCATGTCTGGCGGTGAACAGCAAATGCTCGCCATTGCTCGGGCACTGATGAGTCGACCGAAGCTGTTGCTGCTCGATGAACCTAGCCTCGGGTTGGCGCCGATTGTGGTGAAGCAGATCTTTGCGACCCTGCGTGAACTGGCGAAAACCGGCATGACCATTTTTCTGGTCGAGCAGAACGCCAACCATGCGCTGAAACTGTCTGACCGCGCGTATGTGATGGTCAACGGCGAGATTCGCCTGACCGGCACGGGTAAAGAGTTGCTGGTGAATGAGGAGGTGCGTAACGCCTATCTGGGCGGGCACTGATTCTTCCAGCGTTATGCACAGCCCCGGCGACGCAAGTCCCGGGGCTTTTTCATTCCGCAAACATACCGCACGCCTGTGTAGGAGCTGCCGAAGGCTGCGATCTTTTGATGTTGTCTTTAAAGATCAAAAGATCGCAGCCTTCGGCAGCTCCTACAGGGAATTGATCAGTGATTTCAAGTCTTGCGTGGAATTGTGGAAAACAAATTCCCATAGCTGCCAAAGCGCGACATATAGACGCTGCAAATGGCTGTTTTTCCACAGTTTTGACTTGTCCCCGGTTACTGTGGAGCTGGCTGTGAATAACGTGGGTGTATCTGGCTGCGCGCCTTGTGCGCCGTGGCCTGCAAGGATGTGGTTGTTTTTTGATCAGGCGTTTTTACGAGAGCGGGAGACGTCGTTGTCAACCTTTTTTTGGGTGCCACCTCAGCGGCCATTGCATGTCAACAAGCCTGTGGATAAGTCTGTGATTAAACTCTGGAAAGACTGCGCTGAGGGCCGTAATTACTGGCCTCGCGCAATCACTGTGTTGACTGTCCGCTCGTGCAAAATGCCATGTCCCGCACATCCGCCACTTCAGGGTCAAGCAAAAAACTTTCTATTTCGCCCGCAAAGCCTTGTGTGGCGCGGCTTTGCGCGTTTGCACTTGCCCCCGGAAACTGTGGAAGGGACTGTGGATAACATGCGTGCACATGGCTACAGGCCACGGTTGCTATAGCGTTGGTGCGATTGGTTGTTTTTTGTACAGCTTGTGGGTGTTGCCCGTGAATGCGCGTGCGGGCATGCTGCCTGCTGATTTTCTATTCCAAGGGCTGCCCCGGCGGTCGAAGCAAGGAGAACACGATGTCCAACACCCTGTTTATCACCGGCGCGACGTCCGGATTTGGTGAAGCCTGTGCCCGCCGTTTTGCCGAGGCTGGCTGGAAACTGGTGCTGACCGGTCGTCGTGAAGAACGCCTCAATGCGCTGTGCGCCGAGCTGTCGAAGCAGACCGAAGTGCATGGCCTGGTGCTCGATGTGCGCGATCGCAAGGCGATGGAGGAGGCGATTGCCAACTTGCCGCCATCGTTCGCCAAGCTGCGTGGCCTGATCAACAACGCAGGTCTGGCACTGGGCGTGGACCCGGCGCCGAAGTGCGATCTGGACGATTGGGACACCATGGTCGACACCAACGTCAAAGGCCTGATGTACGCAACCCGCCTGCTGCTGCCGCGCCTGATTGCCCATGGCCGTGGCGCCGGCATCGTCAACCTTGGCTCCATCGCGGGCAACTATCCGTACCCGGGCAGCCACGTGTATGGCGCGACCAAAGCGTTCGTTAAACAGTTTTCGCTGAACCTGCGTTGCGACTTGCAGGGCACCGGTGTGCGGGTCAGCAACATCGAGCCAGGACTGTGTGAGAGCGAGTTCTCGCTGGTGCGTTTTGCTGGCGATCAGGAGCGTTACAACGCGACTTACGCCGGTGCCGAGCCGATCCAGCCGCAGGACATCGCCGAAACGATTTTCTGGGTGATGAATGCGCCGGCGCACATCAACATCAACAGCCTGGAATTGATGCCGGTGAGCCAGACCTGGGCCGGGTTTGCCATTGAGCGCAATAAGGCCTGACACCGCGTTAAGGCCAATCGCTGGCAAGCCAGCTCCCACAGGTTTATTGGCGTACACAAATCTTGTGAACGGCTCGATACTTGTGGGAGCTGGCTTGCCAGCGATGAGGCCAGAACAGGCAAAAAATGGCGATAAGGTAAACTCCCCTCGCAACAACTCAACCGCACCCCGCGGTTTTCAAGGTTTTTCGAGGAGTCAAAGTGAGTAACCGAGGTGAGCAGGCACTGCTCAAACAATCGACCATTCTGATGTTGGCTGTGGCGATTGCCGGGATCGTCACCGGTTTTGTTTCTGGTTCGCAATCCATCCTGTTCGATGGTTTTTTCTCGCTGATCGCAACGTTCATCAAAGTCCTGATGTTGATCACGGCCAAGTTGATCGCCAAGGAAAGCAATCACCGTTTCCAATTCGGTTTCTGGCATCTGGAACCCATGGTGCTGCTTATCGAAGGCAGCTTCCTGATGTTGATCGCGATCTACGCGTTTCTCAACGGCGTGTTTGGCATCATCAACGGTGGTCGCGAGATCGAACTGGGGCTGGTGATCATTTATGCGGCGGTGTTTACCGTTGTCGAGTTCGCTTATTTCTTCTACGTGCGTCGGCGTAACCGCAAGCTCAAATCCAGCCTGATCCAGTTCGACAACATCAGCTGGCTGGTGGACGCGATGCTGTCCGTGGGCCTGTTGATCAGTTTCCTCGCGGCGTTGCTGCTCAAGTCCCAGGGCTATGGCGAGTGGGCGGTGTATGTCGACCCGTTGATCCTGATCGTGCTGGCGCTGACCATGTTGCCGCCAGCGTTCAAGATCCTTGGCCCGGCCTTACGCGATGTGCTGGGGATTGCGCCGGATACACTGGATGATCAGGTCCGGCAGGTGATGGAGGCGGCGAAAACCGAGCATGGTTTCGATGATTACGTGTCGTACGTGCAGAAGCACGGACGGGCACGGTTTATCGAGATTCATGTGGTGTTGCCGGCGGATTATGCGTTGAGCAATGTCGGACAGCTGGATGCGTTGCGCGAGGAGATTTCGGCGAAACTGGGCAAGCCGGATGCGGCGCGATGGTTGACCATCAGCTTTACCGGGGACAAGAAATGGATTGCCTGAAGACCACGTAACGGCCATTCGTCGGTTTGCCGCCCGGAGCAGGCTATTTATCCGTCAGCGCAGATATTCAGCCAGGCCGCTATAGCAAGTCGCCAAGTGATACGGCGTAGTCGAAGGCATGTCCTTGCGGCTAACCTCGCCCAACTCATCCCGACACTCATGCCAGCCACCCGCATGCAGGAATCGCTGCTGCAACGCCTGCAACTGGCGCAGCACCACCGCTTCACTGCCCTGACGCAAGGTCAGCGCGCGCAGATATTCCGCCTGCGCCCAGATCCGCTGGGTCGAGTCTCGCGGGCGTCCGTCCATTTCCAGATCGAGCATTGCCCGCACCGCGCCGGATGGCTGCACCACACCGTATTGCTCGGTGAACGCAAACGCTCGATCCAGTGCGGCGTGCAATTTCGAACCGCGCAACAACGGCGACGATTCGAGCAGGAAATACCATTCGAACTGGTGCCCCGGCTCATACCAGTTATCCACAGCGCCGAGCGGCTTCTCCATCAACACGCCATATTGCGGATCGACGAACCGCTTGTGCATGGCTGTGCATAACTCCAGCAGTGCTTTCTGCGTCTGGGCATCTTCGCGCACGGCAAGGGTCGCGAGGAATGCTTCGGCCAGATGCATCAACGGGTTTTGCAGCGGACCGGTTTGCAGGGTGATCCAGTCGCGTTCCAGGCAGGCTTCGTACAATCCATCGCCGGTGGCGAAGCGTCGGCCAATGATTTCCAGGGCCGCGTTCAGCGTCGACTCGACCAGCGGATCGCCGGACTTTGCCCAGTAATGCGCGCAGGCAAACAGGATAAACGCGTGGGTGTAGAGATCCTTGCGCTGATCCAGCGGCTTGCCCTGGGCATCGATGCTATAGAACCAGCCGCCATGATCGGCATCATGAAAGTGCCGTTGCAAGGAGCGGAACAGCGCCGCCGCACGGACTTCAGCGTTATCCACAACTCCGATCAGACTGGAAAACAGATACAGCTGTCGCGCACAGGCCATCGCCCGGTAGCGCTGCGGTGGCAGCGGCTGATGCGCGGCGTCCAGCGCCTCATAGGGCAACGCCATGTCGGCGTTCCAGCCCGGGCCTTGCCAGAGCGGCACGATCACGTCGACGAAGTGCTGTTGCACAGCGCCAAACAGGGCGGTCAATTCAGGCAGGGAGGTGGAGCGGGAAGCGTGGGGCATGGGCGGACGTCGTCACGGCTGGGGCGATTGCGCGACATGGTAGCAGAGCGGCGGCCGTTAGAGTCTTGGTGTCTGATCGGCCGTCATCGCTGGCAAGCCAGCTCCCACAGGTGATTGGGTCAGTCCACAATTGTGTGAACACCAAATATCCTTGTGGGAGCTGACTTGCCAGCGATGAGACCGGTACAGGCGATGGAGATTAGCCTGCCAGCAGCCAGGCGCCTGTTATTGCTGAGGCAGCACCTGCAAGGCGCACCAACGGTGCCGCAGCCTTAGGCAGGAAACGCACTACTGCATAACCCGCCGCATGCAGTGCAGCTGTCGCGGCCACAAAACCCGCCGCATACGCCCAAGGACTGCTCATGTCCGGCAGTTCCAAGCCATGCGCCACGCCATGGAACAGCGCAAATACCGCCGTCGCCACCACCGCCATGACCAACGGCGGACGCACCGCCAGCGCCACCGCCAGACCCAACGCCAGCACCGACGCGGCAATCCCGCTTTCCAGCGCCGGCAATTCCAGCCCTTCAAACCCAAGCATGCCGCCAATCAACATGGTGCCGACAAATGTGCACGGCAGCGCCCAGCGCGCCGCGCCTTGCTGCTGCGCCGCCCACAAACCGACCGCCACCATCGCTAGCAAATGGTCGAGGCCGCCGATCGGGTGGCTGATACCGGCGATCAAGCCACTGTCGCCATGCCCCGGGTGTGCGAAAGCCAATGCCGGCGTCAGCAGCAGCGCCACGGCGCCAAGAATACGTTTGAGTGTCATGGATAAGCTTCCTTGTTGAGCAGTGAATCAGGCTGCGGTCAGCAGGCCCTGGCGTTCGATGAAGGCGATGATTTGCTCAAGGCCCTGACCGGTTTTCTGGTTGCTGAAAACGAACGGCTTGCCGTTGCGCATGCGTTTGGTGTCGCTGTCCATCATCTCCAGCGAGGCGCCCACCAGCGGCGCGAGGTCGATCTTGTTGATCACCAGCAGATCGGATTTGCAGATCCCCGGTCCGCCCTTGCGCGGCAGCTTGTCGCCGGCCGAGACGTCGATCACGTAGATGGTCAGGTCGGACAGCTCCGGGCTGAAAGTCGCCGAGAGGTTGTCGCCGCCGGATTCCACCAGAATCAGATCCAGCCCCGGAAAACGCCGGTTCAGTTGATCGACCGCTTCAAGGTTGATCGAGGCGTCTTCGCGGATCGCCGTGTGCGGGCAGCCGCCGGTTTCCACGCCGATGATCCGCTCCGGTGCGAGAGCTTCGTTGCGCACGAGGAAATCGGCGTCTTCGCGGGTGTAGATATCGTTGGTGACCACGGCGAGGTTGTAGCGCTCGCGCAGGGCCAGGCACAGGGCCAGGGTCAACGCGGTTTTGCCGGAACCGACCGGGCCGCCGATGCCGACGCGCAGAGGTTGTGTGTTCATGAGTGTTTCTCCTAAGAACGGAAGAGTCGGCTGTACTGGCGCTCGTGGGCCATGCACGCCAGGGACAGACCAAACGCGGCGCTGCCCATGTGTTCGGGATCGATTCGGCTGGCGTCCTGCTGCGCCTGTTGCAGCAGCGGCAGCAGTTCGCTGGTCAGGCGTTGCGCGGCTTGCTGACCCAGCGGCAGGGTTTTCATCAATACGGCGAGCTGGTTTTCCAGCCAGCTCCACAACCATGCGGCGAGGGCGTCCTGCGGGTTGATGCCCCAGGCACGCGCGGCCAGCGCCCAGCACAGGGCCAGATGCGGTTCAGTGCATTGATCGAGAAAGCTGCGGGCGGATGCGTCGAGTTCTGGCAAACCGTTGAGCAACTGCTGCAACGAATAGCCCATCTGCCGGCTCTCCAGATGCAACTCGCGCGTCTCGCGACTGGCGCGATGGCTTTCGCAAAGGATCTGCAAATCAGCCCACTGTTCATCCGCCGCCGCCTGGCAATGCGCGAGCAATAGCGGCGCTTCGAAGCGAGCGAGGTTGAGCAGCAACTGATCGCTGATCCAGCGCCGCGCGCTGTCCGGGTTGTTGACGCGGCCGTTATCCACCGCCATTTCCAGGCCTTGCGAATAGCTGTAGCCACCAATCGGCAGCTGCGGACTGGCCAGGCGCAGCAGCGCCCAGGCCGGATTCACAGGCGTACGCCGAACTGATGGAGTTTCGGCGCGTAATTGAAGTCTTCGTCGCCGTGGCGTGAATGGTGATGGCCGCCGCCATAGGCGCCGTGCTCCGGCTGGAATGGCGCTTCGATCGCTTCGACCTGCGCACCAAGCTGTTCCAGCATGGCTTTGAGCACGTAGTCGTCGAGCAAACGCAGCCAGCCATCGCCGACTTGCAGGGCGACGTGGCGGTTACCCAAGTGATAGGCAGCGCGGGTCAGTTCGAAGGCGTTGGCGCAGGTGACATGCAACAGGTGTTCGGGACGGGCGCAGACGCGGACGATGCGGCCGTCTTCAGCCTGTAGGCATTCGCCGTCATACAGCGGCGACTGACCGCGCTCCAAAAACAACCCGACGTCTTCGCCCTCGGCACTGAAACAGCGCAAACGGCTTTTGCTCCGTGCTTCGAAGGTCAGGTGCAACTCGGCGGCCCAGACGGGTTGAGGGTCGATTCTGCGGTGAATCACCAGCATCGGAAAACTTCCAGCTATGGACAATACTCTGGCTAGAGCAAGGGCCTTGCCAATCGGACGAGATGTAGGAAATCCCTGTCGGAGCGTAGTGGATGTTTCAAGATGTTGCGGGAATATGAAAGGTTTTGGTGCGTGAAGATTTTTTAATGCACCAAATGGAGGCTGTGACACCGCACCTTTGTAGGAGTGAGCCTGCTCGCGATAGCGCAGTGTCAGTCAGCAAATATGTAGCTGTTAAACCGCTATCGCGAGCAGGCGAAGGCCTACAGGGGACCGGATGTATCAGTAAGGAAGAGGTTGCTACTCGGTACTGCCTAGCCCTTGCCAGTGCTTGAGGCCAATGAAGATAAAGCGCAGTTGCTGGGTGATCTTCGCCTGCGGCGTCAGATGCTCCGGCAAGGCTTCGGCGGGCGGGTCGATGATGTCGGGGAGGGTAGCGAACACCGATTTGACGATCAGGTCAGCCATCACGCTCAAACCGGCGGCATCCAGATGCTGCAGTTTGGGCATCATCGTCAGGTCGGCCGCGAGGTCGGAACTGATGTTCTCGCGCAAGCGCCCGATCGCCTGGCGCACCGGCAGCGAACCGCCGTACTGCTCGCGCGCAAGAAACAGAAATTGCGAGCGATTGGCGCTGACCACGTCGAGGAAAATCCGCACCGAGGCGTCGATAATGCCGCCCATGACGAATTCGTTGTGGCGCACCAAGCGAATGGTTTCGCGGAAGGTCTGGCCGACTTCGCTGACCAGCACCAGGCCTAACTCGTCCATATCGGCAAAATGCCGGTAGAAACCGGTGGGCACAATCCCGGCGGTTTTCGTCACTTCGCGCAGGCTCAGGCTGCCGAATCCTCGGCCGCTTTCCATCAGGTGGCGGGCAGCGTCCATCAAGGCGTTGCGGGTCTGTTGTTTCTGTTCGGCGCGGGGCAGCATCGCAGGGTGTGTTCTTTGGCAGGACAAGCGCCGCACTCTAGCAAATCGGCTTTGTCGGCGTCGAACGGGAGGGCATGCAGCGGAAGATTTTATCGGGCCGGAAAAGTCAAAAGCCCAATCCGTGGATTGGGCTTTTTTTCGAGGCCGCCATGGGCTTAGCTCAAAGCGCTGTTGCGTTCGATCACACGGTCACCACCACCTTCGGCAAGGGTCTGGCCTTGTGGAGTGCGATCGCCGCCATCGGAAGCCAGGGTCTGGCCTTGTGGGGTGCGGTCGCCGCCGTCAGAAGCCAGGGTCTGGCCTTGTGGAGTGCGGTCGCTACCGTCGGACGCCAGGGTCTGGCCTTGTGGAGTGCGGTCGCTACCGTCAGACGCCAGAGTTTGACCTTGAGGAGTCTTGTCGTAGCCGTCTTGAACCAGACCTTTCTCTTCCAGGCGATCGCGGCCGCCTTCAGCCAGGGTCTGGCCTTGTGGAGTACGGTCCGAACCATCAGCTGCTACGGTTTGGCTGAATACCGAGTGGCTGGATTTAACTTGCGGAGTCGCTTGGTCGGCAGCGGGCAGGGCGAAAGCAGTGCTGGCTAGCATCGACAGGGTAAGGCTGAGCAGTAATTGGCGTTTCATGATGGGTTGCTCCTTGGGAGGGCGATAAAGTGGGTACGAGGGCAATGCTACTCTCGATAAGTCGATATAAAAGTTCATAAACGCAATGGTAATAATCAACAGAATTGATTGTTCTGCCGGGAGGCTCTAGATCGCGGCTTTCCGGCCGACGGTTTTGCACCGAGGTGGGTATTTCCCACTCACTCGCGCCTCGCAAAAGTGCGGTCGCGGTAACACTGTTCGACTGATTGGTCAGATTTCGCGCGACTTTTTGCGCAGTAATCGGCCTTTCGATTAAACCTGCGGCTGGTTTGCCAGTCGTAGATTTCATGAGGGCCGCTTTGGCCCGCCGTTTCAGCCGTGCGCCGCAGTCTCTGCGTGCGGTCGTGATCAGGAGCTTTGTGCATGACGCGCACTGGAAAAATCTTCAGCTGGACCTTCGCCATCCTCGTGCTGCTACTGGCCGTGCTGGTATTGATCATCGTGTTCTTCGACTGGAACCGGATCAAACCGCCGCTCAACGCCAAAGTCTCGGAAGAACTGCACCGACCGTTTGCCATCAACGGCAATCTCGCGGTGATCTGGCAGCGCGAGCCGGACGAGGGTGGCTGGCGCGCGTGGGTGCCGTGGCCGCACGTGGTCGCCGAGGACTTGAGCCTGGGCAACCCGGACTGGTCGAAGCAACCGCAGATGGTCACGCTCAAGCGCGTTGAGCTGCGTATCTCGCCGCTGGCGCTGTTGGCGCAACGGGTGGTGATTCCGCGCATCGACCTGACCGAGCCCAATGCCCAGTTGCAGCGTCTGGCCGATGGCCGCGCCAACTGGACGTTCAAGTTTGACCCGAAAGATCCGAACGCTGAACCGTCGAACTGGGTGGTCGACATCGGCGCGATCGGGTTCGACAAGGGGCACGTCACCCTCGACGATCAGACACTCAAGACCAATCTCGATGTGCTGATCGATCCGCTGGGCAAGCCGATCCCGTACAGCGACATCGTTGGTGCCAAGGCGGCGAAAACCGCGCAGGACAAGGGCGGTGCGCCGCAGGATTATGCATTTGCCTTGAAGGTCAAAGGCCAATACCACGGGCAGAACCTCACCGGCCAAGGCAAGATCGGCGGGTTGCTCGCCTTGCAGGATGCGCGCAAGCCATTCCCGCTGCAGGCCCAGGCGAAGATCGGCGACACCAGCATCGAACTGGCTGGCACGCTGACCGATCCGCTCAATCTCGGCGCCCTCGATCTGCGCCTGAAACTGGCCGGCGCCAGCCTCGGCAATCTCTATCCGCTGACCGGCGTGACCCTGCCGGATACGCCACCGTACGCCACCGACGGCCATTTGATCGCCAAGCTGCATGACGAGGCCGGGGCGAAATTTACCTATGAGCAGTTCAACGGCAAGATCGGCAGCAGTGATATTCATGGCGACCTGACCTACGTCGCCAGCCAGCCGCGACCAAAACTCAGCGGCGCGTTGCTCTCCAATCAACTGTTGTTCGCTGACCTCGCACCGCTGATCGGCGCCGACTCCAATGACAAGCAAAAGGCCCGCGGTGGCGAGAGCAAACAGCCGGCCGATAAAGTGCTGCCGGTGGAAGAGTTCAAGACTGATCGCTGGCGCGCGATGGACGCCGACGTCGAGTTCACCGGCAAGCGCATCGTCCACAGCGAGAAACTGCCGTTCAACGATCTTTATACCCACCTGAAACTCAACGACGGCGAACTCAGCCTGGAGCCGCTGCGCTTCGGCGTCGCTGGCGGCAATCTCGATGCACAGATTCGCCTCAATGGCCGCACCGAACCATTGGAAGGCCGGGCGAAGCTGACTGCGCGCAGGTTCAAACTCAAAGAGCTGTTCCCGACTTTCGAACCGATGAAGACCAGTTTTGGTGAGCTGAATGGCGACGCCGATATCACTGGTCGCGGCAACTCGGTGGCCAAGCTGCTGGGCGGCGCCAACGGCAAGTTGAAGATGCTGATCAACGACGGCGCGATCAGCCGTGAGCTGATGGAACTGGCCGGGCTCAACGTCGGCAACTATGTGGTCGGCAAGATCTTTGGCGACAAGGAAGTGAAGATCAACTGCGCAGCCGCCGACTTTGACATCAAGACCGGTCTGGCGACCACGCAGTTGTTTGTCTTCGATACCGAGAACGCGATCATCTATATCGACGGCACGGCGAACATGGCCACCGAGCAACTGGATCTGACGGTAACGCCGGAATCCAAGGGCTGGCGTTTGATCTCCCTGCGTTCGCCGCTGTATGTGCGGGGCAAGTTCATCAAGCCGGATGCCGGCGTGAAGGCCGTGCCGCTGATGTTGCGTGGAGCGGGGATGGTTGCGTTGGGCGTGATTGCCGCACCGGCGGCGGGGCTGTTGGCGCTGGTGGCGCCGAGTGGCGGTGAGCCGAATCAGTGTGCGCCGTTGCTGGAGCAGATGAAGGCGGGCAAGGCGCCTGTCACCGTAAAACCTACCAAGTAATCTTCAGCGTTATGAAAGACGCCATCGCGAGCAGGCTCACTCCTACATGGGAACGCATTCCACATGTAGGAGTGAGCCTGCTCGCGATAGGGTTTAGAGGTCGTTCAGGATGTCAGCCATGTCATCGGCATGTTCTTCTTCCTGCGCCAGAATATCTTCGAAGATACGCCGCGTAGTCGGGTCTTTCTCGCCGATGTACTGAATGATCTCGCGATAGCTGTCGATGGCGATCCGCTCGGCAACGAGGTCTTCGTAGACCATCTCTTTGAGGGTGTTGCCGGCCACATATTGCGCGTGGGACATTTTCGACAGCAGGTCGGGGTTGAACTCAGGCTCGCCGCCTAATTGCACGATGCGCTCGGCCAGACGGTCGGCGTGCTCGGCTTCCTGGGTGGCGTGCTCGAGAAACTCTTCGGCGGCCACATGGGCTTTCACGCCATTGGCCATGAAATAGTGGCGCTTGTAGCGCAGCACGCAGACCAGTTCAGTGGCCAGCGATTCATTGAGCAAGCGCAGCACCTCTTCACGGTCGGCGCTGTAACCCTCGGTGACGGCGCCATTCTCGACGTGTTGGCGCGCACGGTCGCGCAAGGTTTGAACATCTGACAGATGCAGGTCGTCGCTCATTTCGATCTCCTGGAGGCTAATCCGATTGTCGCCACGTTCTGCGGACGCGGTCGCTACCTAAGCTGTGAGTCATGAGCGTTGCAAAAAGTTTTACCCGATTTGCTGCGACCTTGGCACCAGTCCCGAGCGCTGCGCTTCGTCGCGCAACCAGGCAAAAAACGCCCGCACCGGCGGATGCCGCTCACGCCCCGGCACACACAACGCGCTGTAACCGGCGCCATCGACCTGAACCTCGCCCTTGTACGGCACCAGCAAACCGCTGGCGACGCTCTCCGACACCAGAATATTGCTCGCCAGCACCAGCCCTTGCCCGGCGATCGCCGCTTGCAGGGCGTAATGTTCTTCATCGTATTCGCGGATCGCCGGTTGCTGGTTCAGCCAGTTTTCCTCGGCCTTGGCGCACCACGCTTCCCAGCCATGGGCATACAGTTTCGAGTTGTGCCAGCGCACGCTGATCAACGTTGGCGTACGCCGCGCGGCCAGCGCCACTTGCTCGGGCGAGCCATAAACGCCGAACGATTCATCGAACAGGCACAGACCGTACAGGTTCGGGTAGTCGTCGAGGCTGTAGCGCAACACCAGATCGACGCTGGCGTCCTGATGCAGATCGATGACTTCGCAGTGGGTGTCGAGGCGCACGTTGATGTTCGGATGCTGCGCATAAAAGCGTCCGAGGCGCGGCACCAGCCACAGCGCGGCAAACGCGGCGGTGGTCGATAGCGTCAGCGTGCTGGCGTTGCGCTGCGGGCGCAGGGTATCGACGCTCTGCGCCACTTCCAGCAATGCGCCGTGCAGGCTGCGAAACAGGCGCTCGCCGCCCTCGGTCAGGCGCACCTGGCGTGGCAGGCGTTCGAACAACGCGAGGCCGAGCCAGTCTTCCAGCGACCGGATCTGGTGAGAAATCGCCGTGGGCGTGACCGACAGTTCTTCGGCGGCAGCCTTGAAACTGAGCAGCCGTGACGCCGATTCAAAAGCGCGCAGGGCGGTGAGAGGCAGCGAGGCGAACATTGAAAACTCCATGGATGAAAAAAACTCATCCAGACTGACTTTTGCTCATTTGAGGCTTAGGGGTGACACCTGCAATCTGCAACGACACGCCAACTCAAGTCTAGCCTCAAGGAGTTCCAGATGAGCAAAATTCTTGCGATCCATGCCAGCCCACGTGGCGACCGTTCCCATTCGCGGCGTCTGGCGGAACATTTTCTCAGTGCCTGGCAGGTGCGTCATCCGCAGGCGCAAGTGACTCGCCGCGAGGTCGGGCGGGCACTGATTCCGGCGGTCAACGAAGCCTTTGTCGCCGCCGCGTTTTATCCACAGCCTGAAGCACGCCCACTGTCGATGCAGGCCGATCTGGCCCTGAGCGATCAATTGGTCGGCGAGTTGTTCGAGCACGACCTGCTGCTGATTTCCACACCGATGTACAACTTCAGTGTGCCCAGCGGCCTCAAGGCCTGGGTCGATCAGATCGTGCGCCTGGGGCTGACCTTCGATCACACGCTGGACAATGGCGTCGCCCAGTACACGCCTTTGTTGCAGGGCAAGAAAGCCTTGATCGTCACCAGTCGCGGTGGCTTCGGCTTCGGTCCGGGTGGTGAACTGGAAGCCTTGAACCACGCCGATCCATGGTTGCGCACGGCGCTGGGTTTCATCGGCATCAATGACGTCAGCGTGGTCGCGGCCGAGGGCGAAGAGTCCGCCGAACGCACTTTCGCGGTATCGGTGGCCGAGGCGGAGCAGCGTTTGCTCAGCCTTGCCCGGGAGTTCTAGGTGGCCTGGCTGTTCTTGCTGATCGCCGCCGGGTTTGAAGTGACCTTCGCCATGGGCATGAAGTACGCCGAGGGCTTCACCCGGCTGTGGCCCTCGTTGATCACGGTGATTGCGGCGCTCGGCGGGATCTACTTCCTGACCCTGGCGATGCGTGAGTTGCCGGTGAGCATCGCCTACCCGATCTGGACCGCGATTGGTTCGCTGGGCACGGTGTTCCTCGGCTTTGCCCTGTTGGGTGAGAGCCTGACGCTGGTCAAACTGGTTTCGGTAGGGCTGATTGTGGCGGGGGTGGTGGGCCTGAAGTAGGCTGGTCGTTGAGTTGTCATGATCAGGGAGGATGCTTGGCGGGCGTTTTGCACGTCTGGCATCCACTCACCGACCACAAGGATGTTTGCCCATGTCGACGCGTTATCCATTGGTGTTGGTGCCCGGAATGCTCGGGTTTATCCGGCTGGTGCTCTATCCGTACTGGTACGGCATCGTCAAGGCACTGCGCCGGGGTGGTGCGACGGTGATTGCGGTGCAGGTGTCGCCGCTCAACTCCACAGAGGTGCGCGGCGAGCAGTTGCTGGCGCGCATCGATGAGATCTTGCGCGAAACCGGGGCGCAAAAGGTCAACCTGTTCGGCCACAGTCAGGGCTCATTGACGGCGCGCTATGCGGCGGCGAAGCGGCCGGATCTGGTGGCCTCGGTGACGTCGGTCGCCGGACCGAATCATGGTTCGGAACTGGCCGACTATCTGCAAAAACATTACCCGGCGGACAGCGCCAAGGGTCGTGTGCTTGAGGCATTGCTGCGTTTTGTCGGCTGGCTGATGGCGCTAATGGAAACCGGTTACCACGGGCCGAAACTGCCGGTGGATATTCACGCCTCGCATCAATCGCTGACCACTGAGGGCGTGGCGCTGTTCAACCAGCGTTATCCACAGGGCTTGCCGGAAACGTGGGGCGGGCACGGGCCGGAAGAGGTCAACGGTGTGCGCTATTACTCGTGGTCGGGGACATTGCAGCCGGGCAAGACTGATCGTGGCGGGAATTTGTTTGACGGGACGAATCGAAGTTGCCGGTTGTTTGCGAAAACGTTTGTGCGTGAACCGGGGCAGTGCGATGGGATGGTCGGACGGTACAGCTCGCATCTGGGCACGGTGATTGGCGATGACTATCCGCTGGATCACTTCGACATTGTTAACCAGTCGCTGGGGCTGGTGGGTAAGGGCGCGGATCCGGTACGACTGTTTGTCGAGCATGCGGCGCGGCTGAAGGCTGCAGGCCTTTAGGATCAAAAGATCGCAGCCTGCGGCAGCTCCTACAGGTTCAGTGTCGAACACAGATTTTGTGAACGCCCCGAACTCATGTAGGAGCTGCTGCAGGCTGCGATCTTTTCCATCAGGCAACGCTGATTCGACGGCCCAACACGGTGGTCCAGCGCTCGGAAAGAATCACCCCGCCCAGCGTCAACAACCCGCCCACCAAGTGATACATCGCCAACTGCTCCTTCAACACCACCGCCGCAATCAGCGCGGTAATCAATGGCAGCAGGTTAAAGAACAACGTCGTGCGGCTCGGCCCCAGACGCTGCACAGCCTGCATCCACGCCAGCGGCGCGAGCATCGACGCCAGCAGGCACGCATACAGCACGAGCGGAATGTTCTGCAGAGTCAGCCCGGTCTTCGGCGAAGCTGCGTATAGCGGAAACAACACGACAATCGCCACCAGCACCTGCAGATACAGCAACACCAGCGGCGGCAGGCGCAGCTGCCATTTTTTCAGCAAAGTGCTGTAGATCGCATAGGCCAGGGTGGCGATCAACATCATCGCATCGCCCATGTTCACGCCGTGCTGCAGCAACGCGCCGAGGCTGCCGGAGGACACCACCACCAGCACACCGGCAAACGACAACACCGCACCGACCAGGGCCCCCGCCGTCAGGCGCTGACCGAGACTGATGATTGCCATGGCCAGCGACATCAACGGCATCAGCGACAGGATGATGCCCATGTTGGTGGCGGTGGTCAGGGTTGCGGCGAAGTAGGCGAGGCTTTGATACACCGCCATGCCGAGTACGCCGAGGATGAAAATCTTGCCCAGGTTCGGGCGGATCTGCGGCCAGTGCGCGATCACCGCTTTGAGCATGAACGGGGTGAACAGCAAACCGGCGAGGAGCCAGCGATAGAAACCGATCTCGGCGGGGAAGATTGCCCCGACCGCGAGTTTGTTGATCACGGTATTGCCGGCCCAGATAAAAATCGCCAGCAGCGGAAACGCGTATTGCATGAGTTGAAACCATTACGTTGATGAAGGGCGATTATCCCTTGTCTGGATGCAGGCCTATACTTCGAACCGGACAACCTGCCTCTGAAACCGGACAGCATGAACAGCAAACACATCGATCTGCTGGATTTCAGCGAACTGCCATCGGCGGTGTACTTCCGCTACGCCGACTTCAATGCCCATGAATACGCCGCGCCGCATCGCCATCCGTGGGGCACGCTGGAGTACGCCGCTCATGGCGTGCTGCACATGGACGTCGACGGCAGCCGCTTCATGTCACCGCCACAGTACGCGGTATGGGTACCGCCGCAGGTCGAGCACAGTTTCTACAGCCATCAACCGGTCAACTATCGTGCGGTGTGCCTTGATCCCGAGGTTTGTACCGAGTTGCCGAAGCGCGCCTGTACCCTGGCGATCAGTGACATTCTCAAGGCGATTCTCAAAGACTTCGCCGCCCGCGACGTGAAGATTCCCGAACGGGATGCCGATCAGCGTCTGGCGCAGGTGCTGGTCGATCAATTGCAGCAGGCACCCGTGCACGAATGTTATCTGCCGTACGCGAGCAGTCCGGGGTTGCTGGCAATCCTCGAAACCTTGCAGGCCGAACCGGGCAACAATCAGCCGCTGGCGCATTGGGCGCTGCAAGTGCACGTCAGTGAGCGCACGCTGGCCCGGCAATTCGTTCGGGAGTTGGGGATGAGTTTCGGCGAGTGGCGCCAGCGTCTGCGTTATCTCGCGGCAATCGAGGCGCTGGAGACGTCGCGCAGCGTACAGGAAATCGCCTTCGATCTTGGTTACAGCAGCGGCTCGGCATTTATCGCCATGTTCGCGCGGCAGGCCGGTTGCACGCCGGAGCAGTATCGCCGTAGCCATCTGGAAGGCAGGAAGGTGTAACAAGATTTGGCTACACTCCAGCAGAGGCCGCCCCCATCGGAGCGGCGACAAGGAGAAAACTCCATGAAGATGTTGCGTGTGCCGTTGTTGATGATTGGTTTGCTCCTGTGTTCCCAAGGTTTCGCCGCCACGGCGCAACAGAACAAAATGACCACCTGCAATGCCGATGCGACCGCCAAGAGTCTGAAAGGCGATGAGCGCAAAACCTTCATGAGCACCTGCCTCAAGGCAACGCCAGCGGCCAACGATGCCAAGGCCCTGACCCCGCAGCAGGAAAAAATGAAAACCTGCAACGCCGACGCGAAAACCAAAGCCCTGACCGGCGATGCGCGCAAGACGTTCATGAGTGATTGCCTGAAGAAAAAATAACCTGGTTCTGTGGGGTGCGCCCTCACCCTAACCCTCTCCCAGAGGGAGAGGGGACTGACCGCGGTGTTTTCAGATATCCATCGACCTGAACTATCCGGCCGATTCTGGATTCAATACAGGACTGGCAGGTCGCCGGATTTTTTCGCCATTCCTCGATCGGTTCCCTCTCCCTTGGGAGAGGGTTAGGGTGAGGGGACCTGAAGCACCGCATATTTCTAGTGCTCACCCCGGAACGCTGGCAGACTGCCAATCCTTTTACGCCGTTCGTTTTGAGGCTGTATGCCAACGTTTTCTGAGCGTCATGTAGTGTTCTGGGTCAGTTGCATCATAATTTTCGGCGGCTTGCTGCTGGTGCTGCCGTTGCGCTTGTTGCCGAGTCTGCTGGCCGGGCTATTGGTATTTGAACTGGTCAACATGCTCACCCCGCAACTGCAACGGCTGATCGAAGGCCGCCGCGCGCGTTGGCTGGCGGTGGCGTTGCTCGGCACTTTGGTGGTGAGTGTGCTGGCGTTGATCTTCGCCGGCGCGATCAGTTTTCTCCTGCATGAAGCGGAAAACCCCGGCGCTTCCCTCGACAAATTCATGGGTGTGGTCGACCGCGCGCGCGGGCAATTGCCGCCGTTCATCGACGCCTATCTACCGGCCAGTGCTGCCGAGTTTCGCGTGGCGATTGGCGAGTGGATGAGCAAGCACCTGTCTGACCTGCAACTGGTCGGCAAAGACGCCGCACACATGTTCGTCACGCTGCTGATCGGCATGGTGCTCGGCGCGATCATTGCCTTGCAGCGCATCCCCGACGTGACCAAGCGCAAACCGCTGGCTGCGGCCCTGTTTGATCGCTTGCACTTGCTGGTGCAGGCCTTCCGCAACATTGTCTTCGCGCAGATCAAGATTTCCCTGCTCAACACTTTCTTCACCGGGATCTTCCTCGCGGTGATCCTGCCGATGTTCGGCATCAAGTTGCCACTGACCAAAACCCTGATCGTGCTGACCTTCCTGCTCGGCCTGTTGCCGGTGATCGGCAACCTGATGTCGAACACGCTGATCACCATCGTCGGCCTGTCACTGTCGATCTGGGTGGCGATTGCCGCGCTGGGCTATCTGATTTTTATCCACAAGCTCGAGTACTTTCTTAACGCGCGCATCGTTGGCGGGCAGATCAGTGCCAAGTCGTGGGAGTTGCTGTTGGCGATGCTGGTGTTCGAGGCCGCGTTCGGCCTGCCGGGGGTGGTGGCGGGGCCGATTTATTATGCGTACCTGAAGAGTGAGTTGAAGCTGGGCGGGATGGTCTAACCACTCCATGATCATTCCCACGCTCTGCGTGGGAATGCATCCCGTGACGCTCCGCGTCACAACCTCAACAGCGGACGCAGAGCGTCCATGGCGGCATTCCCACGCAGAGCGTGGGAACGATCATCAGTTCATGGCGCCGTAGCGTTTCATCGCTTCAATCGCCAGACCGCTACCAATGCTGCCAAAGATATTCCCTTCAACATGCCGCGCATTCGGCAACATCGCCGAGACGCTGTTGCGCAGCGCCGGAATCCCGCTCGAACCACCGGTGAAGAACACGGTGTCGACCTGATCGACCGCCACACAGGCATCGTTCAACAGCTGCGTAACACTGCCGCGCACCCGCTCCAGCAGCGCATCAATCGCCGATTCAAACAGCGCACGGGTCAGCTCAACACTCAAGCCTGCTTCGATCCGGTCCAGCGGCACGTGGCGGCTGTCGGTGTGGGTCAGCTGGATCTTGGTTTCTTCGACTTCCATCGCCAGCCAGTGCCCGGCGCGTTGTTCGATCAACTTGAACAGGCGATCGATGCCGCCAGTGTCTTCGATGTCGTAGCGCATGCTGCCCAGCGCCAGGCTGGATTTTTGCGAGTACACCGAGTTGATGGTGTGCCAGGTCGCCAGGTTCATGTGGTGGCTGGTCGGCATGTAGGCGCCGCTCTTCATGCGGCTGCCGTAGCCGAACAGCGGCATCAGACCTTGCAGGCTCAGCTGTTTGTCGAAATCGGTCCCGCCGATGTGCACACCGCCGGTGGCGAGGATGTCATCGTGACGGTTATCGAGGCCACGACGCTCGGGCGACAGGCGCACCAGCGAGAAGTCGGAGGTACCACCGCCGATGTCGACGATCAGCACCAGCTCTTCTTTTTCGATGGTCGACTCGTAGTCGAAGGCGGCGGCGATCGGTTCGTACTGGAACGACACGTCCTTGAAGCCGATCTTGCGCGCCACTTCGACCAGCGTGTCTTCCGCTTCCTGGTCAGCCAGCGGATCGTCATCGACGAAGAACACCGGACGCCCGAGCACCACCTGCTCGAATTCCCGACCAGCGGCGGTTTCCGCACGGCTCTTCAACTGGCCGATGAACAGGCCGAGCAGGTCCTTGAACGGCATCGCCGTGCCGAGCACGCTGGTGTCGTGCTTGATCAGCTTGGAACCGAGCAGGCTTTTCAGCGAGCGCATCAGCCGGCCTTCGTAGCCTTCCAGGTACTCGTGCAGCGCCAGACGGCCGTAAACCGGGCGGCGTTCCTCGATGTTGAAGAAGACCACCGACGGCAGGGTGATCTTGTCGTCTTCCAGCGCGATCATCGTTTCCATGCCGGGGCGCAGCCAGCCGACGGTGGAGTTGGACGTGCCGAAGTCGATGCCGCAGGCACGGGCTGGAGAGGCGTCTTTCATGTCTTTCGGTTCCGGTCAAAAAAACGGCCGCGCAGTGTATGTCAGTGCGCGCCAGAATCGAAGGCCGGTCATCTGCTATTTCACGACTAAACTGGTTGAAAATCGCAGCTTCGCCCCAAACTTGCTGGCATGGGCCGGCAGAACCACCGGCGGTCGCAAGAACCGCCGTCCACTGCCGATAAACTTCTGCTGCGCCACCCGGTCACAACCTTGAGATCGGTCAACCTGGCACGCGCGAATCGGCGCATGCTGGCATCGGCGCGAAATCGATAACGGACGGTGATTCCTTCGATGGACTTCAAAGACTATTACAAGATACTCGGCGTGGAGCCGACAGCAGACGACAAGGCAATCAAGGCTGCCTATCGCAAGCTGGCGCGCAAATACCACCCCGATGTCAGCAAGGAAAAAGACGCCGAGGCCAAGTTCAAAGACGCCTCGGAAGCCTATGAAGCGCTGAAAAGCGCCGACAAACGTGCCGAATATGACGAGCTGCGCCGTTATGGCCAGCACGGTCAGCCGTTCCAGGGGCCACCGGGCTGGCAGAGCCGTGGTGGCTTTGGCGGCGGCGGTGCTGACACCGGCGACTTCTCGGACTTCTTCAGTTCGATCTTCGGCAATCGCGGCCCCGGTTTCGGTGGCGGCGAAGGTCGGCAACAACGCAGTGCTGGGCGCCGAGGGCAAGACGTGGAAATGGAACTGCCGATCTTCCTCGAGGAGACGCTCGCTAACGAATCGAAGAAAGTCACCTTCCAGGTGCCGCAATACAACGCCAACGGCCAGCACGTCAGCAATACCAGCAAGAGCCTGAACGTGAAAATTCCGGCGGGCGTGACCGACGGCGAACGCATCCGCCTCAAAGGCCAGGGCGCACCGGGCGTCGGTGGCGGGGCGAATGGCGACCTGTATCTGACCATTCGTTTTGCGCCACACCCGAAATTCGATGTTGAAGGCGAAAACCTGATCATCACCTTGCCGCTGGCACCGTGGGAACTGGCGCTGGGGGCTGAAGTGGCGGTGCCGACCCTGACCGGCAAGATCAACCTCAAGGTTCCGGCCGGCAGCCAGAACGGCCAGCGCATGCGCGCCAAGGGTCATGGCCTGAAAAACAAGGCAGGCGAGCGCGGTTACCTGTTCGTCCAGCTCAAAGCCGTGATGCCGAAAGCCTCGGACGACGAGGTCAAGGCGCTGTGGCAGGAACTGGCGAAGAAAGCCGCGTTCAACCCGCGCGAGAACTTCTGAATTCGACGACGGAGTAGCCCATCATGAGCAGCCCCCTGATCGTTCAACTGGACCTGGCAGAATTCTGTGAGGCGGCCGATTTGTCGGACGTCTACGTGATCGAAATCGTCGAGCACGGCATCCTCGAACCTCAGGGCGCGCAGCCCCGGGAGTGGCGCTTCACCGATTACGAATTGGCGTTGGCCAAACGGGCGGCGAAGTTGCGCCGTGATCTGGAACTGGAGTGGGAGGGCGTTGCGCTGGCGCTGGACCTGCTGGAGGAGGTGCGTGAGTTGCGTGCCGAGAACCGTATGTTGCGGCAGCGTTTGGGGCGGTTGGTGGTGGAGTAGTCAGCCTGAAAATCTTGTTGTGGCTGAGCTGGCCTTATCGCTGGCAAGCCAGCTCCCACAGGGTTTTGCGTTGGAATGTAGATCTCGGATCGGCGCAGAACCTGTGGGAGCTGGCTTGCCAGCGATGAACGATAACGCGGAGTTTCTGACTCAACATTGAAAAGGCCCCGAAGGGCCTTTTTTTGGTTAGAACAGGAAATACCGCTGCGCCATCGGCAGCGTCTCCGCCGGCTCACACCACAGCAACACCCCGTCAGCCTTGACCTGATAGGTCTGCGGATCAACATCGATGTTCGGCAGATAGTCGTTGTGAATCAGATCGGTTTTCTGCACGTCACGGCAGCCCTTCACTACGCCAATCTTTTTCTTCAAACCCAACGCTTCCGGCAGCCCGGCTTCCTGCGCAGCCTGACTGATAAAGGTCAGGCTGGTGGCATGCAGCGAGCCGCCGTAGCTGGCGAACATCGGGCGGTAGTGCACCGGTTGCGGTGTCGGAATCGAGGCGTTGGCATCGCCCATCAGGCTGGCGGCAATTGCACCGCCCTTGAGGATCAGCGTCGGTTTCACACCAAAGAATGCCGGGCGCCACAGCACCAGATCCGCCCATTTGCCGACTTCGATCGAGCCGACTTCATGGCTGATGCCATGGGTGATCGCCGGGTTGATCGTGTACTTGGCGATATAGCGTTTGGCGCGGAAATTGTCGTTGCCCTCGCCGTCCTGCGGCAGTGGGCCGCGCTGTTTTTTCATCTTGTCGGCGGTCTGCCAGGTGCGCGTGATGACTTCGCCGACGCGGCCCATGGCCTGGCTGTCGGAGCTGATCATCGAGAATGCGCCGAGGTCGTGAAGAATGTCTTCGGCGGCAATCGTTTCGCGGCGGATGCGGCTTTCGGCGAACGCGACGTCTTCGGCAATGCTCGGGTCGAGGTGGTGGCAGACCATCAGCATGTCGAGGTGTTCGTCGATGGTGTTGCGGGTGAACGGCCGGGTCGGGTTGGTCGAGCTCGGCAATACGTTAGGGAAGCCGCAGGCCTTGATGATGTCCGGTGCGTGACCGCCACCGGCACCTTCGGTGTGATAGGTGTGAATGGTGCGGCCCTTGAACGCGCCGAGGGTGGTTTCGACGAAACCGGATTCGTTGAGGGTGTCGGTGTGGATCGCCACCTGCACGTCGAACTGATCGGCGACGCTCAGGCAGTTGTCGATGCTCGCCGGGGTGGTGCCCCAGTCTTCGTGCAATTTCAGGCCGATGGCGCCGGCCTTGACCTGCTCGATCAACGGCTCGGGCAGGCTGGCGTTGCCCTTACCGGTGAGACCGATGTTCATCGGGAAGGCGTCGGCGGCCTGAAGCATGCGCGCCAGGTGCCAAGGCCCGGAGGTGCAGGTGGTGGCGTTGGTGCCGGTGGCAGGTCCGGTGCCGCCGCCGATCATGGTGGTGACGCCGCTCATCAGCGCTTCTTCGATCTGCTGCGGGCAGATGAAGTGGATGTGCGTGTCGATGCCGCCGGCGGTGAGGATCATGCCTTCGCCGGCGATCACTTCGGTGCCGGCGCCGATGGCGATGGTCACGTTCGGCTGCACGTCGGGGTTGCCGGCCTTGCCGATCGCGGCGATGCGCCCGTCCTTGAGGCCGACGTCGGCTTTGACGATGCCCCAGTGGTCGATGATCAGCGCGTTGGTGATCAGCGTGTCGACCACTTCGGCCGCGAGCAGTTGGCTTTGGCCCTGGCCGTCGCGGATAACTTTGCCGCCACCGAACTTCACTTCTTCGCCATAGGTGGTGAAGTCTTGTTCGACTTCGATCCACAGCTCGGTGTCGGCCAGGCGCACCTTGTCGCCGACGGTGGGGCCGAACATGTCGGCGTAGGCTTGTCTGGAGATTTTCATGCAGCGTCCTTCAGGAAAATAGTGGTGAGCCATCGACCCTCACCCTAGCCCTCTCCCAGAGGGAGAGGGGACTGTTCGCGGTGGGGCGGCTGTCGGTGATCAGCTCCGCAGAGGGGACTGTTCGCGGTGGGTCGGCTATCGGTGATCAGCTCCCTCTCCCTCGGGAGAGGGCTGGGGTGAGGGGCAGCGGTGCACGCCGATATCAGAGATCACCCATGACCCGCCCGGCAAACCCGAACACCCGGCGATGCCCAGCATAATCCACAAGCTCAACCTCACGACTTTGCCCCGGCTCGAAGCGCACCGCCGTCCCCGCCGGAATATTCAGGCGCATGCCACGGCTCGCTGCACGATCAAAGGTCAGCGCGTCATTGGTTTCAAAAAAGTGATAGTGCGAACCGACCTGGATCGGCCGGTCGCCGCTGTTGGCGACTTTCAGGCTGACGGTGCGACGGCCGACGTTGAGTTCGATGTCGCCGGGCTGGATCTGGTACTCGCCAGGAATCATCACTGGGCTCCTTGCAGAATCTTGTAATAGAGGGCGGTCGGTCGATAGGTACCGTGCGGGTCGCAGGCGTAATCGGGAATCTGGCCCGCGCGGGTGTAACCCAACGCCTTGTAGAAATCTTCGGCGGGCGAGCCGGCCTCGGTGTCGAGGTAGAGCATGCCGCGCTTGTGTTTGGGCGCTTCGAGTTCCAGCGCACTCATCAATTGCTGACCGAGACCGCGACGCCGTGCGTGTTCGCGCACCAGCAGTTTCTGCACCTCGGCGCGGTTAAGACCGTTGGCCTTCTGGCACAGACCCAGTTGCACACTGGCCAGCACTTGCTCGTCCTTGACCACCACCCAGAGCAGCACGCTGCCTTTGTTGACGTTGTCCTGCACCTCATCGAAATACGCGCGCGCCTGCGCCGCATCGAGGTCGGCCATGAAGCCGACACTGGCGCCGTAACCGACCGCATCAAGCAGCAGATCAATCAGGCCCTGACGGTAATGGGCAAAACTTTCAGCATTGACGCGGCGCAGTTGGGCGGCGTTCATCGGTGTCACTCCTTGTTGGCGTCAGGCGGCTCCGCGCCAGGGTTTAGGGTCAGTTGCATAAACGTCAGGTCGAGCCAGCGACCGAACTTGGTGCCAACTTGCGGCATCTGCCCGGTGATGACGAAACCGGCGCGCTCGTGCAGGCGAATCGAGGCCGCGTTGCCGCTTTCGATGGCGGCGACCATCACGTGTTTGTCGCAGGTTCTGGCGCGCTCGATCAGCGCTGCCATTAATTGCGGGCCGAGGCCGTTGCCGCGTTGATCGCTGCGCACATAAACCGAATGTTCGACGGTATGGCGAAAGCCGTCGAACGGCCGCCAGTCACCGAATGAAGCGTAGCCGAGTACGCTGTTGTCACCGTCGATGATTACCAGAATCGGATAGGCCTGGGCCTGACGCGCGCTGAACCACGCCTGGCGGTTGCCGAGGTCGACGGCCTGTTCATTCCAGATCGCCGTGGTGTTGATTACGGCATCGTTGTAGATGTCGCGGATCGCCGGCAGGTCGGCGTGGACGGCGTCGCGAATGGTGTAAGTCATGGCGTAGCCTCAGACGATCGGTTGGTGGACGGTGACCAGTTTGGTGCCGTCGGGGAACGTCGCTTCGACCTGGATCTCCGGAATCATTTCCGGGATGCCTTCCATCACTTGTTCACGGCTGAGCAGGGTGGTGCCGTAGTGCATCAGCTCGGCCACGGTCTGGCCGTCACGCGCGCCTTCAAGCAGAGCGGCGGAGATGTAGGCCATGGCTTCCGGGTAGTTGAGTTTCACACCGCGGGCCAGACGCCGCTCGGCAACGAGGCCGGCGGTGAAGATCAGCAGCTTGTCTTTTTCGCGTGGGGTCAGGTCCATTGTGGGGTTCCATCAGGGCAGATTTGTGAGGTTCTTGCCGGTGTGGGGTGCCAGTTGGAGCAGCCCCTCACCCTAGCCCTCTCCCGAAGGAGAGGGGACTGATCTCGGTTGTTTTCAATGGCCGGTTCAGTCAGCGGTATTCGTTCAGTCAGTTAAATTCATTTCAAGCGACTCGGTCAGGCTCCCTCTTGCGAGGGAGAGGGGACTGATCTCGGTTGTTTTCAATGGCCGGTTCAGTCAGCGGTATTCGTTCAGTCAGTTAAATTCATTTCAAACGACTCGGTCGGGCTCCCTCTCCCTCCGGGAGAGGGCGGGGGGTGAGGGTTGCTTTCAGGTGTTCCATATTCTCGGTGACACCGCCTCGCGATCCAGAAGCACCGGACGCAGCAAGCGCCATAAATCGATGAGCCAGGCCCGTGCGAGCAACGCTTCACTGGCCAGACAACGGGCAACCAAAAGTCCCGGCAATTGCGTCAAATCCCCGCGAACCTGGTGATCCAGCGAGCGGCAGCGCTCCAGCAACTCAGCCTCAATCTCACCGGTCACCAACAACGTTGCAAACACCGGATTGCCATCCAGGCCAATCGGCGAATCAAGCAAACCGTCATCACCGACAATGCGCTGGCGCTCGTGCCAGAGCAATCGGCCATCGCGGCGAATATCCAGGTGCGCCTGAAAATGCCCGTGGTCAAAACGTTCGCCACTGGCCGGGCGACCCAGCGCCACCACATCCCAGTAAAACAGCCGTGCGTCACCCTCAAGTTCAATCGAAGTGCTCAGCTCAGCCTGCGCGGCGCTATAGACGATGGTCTCCTGCGGCAGCCATTCCAGCGTCCCGCCGGCTGCCACTTTCAAATCCAGTTTTTGATACGCCGGCCCACCCGCGCGATACCACTTGGCGGCACCGGGGCTGGTGATCTGCGCCCATGCGTCGGCTTCGACGCGCGCGCTGATGTCCAGCCGATCACCGCCGGCAATCCCGCCCGGCGGGTGGACGATGATGTGCTGACAGACTTCAGGGCCTTCGGCGTACAGGTGCTTTTGCACCCGCAGCGGCCCGAGGTGTCGGCGCATGACCGGGCGCGTGCAGTCGCCGAAACGGGCATAAGCGAGTTCCAGCGCGGCGTGCCAGCTCGGGGTAAACAGGGCAGGTGCAACAGTCGAATTCATGGTGTGTAATTATCGTTAGGAAGCTACAGATTAATTCGTTGTACTAGATCGTTACCAGCCCGCGTACACCCTCGGCCTCCATATTTTCACCGCGCCCCTGCTGGACGATCTCGCCCCGGGACATCACCAGATACTGATCGGCCAGTTCCGCGGCGAAATCGTAGAACTGCTCGACCAGCAAAATCGCCATATCACCGCGCGCCGCGAGTTTCTTGATTACCGCGCCGATCTCCTTGATCACCGAAGGTTGAATGCCTTCGGTAGGCTCGTCGAGGATCAGCAAGCGCGGGCGGCTGGCCAATGCGCGACCAATCGCCAACTGCTGTTGCTGACCACCGGAGAGGTCACCGCCGCGACGCTGCTTCATTTGTAGCAGCACCGGGAACAATTCGTAGATGAAACTTGGGACTTCCTTGGCTTCACTGCCGGGAAAACGCGACAGACCCATCAGCAGATTCTCTTCCACGGTCAGGCGGCCGAAGATTTCCCGGCCCTGTGGCACGTAGGCAATCCCGGCGTGAACACGCTGGTGTGGCTTGAACGTGGTGATCGGTTTGCCTTCCCAATTGACTACGCCTTCTTTGGCCGGCAGCAGGCCCATCAGGCATTTGAGCAGGGTGGTTTTGCCGACACCGTTACGGCCGAGCAGGCAGGTGACTTCGCCGACTTTCACGTCGAACGAGAGGCCACGCAGGATGTGGCTACCGCCGTAGTACTGGTGCAGCTTGTCGACTTGCAGCATTTCCAAATTCTCCCTGTTGCACACAGAACCCTGTGGGAGCTGGCTTGCCAGCGATAGCGGTGGATCAGTCGGCATTAATGCTGGATGTGCCGGCCTCATCGCTGGCAAGCCAGCTCCCACAGTTTTGATGAGTGTTTGCAGCTTCAGCGGCCGAGATAAACCTCGATCACGCGCTCGTTTTCCTGCACCTGCTCAAGTGAGCCTTCCGCCAGAACGCTGCCCTGATGCAATACGGTGACGTGGTCGGCAATCGAGCCGACAAAGCCCATGTCATGCTCCACCACCATCAACGAATGCTTGCCCGCCAGCGACTTGAACAGTTCAGCCGTGAACTCGGTTTCCGCATCGGTCATGCCCGCCACCGGCTCATCGAGCAGGAGCAATTGCGGATCCTGCATCAGCAACATGCCGATCTCGAGAAACTGCTTCTGACCGTGGGAGAGCAAGCCTGCCTGACGATTGACCGAGGTGGTCAGGCGAATCGTCTCCAGCACTTCGCTGATTCGATCTTTTTGCTCGCCGCTCAAGCGCGCACGCAAACTGGCCCACACCGACTTGTCGGTTTTCTGCGCCAGTTCCAGGTTTTCAAACACGCTCAGCGCCTCGAACACCGTCGGCTTCTGAAACTTGCGGCCGATGCCGGCCTGAGCGATTTGCACTTCGCTCATTTGAGTCAGATCCAGCGTTTCGCCGAACCACGCCTTGCCGTGACTCGGGCGAGTCTTGCCGGTGATCACGTCCATCAACGTAGTCTTGCCCGCGCCGTTAGGGCCGATGATGCAGCGCAATTCGCCGACGCCGATGTACAGGTTGAGATTGTTCAGCGCACGGAAGCCGTCGAAGCTGACGCTGATGTCTTCCAGTGTGAGGATCGTGCCGTGACGGGTGTCGAGGCCCGGGCCGACGCGCTGGCCGAGGCCGATCGAGTCGCGGCTGGTGCCGGCGTCCTTGTTCGGTTCGACGGGAAAGAAGGCCGGTTCCAGCATGAATTCAGCGCTCGCCGTGACTCTCATTGTTCACCTCGTTTCTTCAGCAGACCGATCACGCCTTTGGGCAGGTACAGCGTCACGACGATGAACAGCGCGCCGAGAAAAAACAGCCAGTATTCCGGGAAGGCCACGGTGAACCAGCTCTTCATGCCGTTGACCACACCGGCGCCGAGCAGCGGGCCGATCAGCGTGCCGCGACCGCCAAGGGCAACCCATACCGCTGCTTCGATGGAGTTGGTTGGCGACATTTCGCTCGGGTTGATGATGCCCACTTGCGGCACGTACAACGCCCCGGCCAGGCCACACAACACCGCACTCAACACCCACACGAACAGCTTGAAACCGCGCGGGTCGTAGCCGCAGAACATCAAGCGGTTTTCCGCATCGCGCAGCGCAGTCAGCACGCGGCCAAACTTGCTCTGCGCCAGGCGCCAGCCGATGAACAGGCTCGCCACCAGCAACAACACCGTCGCCAGAAACAGCACCGCGCGGGTCCCCGGTTCAGTGATGCCGAAACCGAGAATCGTGCGGAAATTGGTAAAGCCGTTGTTGCCGCCAAACCCGGTCTCGTTGCGGAAAAACAAGAGCATGCCGGCGAAGGTCAGGGCCTGGGTTATGATCGAGAAATACACGCCTTTGATCCGCGAACGGAAAGCGAAGAAACCGAAGACCAGCGCCAGCAATCCCGGCGCCAACACCACCAGACACATCGCCCAGATAAAACTGCTGGTGCCGGTCCAGTACCACGGCAGTTCGCTCCACGACAGGAAGGTCATGAACGCCGGCAGACCATCGCCGGCGGCCTGACGCATCAGGTACATGCCCATCGCATAACCGCCGAGAGCGAAGAACAGGCCGTGACCCAGCGACAGCAAACCGGCGTAACCCCAGACCAGATCCAGCGCCAGGGCGACGATGGCGTAGCAGAGGATTTTGCCAACCAGCGTCAGCGTGTACGCCGAGATGTGCAGCGCATTGTCGGGCGACAACAACGACAGCAGCGGCAGGGCGATCAGCAGAGCGAGGATTACCGCGCCAATCGCGAGGGTGATTTTCGGCCCGGCCTTTTGCGTGGCCGTGACTAACAGAGGCTGGTTCATCAGTCGATCACCCGTCCTTTCAGTGCGAAGAGGCCTTGCGGACGTTTCTGGATAAACAGAATGATCAGCGCGAGGATCAGGATCTTGCCGAGCACCGCACCGATCTGCGGTTCGAGAATCTTGTTGGCGATACCCAGGCCGAAGGCTGCGAGCACGCTGCCGGCCAACTGGCCAACACCGCCGAGCACCACCACCAGAAATGAATCGATGATGTAGCTTTGGCCGAGGTCCGGGCCGACGTTGCCGATCTGACTCAGCGCTACGCCGCCGAGGCCGGCGATGCCCGAGCCGAGGCCGAAGGCGAGCATATCGACGCGCCCGGTCGGCACGCCGCAGCAGGCGGCCATGTTGCGGTTCTGGGTAACGGCACGGACGTTGAGGCCGAGGCGGGTTTTATTCAGCAGCAACCAGGTCAGTACGACGACGAACAGTGCGAAGGCGATGATGACGATGCGGTTGTACGGCAGCACCAGATTTGGCAAAACCTGAATCCCGCCGGACAGCCACGCCGGGTTGGCCACTTCAACGTTCTGCGCGCCGAACAACAGGCGCACCAGTTGAATCAGCATCAGGCTGATGCCCCAGGTGGCGAGCAGGGTTTCCAGTGGGCGGCCGTAGAGGTGGCGAATCACCGTGCGCTCTAGCGCCATGCCGATCGCCGCCGTGACAAAGAACGCCACCGGCAGCGCAATCAACGGATAAAACTCAATCGCTTGCGGTGCGTAACGCTGGAACATCAACTGCACCACGTAGGTCGAGTAGGCACCGAGCATCAGCATTTCGCCGTGGGCCATGTTGATCACGCCGAGCAGGCCGAAGGTGATCGCCAGACCGAGCGCTGCCAACAGCAGAATCGAACCGAGCGACATGCCGCTGAACGCCTGGCCGAGGATCTCGCCGATCAGCAGTTTGCGTTTGACTTGGGCGAGGCTGGTTTCGGCCGCCGTGCGTACGCCGGCATCGGCTTCGACGCCGGGTTCGAGCAAACCTTCGAGGCGCGTGCGCGCCAGTGGGTCGCCGGTTTCGCCAAGCAATCGCACCGCCGCGAGTCGTACGGCCGGATCAGTGTCGACCAGTTGCAGATTGGCCAGCGCCAGGCTCAGTGCGGCACGGACGCTTTCATCTTTTTCGCCAGCCAGTTGCTGGTCGAGGAATTTCAGCTGCGCGGGTTTCGCGCTTTTCTGCAATTGCTGCGCGGCAGTCAGACGGATTTTGGCGTCGGCGGCGAGCAATTGATGGCTGGCCATGGCGGTGTCGATCAGACCCCGCAGGCGATTGTTCAGGCGCAGGGTTTTCGGTTGGCCGTCGATCGTCAGCTCGCCTTGTTGCAGGGCGTTGAGCAATTCGATACGCGCCGGGTCGGGCTGCGCGGCCCAGGTTTCCAGCAGTTTGGCTTGCTGCACAGGATTGGCCGCGACGAAGTCTTCGGCATCGCCGGCGTGGGCGAGCATTGGCAGCAATAGTGCGATGGCTATGAGAAAGCGGTGTATGGCAGTGGGCATTAGTGGTGTCCTGTTCAACCGCCCCCTCACCCTAACCCTCTCCCAGAGGGAGAGGGGACTGACCGAGGTGTCTGGACGATGTGCTGCGACCTGCGAATTCGAGTCGAACTCAGGCTTTGAAAAGCATGAAGATCGGCTCCCTTTCCCCCTCTCCCTCTTGAAATTGAGGGGACTGACCGAGGTGTTTGAACGATGTGCTGCGACCTGCGAATTCGAGCCGAACTCAGGCTTTGAAAGGCATGAAGATCGGCTCCCTTTCCCCCTCTCCCTGAGGGAGAGGGCTGGGGTGAGGGGGGGGAATCTAAAGCCCGCCTCAAAAACTGAATCCGCCTCAGTTGCTCTTCACCGCATAATCCGGCTTCTTGTCGTTGCCCTGAATGAACGGGCTCCACGGTTGCGCACGGATCGGCCCTTCGGTCTGCCACACCACGTTGAACTGACCATCAGCCTGAATCTCGCCGATCATCACCGGTTTGTGCAGGTGGTGATTGGTCTTGTCCATGGTCAAGGTGTAGCCCGACGGCGCCGCGAAAGTCTGGCCGGCAAGGGCTTCGCGGACTTTGTCGACGTCAGTGGATTTGGCTTTTTCAACTGCTTGCGCCCACATGTGGATGCCGACGTAAGTAGCCTCCATCGGGTCGTTGGTCACGGCTTTGTCGGCGCCCGGCAGGTTGTGTTTCTTCGCGTAGGCCTTCCAGTCAGCGACGAATTTCTTGTTCTGCGGGTTCTCCACCGACTCGAAGTAGTTCCACGCCGCGAGGTTGCCCACCAGCGGTTTGGTGTCGATGCCGCGCAGTTCTTCTTCGCCGACCGAGAACGCTACAACCGGTACGTCGGTGGCCTTCAGACCCTGGTTGGCCAGCTCTTTATAGAACGGCACGTTGGAGTCGCCGTTGACGGTCGAGATGACCGCAGTCTTGCCACCGGCGGAGAATTTTTTGATGTTGGCGACGATGGTTTGATAGTCGCTGTGACCAAACGGCGTGTAGACCTCTTCGATGTCTTTGTCGGCGACGCCTTTGGAATGCAGGAACGAGCGCAGGATCTTGTTGGTGGTGCGCGGGTAGACGTAGTCGGTACCGAGCAGGAAGTAGCGCTTGGCGCTGCCGCCTTCTTCACTCATCAGGTATTCAACCGCCGGGATCGCCTGCTGGTTAGGCGCGGCGCCGGTGTAGAAGACGTTCGGCGACATCTCTTCGCCTTCGTATTGCACCGGATAGAACAACAGGCCATTGAGCTCTTCGAACACCGGCAATACCGATTTGCGCGACACCGAGGTCCAGCAGCCGAACACCACGGCGACCTTGTCCTGGGTCAGCAACTGCCGGCCCTTTTCGGCGAACAGCGGCCAGTTCGACGCCGGGTCGACCACCACCGGCTCAAGCATCTTGCCGTTCACACCGCCCTTGGCGTTGATCTCGTCGATGGTCATCAGCGCCATGTCTTTGAGCGACGTTTCGGAGATCGCCATGGTGCCGGACAACGAATGCAGAATCCCGACCTTGATGGTCTCGGCGGCCTGGACAGTCCAGGTCATGCCCATCGCGGCAATGGATGCCGTGAGTGTGAAAGCCTTGATCAAACTGCGACGCTTCATTGTGCGATCTCCATGAACGTTTGAAGTTTTTTTTGGTTGGCAGATGCGAACGACTGAAGGGTGTTTTGCAAGGGCTGTGCCCGGTCGGGTTTGGGCAGGAAAATGTCGGTTTAGAGCGCTTGCGCGCGATTGCGATGCACCATGAAGGGACGCTCGTGGAGCGTTGGTGCAGGCGGCCGCTCCAGATTGGGGCGCGAACCGATCCCTGAACTGCCGCAGCCTGCGGCAACTCCTAAAGGGGATTGGATTAGAAGGTGTAATCAGCGGTGACAAGAAACGACCTCGGCTCGCCAAGGATCCACTGCTGCCCGCCATTGTATTGGCTTTGCACATACCGGCGATCAAACAGTTTGTTCACCTGCACACCCAGCGTCGTACTGCGCAGAGCTCTCCACGACAACGTCGCATCGACCACGGTGTAACTCGGCAGCTCATTGCGGTTGGCCATGTCGGCATACCGCGCATCGACATAGCGTACGCCGGCGCCGGCCTTCTGCTCATCGGTCAGCGCTTTGTTCAGCCACAGATTCGCCGTGCGTCGCGGCACGTCCACCGGGCGGTTGCCGTTATACGACGGGGTTTGCCCGTTGACCACTTCCGAGAAGTCGTCGTACCTGGCCTTCACAATTGCGGCGTTGGCCTGCAGTTGCCAGGCGTTCGGCAGTTGCAGATCAAGGCTGGCTTCAAGTCCGTTGGACGATTGCTGGCCGACCTGCTGCTTGAGCGTCGGGTTGCCCGGATCGTCAGTCAGCAGTTTCTTTTTGACGATGCGATACGCCGCCAGGGTGAACTCGCCATGCTGATCCCAGAACAACTGCTTCAGGCCGATTTCGGTCTGGCGGGCGGTCGATAGATCGTATTGCTGCTGGCTCGGGTTCAGAGAGATCAAACCGCCGATGCCATCAGTGCTGGTTGCCACTTGGCCGTAGAGCGACGTCTCGGGCGTCAGAGCAAACACCAGACCGGCCTTCCAGTTGTTGCCGGTCAGGGTATGGTCGCTCTGGCTGCCATCGGTCAAGTCGTTACGATCGACATGCACATAATCGCGACGCACGCCGGTCACCGACGACTAGCGCTCGCCAAACTGCGTGCGTTTTTCGGCGAACCCCGACATCTGTCTGGTGGTGCTGTCGAACTGATCGCGGTACGGATCGGCACTCTCGAAATACCTACTTTGTGGGGGATGCAGATCCAATGGCTGACCGTTCGGCAGCACATCGTTGAACGGCGAGTTGCTGTCGAGCTGGAAGCGGATGCGGTTGTAATCGACGCCGGTGACGGTCTGGCTGTCGAGGCCGAACAGCGAGTGCTCGAAGGTGAACGTCTGACGACCACCAACCTGTTCCTGCTTGTGGCCGATGCCGAAGTAACCGCTGCGACTCAGTTGCTGACTGCCCGCGTCGAAGTTGAAGTTCTCGGCGTTCTGCCAGCGGTGCTGGGCCTTGAAGTAGTAGAGCTCGTTGCTGGCGCTGACGGCATCGTTGATTTGCCAGTCGCTGGTCAGGCGTGTCCATCGATCTTCAAAAGAATGTCCGCAGCTATTGGCCGCGAGCTAAAAGGCAAATTGCGTTATGCAGTAACACTAAAGTTTGCCGGCTTATAAGCCCCGGCATTCTATAGACCAGCCTAAAATGCGCATCTCGGATTACTCATGATCAACTTGAGCGCAATTGATGGGGGAATGCGAGCGTGTTTTGTTCATGCAGATAATCTCATTATCGGCTCATCCAAATTACCAGACAGTCTAAAAAACCGTCATTTATAACAGTGTCCGAGACCGGGTGTTCAACGATAGGCTGTTTCTGAAAAGTAAGGCTTTGCTCACAAACGAAGGAGTTGTGCCATGAACACGATAGGCCCTGGAATCGGCGTTGCCGTAATTTGTTCGTTGTTTGTTTTTCCATTAAGTGCGATTGCTGGCTACACCTTTCCGACTTGCCAACAGGCATGGATAGATGCACCGGCACGTCAGTCATGTAAGTCAATAAGTAGTGGTTCGAAAGTTATCCCTGAAGCGGCGGAATCCAAGTCAGTTGCTCGTAATTGCGATATCAAAGTCATGTGTAAACAAAATAACGGGGTTTACGCTCCTCAAGATGACGTTACGGTTGACGTTACCCAAGTGCCCGTTCTCAACAACTGCAATGGACACTTGAAGGTGGGAGATTGCTAATGGATGAAGGCGCGGGCGATGTAAATCACCCGCGCACGTTAGATCAATGCGTCAAATCCGCAGCCTGCTGACTGAATCGAGCCAAGAACAGCTTGTCCAGCAACCACACCACCACCAGCGAAGCCCCCACCAGCGGAAACACCACCGCCAGCGCCAACATGATCACCACCCCGGTTTTCCACTTCGGCAAATCATGACGCAGCGGCGGCACACCCAATTTGCCTTGTGGCCGACGCTTCCACCAGATCACCACGCCGCTTACGGCGCTGAGCAGAATCATCAGGCAGATCAGCAGCACGACGATCTGGTTGACGGTGCCGAACATTTTGCCTTCGTGAAGCATCACGCCGATTTCCGTGGCGCGGGCGACGCTGCCGTACTGCTCGAAACGCACATCGGCGAGCACTTTGCCGGTGTATTGATCGACGTGCAGGGTCGCATCGTTGCGCGGGTCATCGGCGAACACAGCGATGGTGAACACGCCGGTGGCAGTGGTCGGCAGGGTGATGCTGTAGCCCGGCTCGACTTTGCGCTGGGTGGCGATGTTTTGCACGTCTTGCAGGCTGATGGCGGGTGCTGCGGGGCCAGCGTTGGTGGCGCCGTGGTTCATGTGTTCGGCGTGATCGCCGGACATCGGCATCGGCGTGTTTTCCATCGCCCAAGGCACGGTCTGGCGGGTGGCGCTGTTAAGGGTTCGAGCCTCGACGTCGGAGGTCGGCACGTTGTCCCACATCGCCGCCGGGAACACGTTCCACACCTGCGCGTATTGCTTGCCCCAGAAGCCGGTCCAGGTCATGCCACTGAGCAACATCACCAGCAGCAAGGTCGCGCCCCAGAACCCGGTGACCGCGTGCAGGTCACGCCACAACACGCGACCGCGACTGTTCAACCGCGGCCACAGAATCCCCGCGGCCTGACCGCGCGGCCACCACAGGAACAGGCCGGACACCACCAGCACCACGCCCCAACCGGCGGCCATTTCGATAAGGCGGTCACCGACGGTGCCGATCATCAATTCGCCGTGGATCGCCCGGGCAATGGCCTGCAGGTTTTGCTTGGCATCCTGTTCGCCAAGGATGTCGCCGTGGTACGGATCGACGAAGATGTTGAGTTCCTGGCCGGCGTTTTTCACCACAAACTGTGCGCTGCGTTCGGCGTTCACTGGCGGCAGGTACTGGGTGACCTGGCCTTGCGGATAGGCACTTTTCACTCGTTGCAGCAGGTCATCGGCCGGGACAGTGTGATGCCCTGCGGGGACGTTGAGCAGGCTGCTGTACATCAGCGAATCGAGTTGCGGTTTGAACAGGTAAATGATGCCGGTCAGGGCCAGCATCACCATGAAGGGGGCGACGAAGAGACCGGCGTAAAAATGCCAACGCCAGGCCAGGTTGTAGAAATTCGGTTTGGGCTGTTTCATCACGTGTGCTCCGCTGGGCGAATTTTTCTAGATCAAGAGATCGCAGCCTTCGGCAGCTCCTACAGGGGTACATGCGGGCTGCGATCTTTTGACTTTTCTTGTTAGAAACTCATGTCGACCTTGGTCCAGAGCGTGCGCCCCGGCTCATTGATCGCTTGCGGGTCATTGGCCGGGTAGCCGAACCCGGCGTTGCCCGCCAGGTTCAGGTGTTCGGCGTAAGCTTTGCCGAACAGGTTGTCGACGCCGCTGCTGACCTTCCAGTTCTTGTTGATCCGATAGGCAGCGTTGAGTGAGAACACGCCGAAGCCCGAACTCTTGTCGTAATCCTTGCCGACCACGTTGCCCTTGTTCTGGTCGATACGGTTTTGCGCGGCAACCACCCTCCACAGTGCGCCGGCGCTCCAGTTGTCTTCGCTATAGGTCAGACCGAAGCGTGCATCCAGTGGCGGCATTTGCGGCAGGGCCGTGCCGTCGCTGCTGTTCTTGCCCCAGGCGTAGGCCAGGGTCGCATCGGCTTTCCAGTTATCGGTGAGTTTGTACGCGGCACCGAGTTCACCGCCCATGATTCGCGCGTCGATGTTCTCGGCGCGCGAGGTGCTCATGCCCATCATTCCCGGGGAGTAGTCGAAGAGGATGTAATCGCGGACTACACCGATGTAACCCGAGGCCCAGGCTTCGAGGTCGGCGCGCTTGTAGTTCACGCCGAAGTCGAACTGGGTGGTCTTCTCCGGTTTGATCGAATCGAACGCGTTGACCGATCCCGCCGGGCCGGACTTGGGCGAAAACAGCTCCCAGTAATCCGGGAAGCGTTGCGCGTGGCCGAGGCCTGCATAGAGCGTGGTCGGGCTGTCGGCGAGGTCATGCTCGTAACGGACGAAACCGCTCGGCAGGGTATCGGCACGGGTGTCGTCGGCGGTCGGGTTCGGGCGAGTCATCATTCCCGAGCCGGTGGTTTGCCGGTAATCCTTGGCCGAAGCGCGGTCGACGCGGGCGCCAGTGATCAGGCGATCACGGTCGGCGGCGTACCAGGTCATTTCGCTGAACACGCCGTAGTTATGGAAATCGGCGTCCTTGCTGTACGGCTGATCCTTGTAGGTGTCGATGCCCATGCCGCTGCGCTGGCGGTGCTCGTTGGTCTGCGCGTCGAGGCCGGTGATCAACTGAATATCAGCCCAGCGCCAGGTCGCTTTGATCCGCGCGCCGAGGGTGCGGCGGTCGACATTGGACGCCATCGGCCCCGCCATCATGCCGGTGCCGGACGGCGTGCGCAGGGTGTAGTTGTCCATAACGTGGTCAGCGTAGTTGTAGTAGATCTGCGCTTCGAGTTTCTCCAGCACGTCCGTGATATTGGATTTTTCGAAACGCAAACCGAGGCTCTCGCGCAGGAACTGCGAGCCGTCCATGCCGCGTCCGGCGTAGCGCGCTTCGCCATCGCCCTTGCCGGCGGTGAGCTCGATCAGAGTGTCGGCGTCCGGGGTCCAGCCGACCGCAATGTCGCCGTTCCACTTGTCGTAGCGCGAGGCGACGATGTCGTTGTTGCCGTCGCGGTAGTCGTCGGAATGCGCGGTGTTGCCGATTACTCGCACGTAGCCCAACGGGCCACCGGCAGCGGCGTCGACAACCTTGTCAAAACGTCCGTGGGAGCCAGCCAGAATGCTTGCGTTCACGCGGGTGCCGAGTTCGCCGAAGCTCTCCGGCTCACGATCAAACAGCACCGTACCCGCCGACGCGCCCGGACCCCAAAGCACGGTTTGCGGGCCTTTGATCACGGTCAGTTTGTCGTAGGTTTCCGGCGAGATGTACGAAGTCGGCGCGTCCATCCGGCCCGGGCAGGCACCGAGCATCATGCTGCCGTTGGTGAGAATGTTCAGGCGTGAGCCGAACATGCCCCGCAGCACCGGATCGCCGTTGGTGCCGCCATTGCGTACCAGTGCGAAGCCCGGAATGGTTTTCAGATAATCGCCGCCGTCACTGGCCGGCACTGGTTGGCGTGGATCTTTTGGATTGGTGACGATGGTCAGTGGCGAGCTCGGGGCGATTGCGGTAATCACCGTCGGGCTGAGTTCTTCGTTGTGCGCGGCGTGATCATCGGCCAGCACCAGCGGGGACAGCAGAACGCCGCAAAGGACGGCGGTAGCGTGCCTGAAACGAACCCGCGATTCGTTCAGAGCGAAGGACGCCGGGGCAGAACCCAAGCGTGGAACAGCAGTAAACCTGGACATGACAATTTCCATCAAACAGTCGTAAACGACACGGCCGGCAGCCTGAAGCTGTCTTCTCCACCGTGTGCAATCAGAGGTGCGGTGTTTACGCTGCGACGGGCGGGGCGCGGCTGCGGGCGCCGGGGAAGAAGGTCTGCCGGGCGTGGCCCAGGCGTGGGGAGGGTGGGGTGAAGGTGTTCAGCGGCGGGATGTTGCAGGCGACGAAATCACCGCCGCCGGTCAGTGCCGGGCAATTGAACAGCAGGCTGCAATAACCGCACTTTTCCCACAACACGTGGTGCGAGGATTGCGGTGGGCAGTGTTCGGCGCTGGGCTTTGCATCATGGCCGCTGTGATCCATGCCCGGCATGTCCATCGACATGTCCATGCTCATCGGCATCGATGTCGAGACGTGTTGATCCATCGGCATCGACTGAGAAATCAGTGGGCCGATGAAGATCATCAACATGGCGAACAGGGCGATCCAGCTGCCGCGACTCAGAGTTTGATTCTGACGGCGTTGCCGGGAGGGCCTGGCGCTCTGCGGGCGCATGGGCGGAGTCTGCCGGAAGGCTTACTGGGCGTGCGCGTGGGCCTGCGTGGTTTCCGGCGGTTTCTTCTGCACCGAGACGTCGACGGTGACGTCACCGGCCTTCTCGAAATGCATCGTCAGCGGGAAGCGCTTGCCGTCGCTGAGCAGGCTGCGATCGGTCGGGTTGAGCAGCATCACGTGATAGGCCATCGGCGCGAATGTCACGTTGCCGCCGGCCGGAATGGCCACGCTCGGCACCTGCTGCATCTTCATCAGATCGCCCTGCATGACGTGTTCGTGCAGTTGCGCTTCCGGGGCGATGGGCGAGTCGACGCTGAGCAGGCGATCGTCCGTCTTGCCGGCGTTGTGAATGATGAAATAGGCAGCAACGGTCGGCGCATTTGGCGGCAACTCTTGCGACCACGGATGGGCGATCTCAAGTTCGCCCACCTTGTATTCGTGGGCATGAGCAAAGCACGCCGGCAACAGCAGCGCAGCGACGACGATGAGTTTGTTCAACATGGCAGTTCTCCAGAACGATTTGAAACGCAGGTCAATTGCGCGAACAAATCAAACCAGAGGGGAGGCGCGGGGATTGAGACTCGGCCATTGCTGGCGCGGCGTGGGTGTTTGCAACGAGGCGGGCGCCACACTGCGATTGCTTTCATAACGGGCGAAGTAAAGCTGCGGCGAATGCCCCGGCAACGCCACCAACGGTGCCGAGCCCGAGCAGCACCAGCAATGCTGCATGTTCGAATGAGTGTCGTTGCTCGGGGCCTTCTGATCGGTGGCGCCGATGTTGATCGCCACCATCTTGGTCCCGCTGCCGGTGCAGAAACTGCTCCAGAGCAACTGTTCGGCCGGTGAATTGGCCGCCTGCGCCATCGCCCCGGTCATCGGCATGGCGAGCATGTTGAACAGCACTGCAAAGCAGGCGATCCAGGCAATTGCTAGCCGGTGTCGGTTCATGGGACAGATCCATTGGGTGGGCGATCAGGCGCGGCTATTTAGCCTGATCAGGGCCGATAAGTAAAAAAGCGTCGTGCGGTTTGGTGTCGCAGCGCGTTCACAGTGTTACGGCATGCAATCGCAAACCCAGAGCCTTCATGACTTTCATGATAGTTGCGAATTCGGGATTGCCAGTGCTACTCAGCGCTTTATAAAGACTTTCGCGGCCCAAACCTGCATCCCGCGCCACTTGTGTCATGCCTTGAGCCCGGGCGATGTCATTGAGCGCTGCACGGATAAGGACGCCGTCGCCTTCATCGTCGTCAAAACAGGCATCCAGATACGCCGCCATGTCCTCGGGAGTTTTGAGGTACTCGGCGGCGTCAAAACGGGCGAATTCTTCGGTCATGATTTACTCCTCATTTCCGATGTTATGAGCCATCTGCACGGCGCGTTTGATATCTCTTTTTTGTGTCGATTTGTCGCCCCCGATCAGCAGTAGATAAATCACTTCGCCTTTGCGTGTGAAGTACATCCTGTAACCGGGGCCGTAATGAACACGCATTTCATAAACAGTGTCACCGACGAACCCGCAATCACCGAAGTTGCCATTTTCGGCTGTTTTAATTCTGGAGATGATTCGGCCTTTCCCTTTGATGTCTTTCAAGGAGTCGAGCCATTCGGAAAATATGCGGGATCGTTCAAAAGCGATCATGTCGGGATCGTATTCCTTGGGATACAAGCTGGCAAGCCGCTTTTCTTGGCTGTCTGCTTGTCGGGATTAAAGGAACCGAAGTATTGGGGTGAGGATGTAGTGAAAAACAGTCGGCTGCGTCCTCAAAAATTGCAGGTAAATTCGCAAATAAATTCGAAGTCAGGAAAAGTCTGACGTCGTCAGGGCTTCAAGGACTTCAGACGCTGATCGAAATTCCCGATCAACCTCTGGCAACCCCGGACGCTTCAACACAATCACCGGCACCCCACGTTCACGCGCCACTTCCAGCTTCGGCTCGGTGGCGGTGCTGCCGCTGTTCTTGCTGATCAACACATCGATCTGCCTCCGCTCGAACAGTGCGCGCTCATCCCCAAGCAGAAACGGCCCACGCGCACCGATCACTTCGCAGCGTTCATTGCCCGGGTAAACGTCGAGGGCGCGCAGAGTCCAGAACTGGTCCTGAGGGATTTCATTGAGGTGCTGCAGCGGTTCTCGGCCGAGGGTGAACAGCGGTCGGCGAAACGGCTTGAGGGTCGCGATCAACTCGGCCCAGTCGCTGACTTCGCGCCAGTCATCACCGGGTTGCGGCTGCCATGCCGGACGGCGCAAAGCCCAGCAGGGGATGCCGCTCAGTCGCGCGGCGGTCGCGGCGTTCTGGCTGATCTGTGCGGCATAGGGATGCGTGGCGTCGAGCAACAGGTCGATGCCTTCGTCACGAATGAATTGCGCCAGACCTTCAGCGCCCCCGTAGCCACCGACGCGCACCTGACAGGTCAGGTCGGTCGGTACTCGGCCAACGCCAGCGAGGCTATAGATATGTTCTGCCCCCAGCGTGCGAGCAATTGCCAGCGCTTCCGTGACGCCGCCGAGCAGCAAAATCCGCTTCATGCAGAACCTCCGGCATGCCCGACGATCCCGCCCTGACGATCAATCGCAAACACCTCGACCTGCACCTGCGCGGGCACCACGCTGCGGGCGAAATTCAGCGCATGGCGGCAGACTTCATCACCGAGGGCGATCCCCGCCGCACTGGCCATGGCCAATGCCTGCTGACTGGTATTGGCCTCGCGAATGCCTTGCTGCAACGCCGCATCGGCGCCAATCGCCGCCGCCCACTCCGCCAGTTGCGGCAAATCAATACTCGAATGCCGCGAGTGCAGATCCATGTGCCCGGCGGCCAGTTTGCTGATCTTGCCGAAGCCGCCGCACAGGCTGAGTTTATCCACAGGCACTTTGCGCACATGCTTGAGCACTGCACCGACAAAATCGCCCATTTCGATCAGGGCGATTTCCGGCAGGTTGTAGACCCGACGCATGGTGTCTTCGCTGGCGTTGCCGGTGCAGGCGGCGATGTGCAGGTAACCGTTGGTTTTCGCCACATCGATGCCCTGATGGATCGAGGCGATGTAAGCCGCGCAGGAAAACGGCCGGACGATGCCGCTGGTGCCGAGGATCGATAATCCACCGAGAATGCCCAGCCGTGGATTCATGGTTTTCAGCGCCAGCGCTTCGCCGCCCTCGACATTGACAGTGACGTCGAAGCCGCCGCCGTAGCCGGTCTCGGCGGCGAGCAGGCTCAGGTGATCGCTGATCATCTTGCGCGGCACCGGGTTGATTGCCGGCTCACCAACGCCGAGCACCAGCCCCGGCCGAGTCACGGTGCCCACGCCAGCACCGGCATTGAAGCGAATTCCCGGCTCACTCAGCAGCCGCACCCGCGAGTAGAGCAGCGCACCGTGGGTCACGTCGGGATCGTCACCGGCATCCTTGATCGTCCCGGCCTCGGCGCCGTCGTCGGTCAAACGACAGAACTCCAGGCGCATCTGCACCTGTTTGCCTTTCGGCAACACGATCTGCACTGCATCGGCGGACAGCCCGCCGAGCAGCAAGCGTGCGGCGGCAAGGCTGGTGGCGGTGGCGCAGCTGCCGGTGGTCAGGCCGCTGCGCAGGGGCGCGGGTTGTTCGGCAGTTTCGTCACGCATCGAGGGGTTTGACCAGATCGAGCAGGGTGATTGGCAGCGCCTGACGCCAAGTGTCGAATTCGCCGAGCGGTTGCGCCTGGGCGACATGGATACGCGTCAGCTCGCCACCGTAACGTTCGCGCCAATTCATCAGGGCCACTTCGCTTTGCAGGGTCACCGCGTTGGCGACCAGACGGCCACCGGGTTTGAGCTGTTCCCAGCAGGTTTCGAACACGCCTTCACGGGTCACGCCGCCGCCGATGAAAATCGCGTCCGGGCGCTCCAGTCCGGCCAGCGCCTGCGGTGCCTTGCCGCGAATCAATTGCAGACCGGGCACACCCAGCGCATCGCGGTTGTGTTCGATCAATTGCTGGCGACCTTCGTCGGCTTCAATGGCCAAGACGCGGCAACTCGGGTGCGCGCGCATCCACTCGATGCCGATCGAACCGCTGCCGGCGCCGACATCCCAGAGCAGTTCGCCGGGGGTCGGGGCGAGACGGGCGAGGGTGATGGCGCGTACGTCGCGCTTGGTCAACTGGCCGTCGTGCTGGAATGCCGAATCCGGCAGTCCGGCCAAACGTGACAGGCGCGGGGCGTCGGCGTCGGCCAGACATTCGATAGCGATGACATTGAGGTCGGCCACCGACGTCGCATTCCAGGCATTGGCGGTGCTGTCGATGCGCCGTTCGGCGTCACCGCCAAGGTGCTCAAGCACGCTCAGGCGACTCGAACCAAATCCGCGCTCACGGAGCAATTGCGCAACAGCAGTCGGACTCTGGCCGTCGTTGCTTAGCAACAACAGACGCACGCCACTGAACAGTTGTGCATTGAGTGCCGCCAGTGGCCGGGCCAGCAGCGACAGCGTCACCACCTCCTGCAACGGCCAGCCGAGACGAGCGGCAGCCAGTGAACAGGACGACGGCGCTGGCAGGATCAGCATCTCTTCGCTCGGCACCTGGCGGGCGAGGCTGGCACCGACGCCGTAAAACATCGGATCACCACTGGCCAATACGCAGACCGCTTCGCCACGCTGCGCCAGCACGGGCGCGAGGGCAAACGGGCTGGGCCACAATTGCCGTTCGCCGCGAATACACACCGGCAGCAAATCCAGTTGACGCTGGCCACCGACGATCCGCGAGGCGCCCAGTAGGGCACGCCGGGCGTTTTTGCCCAGGCCCTTGAAGCCGTCTTCACCGATTCCCACTACCGTCAGCCAGGGTGACATCTATATTCCTCTAAACACGCCGTTCCGACGGGCAGTCTTTTCATGCCAGCGGACAAAGCAGGCATAATACCGCGCCTTCGCCCGCGAAGCGCCTTTCCCACGCAGCCGGTCAGCCCCTTGAACGAACACCCGATGTCCACCGCCTTACGCCCCTCGGCCTGCCCGGGGTTGCTGCGTATCGTCCAGGCACTGGACGGCGGTATCTGTCGGATCAAACTCAACGGTGGTTCGATCAGCGCCGATCAGGCTGACGCGGTGGCCGACGTTGCCGAACAGTTCGGCGGGGCTATTGAGGCGACCAACCGCGCCAATCTGCAAATCCGTGGGATCGGCGAGCAATCTGCGGCACTGATCGAAGGCTTGCTTGCCGCCGGTCTTGGTCCGCGCACGGCGGCCGCTGACGATGTGCGCAACCTGATGCTCAGCCCTGCGGCCGGGATTGATCGGCAGATGCATTTCGACACTCGAGGCCTCGCCGGGCAGATCCTCGACACCTTGCAAAGCCATCCACGGTTCCACGAGCTGAGCGCCAAGTTCGCCGTGCAACTCGATGGCGGTGAAGCACTGGCGATGCTCGAACATCCCCATGATCTGTGGTTGTCAGCGTTCGAGTGTGACGGTGAAACCTTGTTGGCGTTCGGTCTGGCCGGTTGCCCGACGGATCGCGCGGTCGGCGCAGTGGCGCTGGAACACGGCCATGCACTGGTGGTTGCGGTGCTGGAATTGTTTCTTGAGTTGGCGCGGCCCGAGCAGACGCGCATGCGCCATTTGCTCGACGAGTTGCCGCTCTCGGCGTTTATCGGGCAACTGAGCACGCGCTTGCCGATCAAGCCGATCAGCCATTGGCAGCGCGCGGCCGTGGCGGACGATCTGCACATCGGCGCTCATCCGCAAAATACCTCGGGGCGGGTGTACATCGGTGCAGTGCCGGCGCTGGGCCGTCTTGATCCGGTGATGCTGCGCGGGGCGGCGCAACTGGCCCGCCAGTTCGGCAATGGCAGCCTGCGCTTCACCCCTTGGCAAAGCCTGCTGCTGCCCGACGTCAACGCAGGTGATGCGGTCCAAGTGCTGGAAGTTTTTCAGCGACTGAACCTGCTGACCCGCGCTGGCGAACCGCTTGCACGGCTGATCGCCTGCACCGGTTCCAATGGCTGCGGCAAAGGCCTGGCCGACACCAAGCAGGACGCCCGCCTTCTGGCGACGTTGCTGCCTGCTGCCCTCAACATCCACCTCAGTGGTTGCTCGCGCTCGTGCGCCGCCGCCCACTGTGCCCCGGTGACGTTGCTGGCCGTCAATCCCGGTCATTACGACCTCTATTTTCGCGATGCGACGCTGCCGGGTTTCGGCGCGCTGCACGCACGCAACCTTACTATTGAAGCGGTCGCGACCCTGCTCGCCACCCGCTCTCGGAGCCCCCTTGATGCTTGATTACATCCGCGACGGTCAGGAGATTTATCGCAATTCCTTCGCGATCATTCGCAGCGAGGCCAATCTGGCGCGCATCCCGGCCGATCTGGAAAAACTCGCGGTGCGGGTGATCCACGCCTGCGGCATGGTCGAAGCCGTCGACGGCCTGCAATTCTCCGAAGGTGCGGGTAAGGCCGGGCGCGATGCGCTGGCCGCCGGTGCGCCGATCCTCTGCGATGCGCGGATGGTCTCCGAAGGCGTGACCCGTGCACGCCTGCCGGCCAATAACGAAGTGATCTGCACCTTGCGCGACGAGAGCGTGCCGGAGCTGGCTCGCGAGTTGGGCAATACCCGCTCCGCCGCCGCGCTGGAACTCTGGCGTCCGCACCTGGAAGGCAGCGTAGTGGTGATCGGCAACGCACCGACCGCACTCTTCTATCTGTTGGAGATGCTCGACGCCGGGGCACCGAAACCGGCATTGATTCTTGGTTTCCCGGTCGGCTTCGTCGGCGCTGCCGAATCGAAAGCCGCCCTGGCCGCCGACAGCCGTGGCGTACCGTTCGTGATCATGCAAGGCCGCCTCGGTGGCAGCGCCATGGCCGCCGCCGCCGTTAATGCCCTCGCCACGGAGATCGAATGATGCAGGCCAAAGGACGTTTGATTGGTCTGGGCGTCGGCCCGGGTGATCCGGAACTGATTACTGTCAAAGCCCTGCGCCTGCTGCGCGAATCGCCGGTGGTGGCGTACTTCGTTGCCAAGGGCAAAAAGGGCAACGCGTTCGGCATCATCGAAGCGCACCTGCAAGACGCACAGAATCTGCTGCCGCTGGTGTACCCGGTGACCACCGAAGTGCTGCCGGCTCCGCTCTCGTATGAACAGGTCATCAGCGATTTCTACGATGAGGCTGCCGAAACCATCGCGGCACATCTGGATGCCGGTCGCGATGTCGCGGTGATCTGTGAAGGTGATCCGTTCTTCTACGGCTCCTACATGTACCTGCACGATCGCCTCGCCAGCCGTTACGAAGCGCAAGTGGTGCCGGGCGTGTGCTCGATGCTCGGCGGCGCTTCGGTGCTGGGCGCGCCGCTGGTGTATCGCAATCAGAGCCTGTCGGTGCTTTCCGGCGTGTTGCCCCATGAAGAGCTGAAGCGACGTCTGGCCGATGCCGACGCGGCGGTGATCATGAAGCTGGGGCGCAACTTCCCCAAGGTGCGTCAGGTGCTGGAAGAACTCGGCTTGGCCGAGCGTGCGCTGTACGTCGAGCGCGCAACCATGGCCAATCAGAAGATCGTGCCGATGGATCAGGTCGAGCCGATGTCTTCGCCGTACTTCTCGCTGATCATCGTGCCGGGCGAACGGTGGCAAGGCTGATGACTCAATCCACGCCAGCCATCGTCATTCTCGGTCAGGGTAGCCTGGCCACCGCACGGCGCATTCAGCAGGTCTATCCGGCGGCGCAGATCCACGGCCTCGCCGGGCGCGTCGAAGGCGCCGATTGCACCTATCAGGAATTCGGCGCGACCCTGCGCGCGCTGTATCAGCAGGACACGCCGATCATTGCTCTGTGCGCGGCCGGCATCGTCATCCGCACGCTGGCGCCGCTGTTGCTGGAAAAGGGCGCCGAACCGGCAGTGCTCGCGGTGGCCGAAGACGGCAGCGCCGTGGTGCCGCTGTTGGGCGGCCTCGGCGGGGTGAACGTCATGGCGCGGGACATCGCTGCCGGGCTGCAAGTCGCTGCGGCAATCACCACCAGCGGCGAGTTGCGTTTTGGTACGTGCCTGCTCAATCCCCCGAGTGGTTACGCGCTGGGCGATCTGGAACTGGGCAAGCGTTTTGTCTCTGATCTGCTGGCCGGCCACAGCGTGCGCATCGAAGGCGCGGCGCCGTGGCTGGATCAGGCGCAACTGCCGGAAGACCCACAGGCGCAGCGCTCGATTCATATCGGCAGTGCCGCGCGTGAAGCGAGCGCCAGTGAGTTACTGATCTATCCACGCAGCGTGGCGGTGGCGGTGAGTGCTGAAATCGTAGACCTGGCGGATGCCGTTCGCAGTGCGTTGCTGCAGGCGCAAATCGCCGTGCCGTCGCTGGCCTGTCTGCTGGCCAGCGAGACGCAAATGGCTTCGCCACGTTTGCGTGAAGCGGCGCTTGAGCTGGGAGTGCCGCTGCGCTTTGTTGCGGCGCAAAGCGACATCGAAAATCTGGCACGTGCCGCAGTGCCTGAGGCTGCAGTCGTGGTCAGTCACGGCATGGCAATCGCGGTTGCCGAGCAGCCGTTGAATGTTTCGAACATTGGCCGGCCACGCGGACGTCTCGCGGTGATCGGCCTCGGCCCCGGCGCTGCCGAACTGATGGTGCCGGCGGTAAAAGCCGAATTGGCTCGCGCGACCGATGTGCTCGGTTACGAAACCTACGTACGCATGGCCGGTCCGTTTCGCGACGATCAAGTGCAGCACTGCACCGATAACCGCGAAGAAATGCAACGCGCCCGTCACGCGTTCAGACTGGCCGCCGAGGGGCGTTCGGTGATCGTTGTGTCCTCGGGCGACCCGGGTGTGTTCGCCATGGCTGCGGCAGTGCTCGAAGCGTTGCACGAATCGGCTGATCCGGCGTGGCACAGCGTCGATCTGGAAATCCTTCCGGGCGTTTCCGCTTCGCTGGCCACCGCCGCGCAAGCCGGAGCGCCGCTGGGCCATGACTTCTGCGTGATGTCGCTGTCGGACAACCTCAAACCGTGGTCGATCATCGAAAAGCGTCTGGATCTGGCTGCTGAAGCGGATCTGGCCTTGGCGTTCTACAACCCGATCTCCCGTGCACGTCCGTGGCAATTGGGCCGGGCGCTGGAGATTGTCGCGCAGCATCGCTCAGCTGAAACCCCCGTGGTGTTGGGCCGCGACATCGGCCGTCCGGGACAGACCCTGCGCACCACGACACTTGGCGCATTAACTCCCGAGCAGGTGGACATGCGCACCATGGTGCTGATTGGTTCTTCGACCACCTGCACGTTTGCGCGTGCCAGCGGTGGTGATTGGGTTTACACGCCGCGCTGGTACGGCGAAAAGCCGCTTTCCTGAGTGCCGAGCCGAGGCAAGTTGTAAATAAGTTGCCTCGGTGTGACATCAAGTCGAAATTCATTCCCGGACGATTAATTTTGAATTACGGCGTTGCATCCGTTGGGAGCGCCGCTTCGCTTGTTTATCGAACGACGGGGTGCGCGTCTGTTTGTTACCGAATCGTGCGCGGAAGCAACTTGTCTGTTGTTTGATATTTCTTGGGAAACTATTTGAGTTTTGTGCTTTTTGAAGTTACCCCGCGGGCAGACTAACTTCGTCGAGGATTCTCTCAACGAATAAAGGATGAAGTTTGATGGGTGTCATGGAGCAATATGTTGACGAGTTTGATTTTATTTCCGCCGATGAATACTCCGCGTTAAAGCGCGCATTCAAGGCGTTTTCCGCTTCTGCCGAATATGCAATGTTGGTGGCGCTTTACGAGCAGGCCGGACTAGCCACCAGCCTCGCTGAAAAGCTGCAGGTTGTAACACTCTTTCTGGAAAATTTTGAACGCTTGGCAAAGCGTAACTCAGCGCCCGCAATAGCGTTGATCGATACCGTCGAAGAACAATTGCGCGCTTACATCGCCCGCTTGGCAGGCACTGTAAACATGCTCAGTGACGTGCCCAGTCCGATACCCGCAGTCATGCACTTCGTCTGGGTGGGTGGCAGTGAGGTTGGCAATATCCAGCGCGATTACATGAACATCTGGCGTCAGGTGCTGGCTGCCGAGAATTACCAGTTCAATCTCTGGTACGACAGCGATGCGTTACTGGCTTTCGAAATGAATCGGGTTATATCCGACAGCGCCAGAGTTGCTGCAATGGAGTCTGGCGGGGACACCGTGAGCAACCCCGATGAACTTGCAAAGATGATCGAAGATCGTGCGCGTGTATTAAAACGCGAGATGTTCGAGTACCTGCAACAACCGCAATGGCAAGGGAAAGCTGATCAGGCCCGGATCGACCTGATGGTGCGCGCTTACGGCAAAGACCGCACGACGCTGGAAGCCTTCCGTCAACGCTGCTTGCAAAGCCATCAGCAAATGGCCGGCAGCGACTTGCAGTTGCGTGATGTTCGACGGGAGTTCGCCGGGCACTTTCTAGAGGATGTCTATCAGCGCGAAGTGGCAATGCGCGGTAACTTTGCGGCGGCAAGCGATGTTGTTCGCTTGCAGGCCGAATATGCCGAGGGTGGTCGTTACAGCGACATGGATTATCTGCCGCCGCTGGCTGACAGACTGGGCGGTGTCGACATCAGCGGGTTCAGTGACGAGCAACGGCTGGGGGTGTTGCAGCTTTTGCTCAATCATGATGAAACGTTGATGCCCGGTCGCGACCGCCTGCGCTACGCCGATCACACGGACACTTTGCCTGCCGCACATCGCGAGGCACTGCTGGTCTTTGCCCGCAGCAAGCCCGGCGTCAAGCATATATTTGTCGCACCGCGTGAAGTCGTCAGCCCGCAACACGGTCTGCGAATGGGCACGCAATTCAGCAGAGAGATGAACGCTTATCTGCTGGCACAGCCGCAAAGCGAGATGACGCTCGCGGTCATGCAATTGATCCGCTTCAACTATGACTGCCTGCAGGCCGTTGAGCAGGCGGCCATCGCGTCGTCGGTAGACTGGTCACAGACTGAACGATTGCTCGATGTCATAGAAAACGTCATGAACGAGAAAATCGAGCAGGGGCAACTGACGCGCACGCTGCAGGATTTTCTGGGTAAGTTGAGCGAGGCGATTTTAAGCTACTACCGTGATGGTATTCGCGTCGGATCGCGCGGCACTATTGCGCTTACCGGACCCGGTGCAGCGGTGACCGGGCTGAAAAATTACGTCGAGACTCACCTCCTGCCGCACAACGAGGTTACGGTTCAGGAGCGCTTGCGACTGGCCGAGGGTTACAACGTGCAGACCGAGGAGGAAGCGATCTCCGGTTGGACCGTCAATGATGACGCCGAGCAATGGCTGGCCAAAGAGCAGGAAAAGTGGAGAGCCGGCAAACTCGGATCACGTTACACCGGGCAACTGGCGGATCTGCTTCAGCCGCAACAGACGCTGACGTTCAAACAAGGCTGGCCCGTAGTCGGCGGTAAAGCGGTGCTGCTGACGTCGGTCCTGCAACAATTGATGGATGATCTGGGCGAACCCTTTGTGCGAGCCATGAGGGACAAACTCAGCGGTGACATCAGCTTCACCAAAGCCTTTTCCATCGGCTTTGAAAATCGTCAGTTGATCCTTGCGCAACCTGTTCGCGAGCTGCCCGTTTCCCAGGGCGCCGAATCCTCAAGCAACCTCAATGAACTGCTCAGCCGCATCGCCCATGATTCTCTGCCGCTGGAACAACTCAGCCCGTTGGTGCGCGTCATGCTCGGGGGGATTTTCGGCGCGACAAGTCTGGACGACGCGAGCTTTGCCAGCGTCTGGCAAACCGTGCGCGACCTTGCTGTCGAGACTGACGGCGACGGTACTTTCGCTCGCTATGATGCGGTTGAAAAAGCCCTGCGCCAGCGGCAGTCGCCCGACTTCGAGGCCGGGCTGGCGCGTGGACAAGCGCATGACGTCCTGACAGCCCGCGAACTCAAGGTTCAGGCACTGTTTGAACCCTTGACCTTGCGCCAATGGGGCGAACGTATCGGGCAGATCAATCACACGGCGCAAGGCGAGTTCCGCTCGCGGATTCTCCAGCGCAGTGCGCAGGTGCGCGAGATATTCTTCGAGGCCGGCGCGACCTCGGCCCGGCAGCTGTCGCAGGATTTGCTGATGCACACGAGCAGTGATCCGGGGCGCCGGTGTTATCCGCTGGCGTTGCTGATGGGCGCAGCGGTGGCTGCCGGCGAGTCGGCCGAACGGACACTGGTGGGACATGTTGCCACGGCCAACATCAACCACCAGCAACCCAGTTCACAGGCATTGCTCAGTGCGTTGAATGAACTGCGAGCCTTGCCTGCCAGTGCCATTGGTGATTCCCGCGGCTTGCAGAGTCTGGACTCGGTCATACAGACACTGGAGGCGAAAAGTGCAGCCACCGTCCTGTTGCTCGACACCGGTGATCACGCCCTGCTGGTGGCCAAAGTCCAGGCAGGAGGTCAATTCGTCTATCGATTCTACGACCCGAACTTTGCCATTTATGCGTTCGCCGAAAGCGCGCAGGTGAAACTTGGCGTTGAGCGTTATCTGAGTGCCGGCGACAGTGCACTGGCCAGGCTCTACGGTCTGGGCGACATGGCCGGGGCGCGATTCAACGTGATCGAGTTGAACACTGAGGCAATGGCGGCCCGCACGCTATCGACGGGTTTGCCCCTGGACAGTTTTTTGCGCATCCCTTCGCGTGATTCACGCAGTGGCCCAGTCTGGGCAAAGCAGGCCGTGGCGCGCCAGCGTTCGCTCAGTGAAAACGCGCGGATGGGTGCCAGCCTGGCGCAAGTGGATGCGCGCTATTGGGCGCAGGCGTTTGCTCAGGCCATGCAGCAGTTGCGCAGTGAGCACTCGTTGGGGCGTGAATATCTGCCGTTGCTGGAAACGCTCACACCTCAGGCGGACGGTGACTTTTCGCTGACGTTGGTCGATGCACAGAATCCGCATCAAGTGCGAACCGTGAGCACGGCCGACCCGCGCTTCACTCAGATCAAGCAGCATCTGCATCAGAGCGTGAAGGCAGGCAAACCCAGTGGCCCGGCCGAGGCTGATGGAGGCAGCCGCTTGAGTTTCGCCTTTGCGATCCAGACGCTGATCAGCGAACTGCGCCATCGTGAATACCAGGCCGGGGATCAGTTGCCAGCCTTGTCGATTGCGCTTCAAGTCCAGGTTTACGTCAGCTATGCGCAGTTGGGTTTTGGCGTGCTCAGCGACACCGCACAGATGATCAACCTGGTGCGGCAAGTGGTGGCCAGTGAACAGGCGTTGGTCCTGCGCCAATCGTCGTTGTCCGGCCGTGTGCTCGGTCGCGGGGCAACCGGCGTTGGTTTTGCGTTTTCGCTGGTCAACATCGGCTTCGACATCCATAACCTGTCACTGGCGCAAAATTACGAGCAGCGCTCGCAGTTCTCCACGTCTCTGGCGTTCAACACAATAGCGTTGGGATTGGATGTTGCTGCATTGGCGGCAGGCGGAACGGTTGGCGCAGCGGCGGCTTTTCTGTCTGTGCCGTTACTCGGCATCGGCATCGGTGCCACGGCCATCGCCAGCAATCTTGGGCAGATTGCCGACAAGGCAACAGCGGTCGGCAATCATTTGCGTGCCATCCACAACGCTTACAAACCGGGCGCTTTCACTGTCGCAGAGGGTGTATTGCAGTTCCCGCCAGAAGCCGTGATCACCCATCTGGATCTGCAGGACAGGCGGGTTAGCTTTGACAGCCAGCGCTTTTATCCATGGGGCGGCGGCGCACTCGAATTGCCGAAATACAACGATGACCCGCAGCAGATACACCGTTCCCTCAATATCCGCCAGGCTTTCGGTCTCCCCGAGAGCGCAGCGCTGAATATCCACGGGGCCGCTTCACTGCATACCGTGGTGCTGCCTTGCACACCACTCTGCTATTACGGCTACGAATATCAACTGGGAGGCGCGGGCTATGTGTACGAGCCTCTGCCGGGAGAGCAGGTCGAGCCTCGTAACGCCAGTGAAATGCCTGAGCCAGACCTTTACTCGTACTTCAATCCGTTCGCGGCACTGGGCGATACGCTGACGAGACATCTGGATAAGCGCATCCACACACGCTATCCGCAATTGCGCGACAGTGCGGCGGACAAGCTGGAATACGACGAGCAGGGCAACCGGCGTTTTTATCTGCACAGCACACCCTCTTTCAAACACATCCTCTACAAACTGCATCCGGTCTATAAAGCGACAACGATCAGCGTGGTGCTGGACGAGCAGGTGCGCCAACTAGCGGTGCCGACCTTGCCGATGGAGTGCCAGCACAAGCTGTCCTACGAAATCAGCGCCACGTCAGACCGCTGCCAGCTCCGTCTGACCCCGGGACTGAAAACCGTGAAATTCAATGGAGCGACGCAATGGCTGGTGCATGCTCCTTGGGCCAGCATTGAGCAGGTCTGCTTTGATGACGTATCCACGATGGACGACGGCGCCCTGCAGACATACCTGGCGGGGCGTCAACTAACGGTCGACGGTATCGTGCTGTCGGCCTTCGAGGGGCTGATCGAACTGGCCGGGGGAGAGTTGTTTCAACTGGACTGGCAACGTCAGTCGCTGCGCCTGCTTTCCATCACCCTCAACGATGCTAAAGACAATCCGCGTGATGTCCTTGCCCATCTGCGCCAGCGAGACAATGAAGGGCGTCTGGGCACTGGTTACGTCACGCTTCACCGGTTCAGGGTGCCGTTCAATCCGGCCAGCCACGCTGTGCGCACAACCGCTTTTTACGATGTCGCTCGAAAACGCTTGTTGTACGCGCGCGAGCTGCCGCGCGAAGTCAACGACGGCCTGATGCTGGGCGCCGCCAGCGCTGCTCATGCGTGGTTTTATCATCCCGAGCATGCCACGGTCTGGCGCGTGGCTGTGATCAGCGGCCTGGTCGTGCATCGTTATCGGTTATTGAGTGTGGAGCCCGGTACGAAAATCAGCGCTTTCGGGCAACTGGCGGACGGCACTCTGCGAGTCTCGCAGCAGTTGCTAGAACAAAAGTCCATGAATGTGCGCACGACACTGGAGTTTCATCTGACCGACCGCGAAGTGACCCTGACGGACATCCACATGTGGTCGCCCGGTCTGGAAAAATCTTTCCTCAAGCCCGAGGAGGGCACGAGAATCGCGTTTTTCCGCCATCGCCAGAAACAACGCCGTCCCTACGCAGACGAGACACTCGGTATGGCTTCGCCCATCAGCACCTGGACCTACGCGCCATACATTCACGCCCGTGCCTGGTCCTTCGATCAGTTGCTTGAGCGGGCATGGATTGCCGCGCATCACGACAGGTACTTCCCAGCAGACACCGACAGTGACGCGGACAGGGTGATGCTGATGCCTCGAGCCTCTGATCCCGCCGCTGCGCTGCTGTTTTACAGCCGGCAAAGTCAAATGCTCAGTCATGGCATAGAACTGCGTGACAACGTGCCATGGCACAAGGCGCTTGCGAAAGGTGTGATCGATGTTACGCGCGTTGGCGAAAGCTTCCTGGCCACCCAAGACGATGGGCGAATGTTCGAAGTCGACCTCGGCGCCAAGGACGACAACTGGCTGTCCGAGCTTGATAGACCTGTGCTGAAATTTGTCGGCCTCGGCCAGCGTTGGCTGCAACAAAACCCCGACTGGCTGACGGCATTACCGGCGCTTGCCATGGAATACAGCAGCGCCGCGTTTGCAATCATCGGCTTGCGTGCCCAAGCGGGTCAGACGTTTCTGCCAGTGTGGTGTATTGACGAAAAACTTGTGTTGATGGACGCCATGGGCAGCCACGAGCTTACGTTGCTGGGGCTAACGCCCGACCGGCAAGCGGTTTGGCTGCTTGATATTACTTCCGGGCAGCTGTGGCGCCAGACGCTGGTTGCTCTCGAGCAGATGCACGCGGCGTTCGGCAACGGCAGCGTGTTGCTGCATCGCCAAGCGTTGCCACAGGCCGAGCGAGTATGGTCATCGTGGGCGTTTTGCGAAGTGCTGCCGCATGGCGACGGGCTGCTCGGGCGTACCCGCGAAGGTGTGACGCTGCAACTGCAGGATCAGCAGCCGGCGCGCATTGTCGGCATGGAAAACCGCTGGTCATACGTCCCGGGCCAGACGTCTGTGCAATTGCAGGAGCGTTTAAAAAAGCTGCTGGACGGGCAAGACCATGCCGCGTTTCTTCCCGTTGAAAATACCGGTAATCGCTACCAATACTACGTGCCGAAGCTTGATCGACTATTCGAGGTGTCTGCTCGGGACGATGGAAAATGGGCTACGTTCCTTGGTACGCGTGATGCGGCCAATCCGCTGCTGTTCGACCCGATTGACCCATTGATCTTCAGCGCCGGAACGGTCGATGGCGTCTGGTTGCCGGGTAGCTACGCCCTCCGTGACGAGGAGGTCATGGTGCTGGAAGTGAGTGATGACCTCACTGAGGTACAGCCATTGCTTGCGGACAGCGTCGAACGGTTGATTCTGACCTTCGGTTCGCGCACGGAGGGTTATCGGATATCGGCCGCAACCTGGCAGCGACTCGATTGCATCGTTGTCGATGTGCGGCGCCCATCCGCGGAGCAGGAGACGGAACCTGGCTTGTTGGTGCTGGATATGCCCGAGTGTGGGCATTGGCTGATGTCGCGGATCGATGGCCACCTGGTACTGGCCGATCCGGACAATGGCCACAGTCTGATCGTACGCGGGATCGAGGAGCAGGGGTCATGCGAACTGGCTGTCAAAATCGCTGGCCGTCAGTACGTGTTCGCACTCGAACAATGCTTCAAGGCTTTGGCGAGCGTGCAGGGCAATGACGCAACTGCCAGCCTGGCGGTGCTGGCTGACCATTTGCTCTGACCGGTGAATTCGTCTGAAAACCAAAACGCCGCGAACGTTGTCGTTCGCGGCGTTTTAATTTTGGCCGGCGCACTCGGGGGCCGGTTTCAGGGCACCAAATAGCCTTTGATCCCGGTAAAAATGATCTGCGCCGCCAGGGCGCAGACAAACAATCCCATTAAACGACTGACGATCTGCAATCCCTGATCCCCCAGAATCCGCTCAATACGATTGGACAGGTAGAGCACCACGCCCACGGTGAAGCTGGCCAGCGCGATACTGATGATCGCGGTGAGCTTGTCGTCCCAATGCGGCTGGCTGACGCCCATCACCAGCAAAGCACCGATTGTGCCCGGGCCAACCGTCAACGGGATGGTCAGCGGCACAATGGTGACGTCCTGCTGCACGTTGTCGGCTTGTACCGCCGGTTTGCCCTGCGCCATGCCCAGCGCCGAAATGAACAGCACACTGCCGGCGCCGATGCGAAACGCATCCACGGTGATGCCGAACACATCGAAAATCACCCGTCCGAACAAATACAGCAGGACGCTGGAGACCAGCGTCGCCACCGCGACCTTCCAGGCCAGCCGCCGTTGCTCCTTGCGCGAATAACCGCGGGTCAGACTGATAAAACAGGACAGCACGAAGAACGGGCTGTAGAGCACCAGCATCTTCAGGTAAACGCTGAACAACACGTGGAGCATGGTCATGTCTCGCTGGGAAGGAGAGTGGGGATGGAGTCTATCAGCGCTTTGCGGGGTTGGGGTATCGACTTTTATAGCGCTGATTGTTATTGGTTTAGTTGTTTGTTAGTTGTGGTTTTATTGCTTTGGTAAGTAGTGTTACATGTTTTTGTTTGTGGGGTGTTGGTGTCTTTGGTTATGGTCGTTTTCGCAAGTTAATGAAGGCTTGCTTAAATGATGATAAGGAATTGAAAGTGAGTAACCCAGTAATGCAACAACTCTATGTCGCCAACTGTATTAGTGCTTTGCAGCAATATGAAATTGATGAGGTTCCAACTATTCAGGGTCGTGGTGTTGCCCTGACCCTTAATTCGGGTGACGCCGTGGACGCGCCGACAAAGGCGGCAGTTGTTGGCGAGGGTCTTTTGGCATTTTCTGCTCATCTGACGGATGACAATCGGACCGACGCACAAAATGCCTTTCTTTTCGCGACACTTGTAGCCAACAAGAAATTCCCGCTCGAAAGCCAGGGCCTGGAGTGGTATCTGCTGTTTCGCGAGGTCATGACCAACTCAGGCTGGACGCCTGTTACCAAGTACTACAACGATCTGGAAGTTGCGGGCACCAGCGTACGGATGGATAAACTGGTCCTGGAAATTCTCGGCTCGGTGGTAGCGGGTCTTGCGGTGCCTGGTCCTGCAACTGCGCTGATGCTGAAGACGGCGGGCGACGCCATCGCCGCTCTGAAAAAACGCGACACCGCATTGACTCTGTATGAGCGTAATCTGCTGAACCACGGCGTTGGCGGCATCACCGCTGGCGTCTGTACCGAAGTTAATGGTGAAGCCATCATGGCCGTCGGCGCTGTGCGTTTTCTGCGTCGCAATACTTCTACTAAAGTTATGTTTGTCGATGTGGATATTCGCAATGTGAAGTTGTACACCGGTGAAACGATCTTTGCCAAGAATACCGAAGTTGCTGATAAGGCGCGCATGGCCATCAGGACTAAGCTGGGTCTGAACGTGGTATCGAAAATCGAAGAGTATGAAATCTGATTGACAGAAGAAGGGCAGTCATGGCGACTGCCCTTTTTTATTACGGAGGCCTAACATGGATGATGAGTGTTTAGTTCTGATTGTCGGGGCTTGTGTGGTGATTATTCCCGATGGTGAACGGCTGGAAGTTTATAGCGATCTGGTCAATTCGATTTTGCTGGCGCAACTGGTTGCCAATAAGAAACGTGAAAAATCCCTGTCCCCGGATTGGTACGGCACGTACGTGAGTGTCCTTGATGATTTCTGGTTGCGCCATCAGAAGTCGAAGCAGACATGGCAGGTCAGCAATCCCGGAAGTCAGTCCGCGCTGGAGTTTTTCAATACAGCGTTAAGCAATGATGCCATGTCTGAAACCCGAATAATGGGTGCTGTTCTGCAGCGAATGGCACAAATACCGGGCGACGAACTCGCCATCCAGCGATTGCGCAGTTTCATGAAAATATCGGCTACGGCCGAGTCGGACAGCATGCCGCCGCCGTTGGCGAAGGTACATCTACTGGTAATTGTCGCGAATGCTGCCGATTCGATAGCAAGCGCGTTTGTTGAGTTCGAGGCGTCACTCGAGTTAAGCCAAAATCCATTTCAACAGTTGTATCAGTGCGAAGAGGTTCAAGGCTTGGTCCATGTGCATCACGCCCGGGCAAGTCTGTCGGAAATTCGCTACAGCGGCGCGCGTGAGGCGATTGCCAGGAAAGTCAGGGACAAACTTGCGGACAGCGTGGCAGTGCTGAATCTGCCCAAGGAGATTACGGCATGAAGGACTTGATTACACCGCAGGCTGCGGTGGTGGGCGGCAGTGTCGTGGCGTTTGCCGGTGGCCTGCCTGCGACCCATCGAGACGACATCTACATGAGCACAGCCTATGCGCAAAGAGCAACGCGCGCGGCGTTCGAGGACGGACTATCGGGGGACTGGTTCGAGTACTACAGGAATGTCCTGAAATTTGTCGGATGGGACGTGCCGAAACCGCAAACCTTGACGCCGTCGCGCAATAATCTGATGGCCAGTCAGGCAACGCAGCGTATCGCGGCGGTATTGGGTGAACAGTTCTGCGAACCTATGCGGCGTGCGCTGCAGGTGATGGAGCGTGACGCATTGGCACTCAGGCTGTTCGAGTCCTCGAGCCTGCGTGCCAATGTCGGATATTTTCAAATGATCCCCTGCGTGATGAGTGGCCCGAACAAAGTGGAAATGGGCATCTATCACCGCCAGTTCCAGATCGAGAGAGAGGCCAGCGGGTTTTTGTTCAGCGAGGATGAAACACTCATCCACAACAGCGTTGAACAAATTGCTGCCATTACATTCAACACGCTGCATTACGCACAGTTTCGCGAAAAGGTGAAAAACTCCGTCATCACCGGCTCACTCAAATACCTTGATGGCCTGGAGATCTGATCGAATAACAATACGATCCTGCTCAGAAGGTCGACGCCGTCCGGTTCTGCTGGTCTCGCTGGGCAACCCAGTGCTCGATCAGCTCGCGCAATTGCGACAACTCGACCGGCTTGGACATGTGCCCATCCATCCCGGCCTGACGCGCGCGCTCCTTGTGTTCGGCGAGAATGTGCGCCGTCAATGCCACGATCGGCGTGCGGATGCGTTGGTTGCTGACTTCCCACGCGCGCAGTTGCTGGGTCGCCGAGAAGCCATCGAGAATCGGCATTTCGCAGTCCATCAGCACCAGGTCGTAACGCTGGGCTTTCATCGCTTGCAGGGCTTCTTCGCCGTTGGCGGCGGTGTCCGGTTGCAGGTTGAGCTTGCCGAGCATGCCGCGAATCACTTTGGTCGAAATCGTGTTGTCTTCGGCAACGAGGATGCGGAAGTCGCTCGGCACTTTGGCAGCCGTGGCTGGGGTGACCACTTGCGGCTGGAACACCACTTGGCCTTTGTTGCGCTGGTTGAGTTCGTCGGCCAGCGTAGTCTTGAGGGTGTAGCCGGCCACCGGTTTGGCGAGGATGCGTTTGATCCCCGAGTTGCGCGCGATGATCTTGCTCGGCGCATTGCTGATGCCGGTGAGCATGATCAGCAGAATGTCGTGGTTCAGGCTCGGGTCTTCCTTGATCTTGGCCGCGAGCTGCATGCCGGTCATGCCCGGCATGTTCTGATCGAGCAACACCACATCAAAGTAATCGCGCAGGTGCGCCTTGGTGCGCAACAGGGCCAACGCTTCCTTGCCGGAAGGCACGGCGCTGACATTCAGCCCCCACGCGCTGCATTGCTGCACCAGTACTTTGCGACAGGTGTCGTTGTCGTCGACCACCAACACTCGTGCGCCTTGCAATGGGCTGTCGAGATCGGAGGTCGGGTGTTCGAGGCGATCCGGATCCAGCGGCAGGGTCAACCATAAGGTGCTGCCCTGATTGGCGCCGCTCTTGATGCCGAATTCGCCCTGCATCAAACGAATCAGTTGCCGCGCGATGACCAGACCGAGATTGCCGCCCAAGCGATTCGCCGAGAGGAAGTGCTTGCTGTGCAGTTCGGCGTGCATCAGCGCGTCGCGTTCTTCCTGATCCATCGGTTGGCCGCTGTCCTGCACAGCGATGCGCAGGCGTGGCTTGCTGCTGCGTTCGTCGAGCGCGACGACGATCAGCACTTCACCTTCATCGGTTTTCTTCAGAGCGTTTTCCAGCAGGCTCAGCAGCGTCTGACGCAGACGTGTCGGGTCACCGCTGATCACTCGCGGCACTTGCGGCTGGATGAAGCTGATCAGTTCGACGTTCTGCTGTTCGGCCTTGGCGCGGTAAATGCTCAGGCAGTCATCGATCAAGGCATTAAGGTCGAACTGCACGTCGTCCAGTTCGATCTGCCCGGATTCAAGCTTGGAAATGTCGAGGATCTCGTTGATCAACGTCAGCAGTTCGTTGCCGGCGCTGTGGATGGTCTGCACGTAATCGCGTTGCTTGACCGACAGTGGCGTGCCCAGCAACAGTTCAGTCATGCCGAGCACGCCGTTCATCGGCGTGCGGATTTCGTGGCTGATCTTGGCGAGGAATTCGGCTTTGGCGTTGATCTCGGCATTGCTTGCGGCGAGGTCGCGGCTGACGCTGAAACGGCTTTCGGTGATGCTGCGCTGACGCTCACCGAGGGCGATGCTCATCAGCAGGCCGCTGATGCAGATGAATGCCATCAGGGTCATGATCAAGCCTTGCGGCGAGACCAATGTCAGCCCCAGCAAGGCCGGAAGAATGATCAGCGTGCCGATGTTGAACACCACCATCGCCGCGACGAACAAACGCGCCGGGCGGTAACCCTTCTGCCAGTGATAGAACGCGACGAACAACATGCTCAGGCCGGCCAGCGCCACCAGTGCATAAGTGATGATGTTCAGCGGCAGGGTGTTGACGAACAGCAGCAACAGGCTACAGGTCACGATAAACAGAATGTCGCCCAGCAACAGTTTGTTCAGCGGATGCGGGCCGAGCGGGGCGAAGAAGCGATAGGCGAACATCAGCCCGGCCGGCGCCGTCAGCAGCAACGCCAGATAGGCGCCCGGCGTCTGCACCGCATGCCAGTTCGGCAGCCAGGGACCGGCGAGGTTGAGCAGCAGCAACAGGCTCAGGCCCAGCAGGCCTTCGCAGACCGCCAGCCATAAGCTGCTGCGCGAGCGGGAATAGGCGTAGCGCACCAGATTGTGCAACAGCAGCATGCCGAGGCAGCCGAACAGTAAACCGAAGACCAGCGTCTGATTGTGATTGGCCGCGCTCATCACCGCCGATTGCAGGGTGACGTGCGGGCGCAACTGATGGTCGGACACCAGGCGCAGATACACGTCGAGGGGTTTGTCGCTCTGCGGCAACGGCAACATGAAGTCGCTGCTCGGCAACGGCCGTTCGGCCTGCGGCTGGTCGGTGCCGGTGTTGCGTTGCTCGATCAGCTTGTCGCCGTCGAGTACGTAGAGATTGAGCTGTGACAGGTCGGGGGCAAAGATGCGCAGCACTTGCTCGTGCTTGCCCGGTGCCAGCCTGAAACGCAGCCACAAGGCGCCATCGGGTTCGGACGCGGTGAGGCGGTCAAGGTCGATGGGGCTGAATTGATTGGTGTAGCGAGCGGAGCGGATATCACTCAGTTGCAGATTGCCTTGATCGTCGAGCAATACCGACCAGCCACTGCCTTGCGCGGCCTGGGCCGGGAGCATGCAGAGCAAGGTCAGCAACGTGACGGTGAAGCTTATGGCAATCCTGAGCCAGCGCACGGCGAAATCCCTTCGTAGGTTGATGCCAGAATATAACGATGCGCGGCGGCGGAACAGCCCGGCGAGGAACGGTATCCCTCGCCGGACTTGATCGACAGCTTATTCCTGGGTTTCGCCACGTTCACGGGCAATGGCGCGGTAGCCAATGTCCTTGCGGTAGAAGCAGCCTTCCCAGTCGATGGCGGCCGCGAGCTTGTAGGCTTGCTGCTGCGCTTCACCGACGCTGGCGCCCATTGCGGTGGCGCAGAGCACGCGACCGCCGGCAGTGACGACGTTGCTGTCTTTCAGTGCCGTGCCGGCGTGGAAGACCTTGCCTTCCAGCTTCGCCGCAGCATCGAGACCGTTGATCGCTGCGCCCTTGGCGTAGTCGCCCGGGTAGCCGCCAGCGGCCAGCACGATGCCGACGCTCGGGCGTGGATCCCATTGGGCTTCGACCTTGTCCAGCGCTTGCGCGAGCGCCGCTTCAACCAGCAGCACCAGGCTCGACTGCAGACGCAGCATCACCGGTTGGGTTTCCGGATCGCCGAAGCGGCAGTTGAACTCGATGACTTTCGGGTTGCCGGCTTTGTCGATCATCAGACCGGCGTAGAGGAAGCCAGTGTAGACGTTGCCTTCCTCAGCCATGCCGCGCACGGTCGGCCAGATCACCAGATCCATCACGCGCTTGTGCACGTCGGCGGTGACCACCGGGGCAGGGGAGTAGGCACCCATGCCGCCAGTGTTCGGGCCGCTGTCGCCGTCGCCAACACGTTTGTGGTCCTGGCTGGTGGCCATCGGCAAAACGTTTTTGCCGTCGACCATGACGATGAACGAAGCTTCTTCGCCGTCGAGGAATTCTTCGATGACCACGCGCGAACCAGCGTCACCGAAAGCGTTGCCGGCGAGCATGTCACGCACGGCGTCTTCGGCTTCAGCCAGGGTCATGGCGACGATCACGCCTTTACCGGCGGCCAGGCCATCGGCCTTGATCACGATCGGTGCGCCTTTTTCACGCAGATAAGCCAGGGCCGGCTCGATCTCGGTGAAGTTCTGGTAGTCGGCGGTCGGAATCTTGTGACGGGCGAGGAAATCCTTGGTGAAGGCTTTCGAACCTTCCAGTTGCGCAGCGCCGGCGGTCGGACCGAAGCAGTCCAGGCCACGGGAGCGGAACAGATCAACGACGCCAGCCACCAGCGGCACTTCCGGGCCGACGATGGTCAGGGCAACGTTTTTCTCGGCGAAGTCGGCCAGTTGCTCAAGGGCCAGCACGTCGATGGCGACGTTTTCGCACTTGGCTTCAATGGCGGTGCCAGCGTTGCCCGGAGCGACAAAAACCTTCTGCACGCGCGGATCCTGAGCCACTTTCCAGGCCAGGGCGTGTTCACGGCCACCGCTGCCAATGATCAAAACATTCATTTCAAAAACCTCGGATGACGCTAATTCTGTGGGGGCTGATCGTTCCCACGCTCTGCGTGGGAATGCCTCTACGGACGCTCTGCGTCCGAGGGACGCGGAGCGTCCCGGGCTGCGTGCCCACGCAGAGCGTGGGTACGATCAAGCAATAATCAGTGACGGAAGTGGCGCATGCCGGTGAACACCATCGCGATACCGGCTTCGTCAGCAGCAGCAATCACTTCAGCATCACGCATCGAGCCACCCGGCTGGATCACCGCAGTGATGCCGACCTTGGCCGCGTTGTCCAGACCGTCACGGAACGGGAAGAACGCGTCCGATGCCATCACCGAACCGGCCACTTGCAGACCGGCGTGCTCAGCCTTGATTGCGGCGATACGTGCCGAGTTTACGCGGCTCATCTGGCCTGCGCCGACACCGATGGTCTGACGGTTCTTGGCGTAGACGATGGCGTTGGACTTAACGTACTTGGCGACTTTCCAGGCGAAGATCAGGTCGTGGATCTCCTGTTCGGTCGGCGCACGTTTGGTCACGACTTTCAGGTCATCGGCGCTGATCATGCCGATGTCGCGGCTCTGTACCAGCAGGCCGCCGTTGACGCGCTTGTAGTCCCACGCTGCAGCGCGGTCAGCCGACCACTCGCCGCAGGCCAGCAGACGTACGTTGGCTTTCGCCGCAACAATGGCGCGGGCTTCTTCGCTGACGCTAGGGGCGATGATCACTTCCACGAACTGACGCTCGACGATCGCTTTGGCGGTCTCGGCATCCAGTTCACGGTTGAAGGCAATGATGCCGCCGAACGCAGATTCGGTGTCAGTCGCGTAAGCCAGTTCGTAGGCCTGACGGATGCCGCCCTCAGCGTCCGGGCTGACTGCCACGCCGCACGGGTTGGCGTGCTTGACGATCACGCAGGCTGGCTTGACGAAGCTCTTCACGCATTCCAGCGCGGCGTCGGTGTCGGCCACGTTGTTGTACGACAGCTCTTTGCCTTGCAGTTGGGTCGCGGTGGCGATGCCGACTTCGGCAGGCTTGGCTTCCACGTAGAACGCCGCGCTCTGGTGCGGGTTCTCGCCGTAGCGCATTTCCTGGGCCTTGATGAACTGGCTGTTGAAGGTGCGCGGGAATTCGCTGCGGCCTTCAGTGCTCAGGGTTTCAGCGGCCTGGTTCACGGTGCCCATGTAGTTGGCGATCATGCCGTCGTAGGCGGCGGTGTGTTCGAAGGCCTTGAGCATCAGGTCGAAACGCTGAGCGTAGGTCAGGCCACCGGCCTTGAGGCCTTCGAGCACGCTGGCGTAATCGCTGGCATTTACCACGATCGCTACGTCTTTATGGTTTTTCGCTGCCGAACGGACCATGGTCGGGCCGCCGATGTCGATGTTCTCGATGGCGGTCGGCAGGTCGCAGCCTGGCTTGTTGATGGTGGCCTCGAACGGATAGAGGTTAACGGCAACCAGATCGATCGGCTTGATGCCGTGCTCGCTCATGATTGCATCGTCGATACCGCGACGACCGAGGATGCCGCCGTGGATTTTCGGGTGCAGGGTTTTCACCCGACCGTCCATCATCTCGGCGAAACCGGTGTAATCCGCGACTTCCACTGCGGCAACACCGTTGTCGCGCAGCAGCTTGAACGTCCCGCCGGTGGAGAGGATCTCGACGCCCAGGGCTTCAAGCTCCTTGGCGAATTCGAGGATCCCGGTCTTGTCGGAAACGCTGATCAAGGCGCGGCGGATCGGCAGGCGGGTAGTCTGGTCGGTCATCTCAATTTCCATCAAAAGCAAAGGAAGTCAGCAAAAAAGGCGACCGTTTTTTACGCGGGCGCCTTTCTGGTTTGATTGAATGCTTACAGCAGATCGTACTGCTTGAGTTTCTTGCGCAGCGTGCCGCGGTTAAGTCCCAGCAGCTCACTGGCCTTGGTCTGGTTGCCCTTGACGTAGTTCATCACGCTTTCGAGCAGGGGAGCCTCGACTTCGGAGAGCACCAGGTTGTACACATCCGTGACGGACGCGCCCTCAAGGTGGGCGAAATAATTGTGCAGCGCCTTCTCGACACTCCCGCGAAGGGTCTGGCCTTCTTCGCTCGGGGTATTGAGGTGCTGTTTCAAATTCACGTTGTCGCTCACGGGTGCTGTTCCACTCACTAAAGTCTCGGTCATCATCGTCATGCGGCCACCCCTTCTTCGTCCCCTGTCAGGCTCTTGTAATGCTCGGCGAAGAACTCCCGAACATTGGCGCATTGTGTTTCCGTACCATCCAAACGATTGAAGTGGGCGCGAAACTCCCTGGCGCCCGGCAAGGTTGCGAGATACCAGCCCACATGCTTGCGCGCAATGCGCACGCCCATCACGTCCCCATAGAAAGCGTGAAGTGCGGCCAGATGCTCCAGCAGTATGTGTTCCACTTCGATCAGCTCCGGCGCCGGCAATTTCTCGCCGGTACGCAGGAAGTGTTCGATCTCGCGAAAAATCCATGGCCGCCCTTGGGCGGCGCGGCCTACCAACAGGCCATCGGCACCGGTCGCGTCAAGCACGTAACGGGCCTTCTCCGGCGAATCGATATCGCCATTGGCGAACACCGGGATCGACACGGCCTGCTTGATCGCGGCAATCGTGTCGTACTCGGCTTCACCCTTGTAAAGATCGGCGCGAGTGCGGCCGTGCACTGCCAGCGCGGTGATCCCGGCCTGCTCGGCGATCTTCGCCACGGTCAGGCCGTTCTTGTTGTCGCGATCCCAGCCGGTGCGGATCTTCAGGGTGACCGGCACATCAACCGCAGCCACAACGGCCTGCAGGATCTCGGTCACCAGTGTTTCATCTTTCAACAACGCGGAACCGGCGGCCTTGTTGCAGACCTTCTTTGCCGGGCAACCCATGTTGATATCAATAATCTGTGCGCCCAGTTCGACGTTGGCCCGCGCTGCGTCCGCCAGCATCTGTGCATCACCACCGGCAATCTGCACTGAGCGTGGCTCGGGATCGCCTTCGTGGATCATGCGCATGCGCGACTTGCGGGTGTTCCACAGGCTCATGTCACTGGTGACCATTTCCGAGACTACAAGCCCTGCGCCCAAACGCTTGCACAGCTGACGAAAGGGCTGATCGGTGACGCCCGCCATCGGGGCGAGAATCAAGCCGTTCTGCAATGTGTATGGGCCGATGCGTACCGCCGACATAGGACTTCCCTGAGGTGGGGCCGGATCATGAGAGTTCGAAAAAGGGTTGGCATGATACCCGCTCTCGATGACTGGATAAAGGCTGAATTGAACAAAATCTGAACAGTTATTCTGTTATCGCCGCCGGTTTGGTCGTGGCTGGCAAAGTCAGAAAACCGCCGTCAATTCGAAAGCCATGCAGGGATTCACTCGGGTGAGTGGAAACTCAGGCTGTAATTCACCGCTTTGGGGCCGGGATCGAGAATATCCAGCGCAATATGGATCGGCGTCTGCGGCGGCATTTCGGCCAGACCTTCGAGATCTCCTCTAAGGTACTCGCCGGGTTTGAAACGACGACTGGCGATCAGGTGGCCGTTGAGGTCGGCGAAGCGCAGTTCCAGTAATGGAAAGGGCTGAGAGAACGTCGCGCGGTTATAAATGATCGCGTCGACCACCAGTGCACCGTTGAACTCCGGGTGACTGCGCACCACCAGATTGCTGCTCTTGATCCGGGCGATGTCGACCTTCGACGGCACCGTGCAGCCGATCTGCGGGCAGATTTGCTGAAACCACGGGCGGTATTGATCCTGTCGAGCCAGTTCATCGAAATGATAGGAAATGTACTGGGCAGCCAGTCCACCTGCCGCCAGCAGGACCAACAACAGCCAAAGCAAGCGGCGTCCCCACGGTGAGCGGCGTTTCTGCCAGTCCAGTTGCAGTGGGTCGTCGGTCAGGTCCTGCAGGACTTCGGCACGTACGCCGGGCTCTGCGCGCTCGCGCTTTTTGCGCAGCGGTTCGATCGATGGCAAATCGTCGTCATCGACCTCGTCGCTGGCCGACAAGCGTTCGCGGCGGGCATTCGGGTCGATCGGGTCGTGCAAGCGCAGATGCGGAATCGCCGGCTCGTCATCCACATCCACCGGTTCCAGCGACAGCGAAGGCTCGGTGCGCTCGGAGGTGAGCGGTTCAATGTCGTCGGCTTGTGGTTCGTCGTCCGGCTCAGGGATCCGCTCATCGGCGGGTTCGCTGAACAGGCTGCCAGGCCACGCGGCATCATCGGGCTCGGGGCTGTCGCGACGGGCGCTCAGGGACTCTTCGCGCGGGCGGCCGAGTTCGGTGGCGGGCTGGATTTCCCGTTGTTCGAGACGGGCCAGTTCTTCGTCCAGATCGAGGCTGTCGAGATCAAGCGCCGAGGCGCTCCATTGTTTCTGGCTGATGGCACGCGGTGCCGCAGGTTCAATGGCGGGGGGCTCGACAACAGGCGGCGCGGCAATGCTCGGCGACGCCTCGACAGGCAGCTCGGCGAGCGGTGGTGCAATCGGCGTCACCGCGTCCTTGCCGGCGTGTTGTTCCAGCAGCTGTTTGGCGGCGTTGAACACTTGCAGGCAGGAGCCGCAGCGAACCACCCCGCGGGCCACGCTCAATTGAGCATGGCTGACGCGGAAACTGGTTTGGCAATGCGGGCACTGGGTGACGAAACTGTCGGTCATGCGGCGATCCGGATTATGCAGGCGGACATATTAGCGCCGACGGCCAGTGATGCGCACCCAGCCATCGCGATTGGCGATCGGGTCGAGATCAAAGTCCTGCGCGTAAGCTGCAGCCACTTCGTCACCCTGCTCAGCGAGGATGCCCGACAGCGCCAGGCGTCCACCGGACTTGACCAGCCCGGACAGTTGCGGCGCCAGCGAAACCAGCGGGCCGGCAAGAATGTTGGCGACCAGCACATCGGCTTGAACTTGCGGCAGATCTTCCGGCAAGTACAGCGGGAACAGCTCATCGGCAATGTTGTTGCGCCCGGCGTTGTCGCGCGAAGCTTCCAGCGCCTGCACGTCGATGTCAGTGCCGACCGCTTCCTTGGCGCCGAGCAGCAGGGCGGCGATCGCCAGAATCCCCGAGCCGCAACCGAAGTCGAGCACGTTGCAGTCTTTCAGGTCCTGACCGTCGAGCCATTCCAGGCAGAGCGCGGTGGTCGGGTGCGTGCCGGTGCCGAAGGCCAGACCCGGATCGAGCAGCAGGTTGACCGCATCAGGTTCCGGCGCGGCGTGCCAGCTCGGCACGATCCACAGGCGCTGGCCGAAACGCATCGGCTCAAAACCGTCCATCCAGCTGCGTTCCCAGTCCTGGTCTTCGATGACTTCGCTGTGATGCTCGGGTAGCGGGCTGCCGGTCAGCAGTTCCAGATGGGCCAGAACCGGTGCCGGTTCGGTGCCGCCTTCGAACAGCGCCAGCAGGTGCGTGTGCGCCCACAACGGGGTGGTGTTGAGTTCCGGTTCGAAGATCGGCTGATCTTCGGCGTCCATGAAGGTCACCGACACAGCGCCGACTTCAAGGAAAGCGTCTTCGTAGGTTTCGGCTTGTTCCGGGCTGATGGCGAGACGTACTTGCAGCCAAGGCATGGCGGGCACCTTTGAAAAATATTGATTGCAGCCTAGCGGCCGGCGAGAAGCGCGCAAGTTTACGCGAGCGCGCGGCAGAACACGAACATGGTTGAAGATCAAAAGATCGCAGCCTGCGGCAGCTCCTACAGGAGTTCGCATTCCAAGGCAGGAGCTGCCGCAGGCTGCGATCTTTTGACTTTGCAGCAGAAACAACAAAGCCGCCCGAAGGCGGCTTTGTCAGGTGCGGGCTGAAGCTTAGTGCTTCTCGCCAGCCAGCTTGTGCTCGAGGTAGTGAATGTTCACACCACCCTTGCAGAAGCCTTCGTCGCGAACCAGATCACGGTGCAGCGGGATGTTGGTCTTGATCCCGTCAACCACGATTTCGTCCAGGGCATTGCGCATGCGGGCCATGGCTTCGTCGCGGGTGGCACCGTAAGTGATCAGCTTGCCGATCAGCGAGTCGTAGTTCGGCGGAACCGCATAGCCACTGTACAGGTGCGAATCGACGCGAACGCCGTTGCCGCCTGGGGCGTGGAAATGCTTGACCGTACCCGGGCTCGGCATGAAGGTTTTCGGGTCTTCAGCGTTGATCCGGCATTCCAGCGAGTGACCGCGGATCACCACGTCATCCTGCGTGAACGACAGCTTGTTGCCGGCGGCGATGCTGAGCATCTCCTTGACGATGTCGATACCGGTGACCATTTCCGAAACCGGGTGCTCCACCTGAACACGGGTGTTCATTTCGATGAAGTAGAAACGACCGTTCTCGTAGAGGAACTCGAAAGTACCGGCGCCACGGTAGCCGATGTCGATGCACGCCTTGACGCAGCGTGCCAGCACTTCTTCGCGTGCCTTCTCGTCGATGCCCGGTGCCGGCGCCTCTTCGAGAACTTTCTGGTGACGACGTTGCAGCGAGCAATCGCGGTCGCCCAGATGGATCGCATGACCCTGGCCGTCGGACAGCACTTGCACTTCGACGTGACGCGGGTTGGTGAGGAATTTTTCCAGATACACCATCGGGTTGCCGAACGCCGCGCCAGCTTCGGTGCGGGTCAGTTTGGCGAAGGCGATCAGGTCTTCTTCCTTGTGCACCACACGCATGCCGCGACCACCACCGCCGCCAGCGGCTTTGATGATCACCGGGTAGCCGACTTCACGACCGATGCGCAGCGCCGTTTCTTCGTCTTCCGGCAGTGGGCCGTCGGAACCTGGAACGGTTGGCACGCCTGCTTCGATCATCGCGTGCTTGGCCGAAACCTTGTCGCCCATCAGGCGGATGGTTTCGGCTTTCGGGCCGATGAAAGCGAAGCCGGAGTTCTCGACCTGCTCGGCAAAATCGGCGTTTTCCGCGAGGAAACCGTAGCCTGGGTGAATGGCGGTAGCGCCAGTCACTTCAGCGGCAGCGATGATGGCCGGGATGTGCAGGTAAGAGTGCGCGGCAGAAGCCGGGCCGATGCAGACGGATTCGTCTGCCAGACCCAGGTGCATCAGCTCTTTGTCGGCCTTGGAGTAAACGGCGACGGTCTTGATGCCCATCTCTTTGCAGGCACGCAGAATCCGCAGGGCGATCTCACCGCGGTTAGCGATCAGAACTTTTTCCAACTTCGCAGTCATCAAAGGCTCTCCGCAGTTCAAACGATGGTGAACAGCGGTTGGTCGTACTCAACCGGCTGGCCGTCTTCGACGAGGATGGACTCGATCACACCGCTGGTTTCAGCTTCGATGTGGTTCATCATCTTCATGGCTTCGACGATGCACAGAGTGTCGCCTTTCTTCACGGTCTGGCCGACTTCAACGAAGGACGGCGAGGTTGGCGAAGATTTACGGTAGAACGTGCCGACCATCGGCGAACGGGCAACGGTGCCGTTCAGCGCTGGAGCAGCAGCGGCAGCCGGGGCGGCGGCAGCCACCGGAGCAGCAGCAACAGGTGCGGCAGCCGGCGCTTGCATCGGCGCCGGCGCGTAGTACTGCTGAGCCGGGGTCTTGCTGTGACGGCTGATGCGTACGGACTCTTCGCCTTCCTTGATCTCGAGCTCGTCGATGCCGGACTCTTCCAGCAATTCGATCAGTTTCTTAACTTTACGGATATCCATGAATCATCAACTCCCAAGGGTCGGTCAGGGGCGCTTAACGCTTGTAGTTCAAGTCGTTGCCTGTGTTTCAAGCTGTTCTAGTGCAGCCTCCAGGGCCAGTCGGTAACCGCTGGCGCCAAGGCCGCAGATCACTCCCACCGCTACATCGGAGAAGTAAGAGTGATGGCGGAAAGGTTCGCGTTTGTGCACGTTGGACAAATGCACTTCGATGAATGGGATGCTCACTCCCAGCAACGCGTCACGTAATGCGACACTTGTATGCGTAAAAGCCGCCGGATTGATCAGAATGAAATCGACGCCTTCGCCGCGCGCAGCGTGGATGCGGTCGATCAATTCGTACTCGGCATTGCTTTGCAGATACAGCAGGTGATGGCCGGCTTCACGGGCGCGGCGCTCCAGATCCTGATTGATCTGCGCCAGGGTCGTTGAACCGTAAGTGCCGGGTTCGCGGGTGCCGAGCAGGTTCAGGTTGGGGCCGTGCAGCACCAGGAGGGTTGCCATCTGCGTAGTCCTTGTTATGAGTGAGCAATCGTCAGAACCCGGCGACTATGCCGCAAAGACTTTGTGACTGTCCAGTTCTATGCAATAGCCAGCACGATGGCCGATGTTTGCGCGAAATATGTGACCAAGTGATTTGATCCGGTCATTTGCGGCAATCCTTGTAGGAGCTGCCGAAGGCTGCGATCTTTTGATTTTTAGAAGCAAGATCAAAAGATCGCAGCCTTCGGCAGCTCCTACAGGGATCTTTGTCAGACACGAAAGGCCTGAACGGCTGTATGCAGTTGCCCGCCAAGAACCAGCAAGTTCTCGCCCTGTTCGCGACCTTGGCCGATCCGCAGCAAGTTATCCCCACCCAACTGATGAATCCGCTCACTGTGATCGCGAATCTCGCTGACAGCGCCGCTCTGTTGCGCAGTGACATCGGCAATGCGTATCGCCGTCTCGGAGATGGTCTGGATCGCGCCGACGATTTTATCCAGCGCACCATCCGCTGCTTGCGCCTGGTTGGCTGTGGCTTCGGCGTGTTCGACCTGTGCGCGCATGCCTTCGACCGATTGCCGCGCCGCTGTTTGCAGGCCGGCGATCAGCGTCTGAATTTCCGCTGTAGCACCGGCGGTGCGTTGTGCCAGCGAGCGCACTTCCTCGGCCACCACGGCAAAACCACGGCCCATTTCCCCGGCGCGCGCCGCTTCAATCGCCGCGTTCAGCGCCAGCAGGTTGGTCTGGTCGGCAATCGAGCGGATCACCGTCAACACGCCGCCAATGGTTGCCGACTCTTCGGCCAAATGCTCGATCATCTGCGCGTTGCCCTGAACTTCACCGACCAGCGCGTGCAGGCCGGTCAGGCTCTGGCCGATCACGGTCTGGCCATGCACAACGGCCAGTCCGGCGTGACGGCTGGCCTCTGCTGCCTGTTGTGCATCACCGGCAACTTGCTGGATTGTCGCTTCAAGTTCGCCGAGGGAATCGCGGATCAGCGCGGTATCGCCGGCCTGATGTTCTGCCCCGCTGTGCAAGTCGTTGCTCAGTTCGGCGAGGGTGCGGCTGCTGCCCGCGACTTGTTCGGCATTGCCGCGAATCGTCCCGACCAGATCCACCAGATAGGCACGCAAGCGGTTTAGCGAGGCTTCGATGTCGTGCAGTTCGCGGTTGGTCTTGCCCAGATGAATATCGCGGCTGAAATCGCCTTCGGCCCAGGTCGAAAGCGCCGGCGCCAGATTGGTCAGGGTGCGCGAGAGCCGGCGCTGCAAGGTATCGATCAGCAACGCGATCAGCAGAATCAGGCCGATCATCACGCCTTGCATCAAGCGCACTTCGCCCTGGATCTGGCCGTGCTGGGCGCGTACCACCGGCTCTAGTCCGGCGATGGCTTGCTGTACGGCGGCGATTTTCTGGTGAGTGGCGGCGCTGAGGTCGGCGCGTTTCTGGATCTGGTCGCGAGTGCGCGCAAGCTCCGCCGGGTAGCGGGCCAACAAACTGTTGAGTTCACGCTTGAGGCCGACCCCGGCATCTTCGGCGACGGTTTTTTCACTGTTCTCGATGCCCATCATCGCCGCGAAGTCGTCGCTGCCCGATTCATTGTTGGCGACGACGCCGAGCAGCGGCAGGGCATCAAGCGCTTGAGCCTGCGAGCGAATACTGGTGACTTCGCGCTCAACATCGGCCGCCAGTTCGCTGCGCCCGCTGCTGACCAGTTTGCCCCGCGCCAGTGACAGTTTGCCCAAGTGCTGAGAGGCGATGAGCAACGGCGCCAGATAAGCCGGATTACCGTTGGCGTAGGTGCTGAACTGATCGAGGCTGGCGCTCAATTCGCGCTCGGCCTGCAATAGCAACGCCTGCGGATCACCCGCCAGTTTGCCGGCCGCGAGCAAGTCGGTTTTGCTGAACTCATCCAGGCCCGACAGGCTCGGGCGCAGCGTTTCAGCCAGCGCCGGCGGCAACTCATCGAGTTCTTTGCGCAGGCTATCGATGGCCTGGCTGGCGCTGCTCAGGCGCAGGGCATCACCGCTGCCGAGGTAGTCCTCAACGTTGCGTGCCACCTCGTTCTGAAATTGTTGCGACAGCCCCAGATAACGCTCCATCAACAGATACGGGCGTTCGAGGGCTTTTTGCGACCACCACAGCGTAGCGCCGAGTGCCAGGCACACGGCGACCAGCAGCAGCGTATTGAGATTGGTGAGCAACTTCAGGCGCATGACGGCTACCAACGGCAGAAATGGTAAGCGCCTGAATTTATTGCGGTTCTGTTACAGGGTTATGACCGAATCAGTGGAATCTGATGAAAAAGTGGCACTTTGCTTTGAGTCGCGCGCGGTCTGCACCCGGTTGCGCCCGGCCCCCTTGGCCCGGTACAGCGCTTCGTCGGCCTGACTGGCCATCATCAGGCTGTCGCAGTCATCGTGCATTTCCACCACGCCGGCACTGAAGGTGCACCACAAATCCTGCGGCTGCGCCGGATAATGGATTTCGGCGAAGCGCTGGCGGATTTCGTCGAGCACTTTGTGCGCGGCTTCTATATCAGTGTCGGGCATGACGATGGCGAATTCTTCGCCGCCGTATCGGCCAATGAAATCGGTCTTACGCAAGCGCTGCTTGAGAAACAGCGCGAGGCTCTTGATCACACGGTCGCCCATCGGATGGCCGTGACTGTCGTTGACCCGTTTGAAGTGGTCGATGTCGAGCATGGCAAAGCTCAGCGGCTTGTTCTCGCGGCGGGCGCGGAATGAGCAATCCTCGAGCAGTTGCAGAATATGCGTGTGGTTGTACAGGCCGGTAAGGCTGTCGCGGACCATCCGTGCTTTCAGATTGCGCGCGCGGGCGGCGCGGTTGCGCACGGTAGTGATCAGGTGGCGCGGCTTGATCGGTTTGGTCAGGAAGTCATCGCCGCCTTCGCTCATGGCGTCGAGTTGCTTGTCCAGATCGTCTTCGGCCGACAGATAAATGATCGGCACGCTGACGTAGCGATCATTGTGGCGAATCACTTTGGCCAGTTCGGTGCCGGTGCAGGCCGGCATGTACATGTCGAGGATGATCAGGTCCGGCTGGAAATCGGCCAGCTCGGCCATCGCCTGAATCGGTTCGATCAAGGTGCGCGTGACGATCCCGGCGCTGTTGAGCAGGCGTTCGGTGTGCAGGGCTTGCGCGCGTGAGTCGTCGATGATCAACACTTTATAAGGTTCGTACTGGGCGACGCAGGTGAGGACCTCAATTTTTTCCAGCAGACTCGATGCTTCGAGAGTGCCGGTGAGGAACTCCTGGCCACCGGCACGCACGGCGGCGAGACGCGTCGGCGTGTCGGTTTCGTGCAGGCTGAAGAACAGCAGCGGTAGCGGCTCTTCCAGCCCGACCTGGGCTTCGGCGGCGAGCTTCAGACCGATGCCGGCGCCGCTGAAGTCCACGTCCATGACGATCGCTGCTGGCAGACGTTCGACCATTGAGGAGCGAAAGGCTGAAACACTGTCCAGCGCCTGCGCGCTCAGGCCGAAAAATTCCAGTTGCTTGGCCAGACGCTCGGCGCGGTCGTAGTCCTGCAGCATTACGTAGATCGGTTTGCGCAGAGGCGGCAAAAAAGTCTGGTCGAGTTGGTCGCCATGGCGCAGGCCGGTACGCGACAAGCGCTGCATCAAGCGATTGAGGTCGGTGATCAGGCCGCTGCTGAGGCGGCCGCGATTGGCGTCCACTGCTTCCAGCGATTGGCTGATGTGCCGCGCGAGCTGAGTGTGTTCCGGCTGTTCGAAGCGCTCGGCAAAACGCAGCAGGCGCAGGTTGGCCTCGCTCAGTTCGGCGAGGTCGACAGTGGACCACTCACTGCGTTGCAGGCGCTGCCATATCTCAAGAATCTGACGTGCCTGATGAATTACCCGCTGGGCAAAGTGGTGCTTGAGACGCTCACGGCTGGGGTCTTCTGGCTCGGTCATATCCTGACTACTAGTTAGGCTGCATGCTGAGATCGACTGGTGGCTCTATGCTAGCACCTCTTTTCCCTTACACGAGTGTCGTACGTCAATAATCTGCAATGCGTCACTATTCAGTTTCTGACCGGACGGTTTTGTTTTTGACCTTGGCGTCTGACAAGTCCCCGTAGACCGGGCACTCCCTGACTAAACAGGGTGATCAGGATGACCACGCTGTCGTGCTTTTACCCGAGCGCTGAGTGACCTTTGCGATGGTTTTCAAGCCAATGGGCTGAAGCGTGGGCATCGGGGATTCCCTTAGTCATCGTCGAAGCGTCATTCGCCCATACGAATTGCGGCTTATCTTTACGCGCGGGTGCCCGGCCTTGGCACGTTGTTGTATGGTTGTGGTCGAACCGTTGAACCCAAGTGATTGAAAGGATATCGCCATGCTGGACTGGAAAAACCGCGCGGGCAGCGCGCCTGAACGTGCCGCCGAGCCCAAGTCGGCCGCCCGCAGCTATGTCGGTGGGGTGCTGTTCAGCCGAGCTTTGGCCACGCTGATCGGCCTCTATCTGCTGGTGACCATTGGCCTGGGCTGGTACTGGAGCCAGGAGCCGGCGCTGTTTCCGGTCGCGCAAAACGCTCAAGTGGCGGCCGAGAAAGAAGGCAAGCAGATGGTGATCGGCTACACCACCGTCGAAACCCTGAAGACCGTTGCCGGCACCTTGCTCAACAAGCCGGGCGGCTATATTTCCAATGACCGCTTCCCGCCGGGCCTGTGGATGGACAACACGCCAAGCTGGGAATACGGCGTTCTGGTGCAGGTGCGCGACCTGACCCGCGCCCTGCGTAAAGACTTTGCCCGTTCGCAATCGCAGTCGGCGGAAGATGCCGATCTGGCCAAGGCCGAGCCGCGTTTCAACTTCGACAACAAGAGCTGGATCTTGCCGTCGAGTGAGTCGGAGTATCAGGAAGGCATCAACTCGCTGAGCCGCTATCAGGCTCGCCTGTCTGATCCAACCCAGAAAAACGCGCTGTTCTATGCCCGCGCCGACAACCTGAACAACTGGCTGGGCGACGTCGGCACCCGTCTCGGTTCGCTGTCGCAACGCCTGTCGGCCAGCGTTGGCCGGGTCAAACTCAATACCGCGCTGAAAACCGAAGTGCCGGCGATCGGCGAAGTGCCGCAGGTTGATGAAGAAGTCGTCGAAACCCCGTGGATGCAGATCGACAACGTGTTCTACGAAGCGCGTGGTCAGGCCTGGGCGCTGTCGCACCTGCTGCGCGCCATCGAGGTCGACTTCGCCGATGTGCTGGCGAAGAAGAATGCCACGGTCAGCGTGCGTCAGATCATCCGTGAACTGGAAGCCTCGCAGGAACCGGTCTGGAGTCCTATGATTCTTAACGGAAGCGGCTTCGGCGTCCTCGCCAACCACTCGCTGGTCATGGCCAACTATATTTCCCGTGCCAACGCCGCTGTGATCGATTTGCGTCAACTGCTCAATCAGGGCTGATTCATGAGTCAGAACGCCAAAGAGGCGGCCCATCGCGCCGCCTCGGATGCCGAACAGATCGCCTGGGTCGACGAGCAGGACAACCTGCTCGGCGCGCTCGTCCGTGCCGATCTGCGCGAGCGTGGGCTGATTGGTCGAGGCACCTACATCATGTTGTTCAATTCCGCCGGTGAGCTTTGCGTGCACCGGCGCACCTTGAGCAAGGCGATTTATCCCGGCTACTGGGATGTCGCGGCGGGCGGCATGGTGCAGGCGGACGAGACCTACGCCGAGTCGGCGGCCCGTGAGCTGGAAGAAGAATTGGGTGTCAGCGGCGTAGAGCTGACGGCCCATGACCATTTCTACTTCGAAGACACCGGCAATCGTCTGTGGTGTTCGGCGTTTTCTGCCGTGTGGGACGGCCCGTTGAACCTGCAACCTGAAGAAGTGCTGGAAGCGCGGTTTATTCCAGTCGATCAGGTCATGCGGGAAATCGAGCAGAAGCCTTATTGCCCGGACTCTCTGGCCGCTTTGAAGCGCTATCTGAAGGCGCAGCAAAGCGACGTCGCAAAGAACACATAAATTGGCGCCGATTGGCACTTAGCAATCGGGATTTTTGCCGTTACACTGCGCGACCTTTTCAAGCTGCGCCGCGAGTGCTTTTTGTAGGAGCTGCCGCAGGCTGCGATCTTTTGATTTTTTGTTTTGGCGTCGAAATCAAAAGATCGCAGCCTCGTTTCACTCGACAGCTCCTACATTTGGCGCTTTATCGGTGCAGTAGCGCTGCCCCTGCCTGAGTGGGGCTTCGCGGTCGATGACCTTGCCCAAGGTCGCGATCAGTCTTTGTCCTCCCAAGAGGATTGCCGGTGGCCAAAAAAGCCGCATCCTTCGCCGCCCTTGGTGGCCTGGTATTTTCCACCGACGCAGGTCGTCATTGCCCGGAATGCAGTAAGCCGGTAGACGCCTGTATCTGCAAACAAACCGTGATCCCGGCCGGTGACGGCATTGCCCGCGTGCGTCGCGAGAGCAAGGGCCGTGGCGGCAAGACGGTGACCACCATCACCGGCGTGCCACTGGCCGAAGACGCGCTCAAAGAGTTGGCGACAACGTTGAAGAAACGTTGCGGCACTGGCGGGGCGTTGAAAGACGGCATCATCGAAATCCAGGGCGATCATGTCGAGCTACTCTTGGCTGAGCTGATCAAGCACGGTTTCAAAGCGAAGAAGTCCGGCGGCTAGCAGCCTCTGTGAAATCCATCTGCGGCTTGATCCGGCGCTGAAACACTTCAGATCCGGCGTCGTCTCCATGGTTTTCACAGAGCCTGTTCATGACCGGTTTCTAAACTCCACGCAGTCAGTGAGGTCTACCGCCGCACTGACGAACCGTCATTTTCATTCTTTAGACTGCGCCGGCCTGCGATCAGGCGACGCACTATGACTTCTTTATAGGGGACTTCGATGTCCGTACGACGCACACGCAAAGACGATGGCAGCCAATGGACAGTTGCGGACAGCCGCAGTGTTTACGGGATTCGCCATTGGGGGGCCGGGTATTTCGCGATCAATGACGCCGGTCGCGTCGAAGTTCGTCCGAACGGCCCGAGCAGCTCGCCTATCGACCTGTTCGAGCAAGTCGACCAACTGCGCAAGAGCGGTTTGTCTTTGCCGTTGCTGGTCCGTTTTCCCGACATCCTGCAAGACCGTGTCCGCCAGTTGACCGGCGCCTTCGATGCCAACATCGAGCGTCTGGAATACCAGAGCAAGTACACCGCGCTGTACCCGATCAAGGTTAACCAGCAAGAAGCGGTGATCGAGAACATCATTGCCACCCAGGACGTGTCCATCGGCTTGGAAGCCGGCTCCAAGCCTGAGCTGCTGGCCGTGCTGGCGCTGGCGCCGAAGGGCGGCACCATCGTCTGCAACGGCTACAAGGATCGTGAGTTCATCCGTCTGGCGCTGATGGGTCAGAAGCTCGGTCACAACGTGTTCATCGTCATCGAGAAAGAATCCGAAGTCGGTCTGGTGATCGAAGAAGCTGCCTCGCTGAAGGTCAAGCCACAGGTCGGCCTGCGCGTGCGTCTGTCGTCGCTGGCGTCGTCGAAGTGGGCGGACACCGGTGGCGAAAAATCCAAGTTCGGTCTGTCGGCGGCGCAACTGCTGTCGGTGGTCGAGCGTTTCCGCGCGGCCGGTCTCGATCAGGGCATCCGTCTGCTGCACTTCCACATGGGTTCGCAGATCGCCAACCTGGCCGACTACCAGCACGGCTTCAAGGAAGCGATCCGTTACTACGGCGAGCTGCGCAACCTCGGTCTGCCGGTTGATCACATCGACGTCGGTGGTGGTCTCGGTGTCGACTACGACGGCACGCACTCGCGCAACGCCAGCTCGATCAACTACGACATGGACGATTACGCCGGTGTCGTGGTCGGCATGCTCAAGGAGTTCTGCGACGCGCAGGCGTTGCCGCACCCGCACATCTTCTCCGAGAGCGGCCGCTCGCTGACCGCGCACCACGCGATGCTGGTCGTGCAGGTCACCGACGTCGAGAAGCACAACGACGAAATCCCGCAGATCGAAAACAAGGAAGCGCTGCCGGAAACCGTGCAGTGGCTGGTTGATCTGCTCGGCCCGACCGACATCGAAATGGTCACCGAAACCTACTGGCGCGCGACTCACTACATGAGCGACGTGGCCGCGCAATACGCCGATGGCAAACTGACCCTGGCTGAAAAAGCCCTGGCCGAGCAGTGCTACTTCGCTGTCTGCCGTCGCCTGCACAACTCGCTGAAAGCGCGTCAGCGTTCGCACCGTCAGGTGCTCGACGAACTCAACGACAAGCTGGCCGACAAGTACATCTGCAACTTCTCGGTATTCCAGAGCCTGCCGGACACCTGGGCGATCGATCAGGTCCTGCCGATCATCCCGCTGCACCGTCTCGACGAAGAGCCGCTGCGCCGCGCAGTGTTGCAGGATCTGACCTGCGATTCCGACGGCAAGATCAACCAGTACGTCGACGAGCAGAGCATCGAAACCAGCCTGCCAGTACACGGTTTGAATGAAGGCGAAGACTACCTGCTGGGCGTATTCCTGGTCGGCGCCTATCAGGAAATCCTTGGCGACATGCACAACCTGTTCGGCGACACCGACTCGGTGAACATCTACCAGAACGCCGATGGCAGCGTGTACCACGCCGGCATCGAGACCCACGACACCATCGAAGACATGCTGCGTTACGTGCACTTGTCGCCGGAAGAACTGATGACTCACTACCGCGACAAGTGCGCCAGTGCCCGCATCAGTGCCAGCGAGCGCACGCAATTTCTCGATGCCTTGCGTCTGGGCCTGACCCGTTCCTCCTACCTGTCCTCCTGACGCCAGGTGGCGATCTCGCCGGGTTGTCCGAATTTTTTCCGAAAGTGGTGGAAAATTCGCATGACCCGGTGGGATATCTCCCAAAATCTTCGCGAAATGCTTGGCATCCCCGGCCAGCAAAGTCATCCGGTCTGCTTTTCACGTAGGTCATTTCCTAAGTTGTACTTCAGCTCTCTACTCGGCCATGGCTCTCGGCGAGAATCCCCGACCGCCCCTCCTGTAGAGATCCGCCCATGTTCGAACCAGTCAACGAGTCGTCGTTTCGTCTCGATGTAGCGGGCCTGTCCGACCCCTTCGAAGTCCTGGCCTTTACCGGTAGCGAAGCCCTCAGCGAATCCTTTGCGTTCGAGATCGATGTGTTGATCGACGATCCGCACCTGGATCTCGCCGGTCTGCTTTACCGTTCGGCGTTCCTCTGTTTCGGGCCGTCGGGGGAGGGTGTGCACGGGCAATTGCAGAGCCTTGTCCAGCATGAGCATGATCATGGACAGGGTTTGCGGTTGAGCCGGATCCGTCTGGGGCCGAAACTGGGTTGCCTCGCGCTGCGCTTCAGCCAACGAATCTTCAGTGGCCGTTCGGTGCCGCAGATCATCGAACAGGTGCTCAGAGAGCACGGCATCGTCGGTGCCCAGCGCCGCTTCGAGTTACGCGGGGAGTACGCGCCCCGGACGTTCTGCACCCAATACCGCGAGTCCGATCTGCAACTGCTCCAGCGCTTGTGCGCGCAGGCGCGGATTCACTATTACTTTGAACACGACCGTGACCGGCATTGTCTGGTTTTTGCCGATGATCCGGCGCAGTTGCCCTTGGCCGGTGCCGCGCGGTATCAGCGCGAGGACAATGGGCATAACGCTTCTCGCACCTTGCACCAATGGCAGTTGCAAGAGACCGTGCAGGCCAGCTCATCGGGCCAGCAACAGGCCGAAGGACAAAGTGAGCTGGCGGCGTTGCGCAGCGGTCATTGGCTGCGATTGGCCGGTCATCCTTTCGCCGAATGCAATCGCCCATGGTTGCTCACACGCATTGAACACCGCGCCGATCCCTCCCTCGAACGTCCTTATGCCAATCGCTTGTTTGGTGCGTTGCAGGTGCCGTGTGCATCAGCCACTGCGCCCTCGCGCATGCACAGCCTGCAACGGGCGTGGGTGGTGACGGTGGACGAACCGCAGCCTGATTGCCAGCGCCCGGTGGCGGTGCAATTCGATTGGCTCTATCAAGGTGAAGGCGCCGCGCCGAGTCACTGTTGGCTACCGCTCGCGCCATCCGTGGCGCAAACGCCAATGGCGGCGCTGAGCGATGGCGTCGAGGTGGTGGTGAGCTTTTTCGAGGGCGATCCGGATCAGCCGATGATCAGCGGTGTACTGCAACCGCCACTTGCCGTCGCCGAGCCTGACGATGCCCCGCCACTGCCCGACAGCTTGGTGAGTGAAGGCCTGCAGCAACTGCTGGCGTCCGGCGAGCCGTTGCTGCTGTTGTGCCTGATCCCCGGCGGCGGCAGTTTCAGTCACTGCGCAGAGCCGGTGTGCAGTTGTCGACTGGTCACCGCCCTTGAACAGAGCGGCACAACATGACTGGCGCGGCGCTTGAGCCCATGGCGCAGTGGCTGTTGCTCGATGGCCCGGATGCACCGCAGGCCTTGCTGGTATTGCGCCAGGCCTTTGCCGATGTGCGGTGCTTCAAGCTGTTCGATGGCACCGAGTTTGAACCGGTCAGCGAGCATGGCCCGGTGTTGATCGAGTTGCGCGATTGCCCGGCATTGGCCGCGTTGTGTCACCGCGATCCGGACACCTGGCGTGGGCTGTTGCTGGGCAGTGAGGTCTCGGCGCAACAGTTGCTGAGGCACTTGCAGCGCATGCTCACAGTGTCGTTCGGATTGAGTCATCGGGCGTTGCTCAGCTATTACAACCGGCAGACCGCGAGCTATTTTTTCGACGCTTGCGACGCCTCTGAATTGAGCCGCTGGCTCGGGCCGATCCGTCAGTTGCGCTGGTTCGGCGGCACTTGGGCCGACCGCGCGATTGGCAGCCAGGGCTGGCAGCAGTTGCGCAATCCGGGGCTTGCCGTCGAACCGCTGAGCATCGAAGAAAGCCTGACCCGGCGCCAGCGCGAACGCTTGCAAACCTGCTTGCTGGAACAGCACATCTGGCGCTGGTGCCAATCGTTGGGAACCGATTACGCGACGATGTCCTCCCATGTTCAACAAGGCCTGGCGCTAGGATTCAGCGACCGCACCGTGCTCGATGGCTGGTTATGGCTACGCTTGCTGCATCCGCGTGCCGTGCTGGTGCCACCGCCGGTGGGTTTGACCCAACAGCAGCGGCTTGACCATGTACGACGCCAGTGGCGCGGCGATCAGTCCTGAGGCGAGGTTCGGCGCGTATGACACGGTTTTTCCGGCAAGGGGTGGGCGCTGTGATCGGCAGTGTGTTGCTGCTGGCGCTGAGCGGTTGCTCGCCCGTGCAGTTGCTCAACGCGCTGACACCGGACAGCACCTACGACAAAACCATGGGCATCGCGTATGGCGACGACCCTCGGCAGAAGCTCGATGTGTATGTGCCGCATCAGCCGATGGCGGGCGCGCCGGTGGTGGTGTTTTTCTATGGCGGCAGCTGGAACAGTGGCTCGCGCGTTGACTACCGCTTTGTCGGTGAAGCGCTGGCGTCCCGGGGGATAGTCACGGTGGTGGCGGATTACCGTTTGTATCCACAGGTGCGCTATCCACTGTTTCTGCAGGACGGCGCGCGGGCGGTGGCGTGGACCAAAGCGCATATCCGCGAGTTTGCCGGCAACCCGCAGCGCTTGTATGTGATGGGTCACAGCTCTGGCGGATACAACGCAGCGATGCTTGCGCTGGATGGTGAGTGGCTCGCGGCGGTGGGCATGTCGCCCAAGGATTTGCGCGGCTGGATCGGTCTCGCCGGGCCTTACGACTTTCTGCCGATCAAGAATCCCGAGGTGCGCCCGGTGTTCTTCTGGCCGGACTCACCGCCGCAATCGCAGCCGATCAACCATGTCAGTCGCGGCGCACCGCCCGCGCTGCTGATTGCCGCGACCGAGGATGATCTGGTCAACCCGACGCGCAACACCGGCGGGCTTGCGAGCAAACTGCGCGAGGCAGGGGTGCCTGTGCAGGACTTGTATTACTCGCGGCCCAATCACATTACGTTGGTTGCGACCTTGTCACGACCGTTGCGGCAACTGGCGCCGGTGCTCGATCAGGTGGTCGGGTTTATCGCCCACACGCCAGCTCAGTGAACGCCGCCACTGAACCAGCCATCGTTGCGTTTGAGCCACCAGGCTTGTGCGCCGAGCGTCAGGCTGCGCAACACCATGAACAGCAGAAAAGATATCCACAGCCCGTGATTGCCCAGACCTTGCAACGCCCAGGCGAACGGCATCAACAGCACCACAGTGATCAACATGCCGTTGCGCATTTCCCGCGCGCGGGTGGCGCCGATGAACAAGCCGTCGAGCAGGTAGCTCCAGACTGCAATCAGCGGCAGCACGGCGAGGTAGGGCAGGTAGACGAAGGCCGTGTCGCGCACGCTCTGGATGTCGGTCTGCATCTCAATGAACAGGTGCCCGGCCAGCAGAAACAACGTGGCGAAGGCGAGGCTGGCGATCAGTGACCAGCCGCCGGCAACCACCAGCGATCGACGCAGGGCCAGGCGATCACGGGCGCCGATGGCGTGTCCGCACAAAGCTTCGACGGCATGGGCCAGACCGTCCAGCGCATGCGCCGTCAACAGCAAGCCATTGAGCAGCAGCGCGTTGGCGGCCACCGTCGAATCACCCAGTCGCGCGCCTTGCACGGTGATCATGAAAAACACCGATTGCAGCGCCAGGCTGCGGATGAAGATGTCGCGGTTGACCGCCAGCAACGGGCGCCAGCTCTGCCAGACCTTCAGCGTCGCCCAGACAATGTGCCCCGGATACGCCCGCAATGCCTTGCGTGTCAGCAGCAGGCCGAGCAGGGCGCCGCTCCATTCGGCAATGACCGAGGCCCGCGCCGAGCCGACCACGCCCCAGTCCAGACCGATGACGAACCACAAATTGAGAACGATGTTGATCAGGTTGGTGCTCAGCAGAATCGCCAGCGGCGCCCGGGCGTTTTGCGTGCCGAGGAACCAGCCGACCAGCGCATAACTGGCCAGCGCCGCCGGCAAGCCGAACAGCCGCGTGTGGAAAAAGTCCCGAGTGAGCTGATCCAGCTCCGCCGACGGTTGCATGAAGTGCAGCGCGACGCCGCTCAGCGGCACACCCAACGTGCCAAGCACGAGTGCCAGTCCCATCGCCAGCAGCAGGCCCTGCAACAGAATCTGCCGTAATGCCGCACCGTCGCTGCGCCCGGCAGCCTGTGCGGCAAACCCGGTGGTGCCCATGCGCAGAAAACCCATGGCCCAGGCGAGAAAAGTGTAGAGGCTGGCGCCGACTGCCACCGCGCCCAATTGATGGGCGTGGGGCAGGTGGCCGATGACGGTGCTGTCGACCAGCGCCACCAACGGTACGGAAATATTCGACAGAATCATGGGCGCGGCGAGTGCCCAGACCTTGCGGTGCGTCGGGCGGTCGCGCCAGTCGGCGATCAGAGTGGGCATGCAGGCTCCTTGGGGAAGCGGACATTGTAGCGATGCACCGCGGATTTACCGCACCCGAAATCTGCGTCGGGCGGCAATGGCGCTCCCCGACGACACATCGGGTTATGCGCCCAGCTCAAAAACATGCCGCGTATATCTATGTACCGCACACCAGATTTGCACACGGGGTTCAATCGCCCTCAAGCAGTCAAACAAATTACTGGAAGGCGCAATGGATCACTCTGAAAGCATCATCTCTGGCATCGTCAACGCCGTTGTGACGGCGCTTCGTTCCACCGGTTTTTTCGAAAGCGCAGAGAACTCGATAGTCAGCGCCCCCTATCGCAAGCACATTATCTGGCTGAAAAAGCGCAGCGATGAAGCATCCCTTGAGGTCCTCATCAAGGCTGAGATAACAAGAAGCGTTGATTGCAACGTGACGACTATATTGCCAGGCAGACTTCACAAAGAGTCGCTGGGATATTTCCGACTTGATTTGCCGATTACCCTGTCGACAAGAAAGGGATGCCCGGTCACCCACGAAGAAACGGTGTCGTTAGTGCTCACGGATAACACGTTCGATTATTCGAGCAGACAACCCATTGTTATTCATGCGCACGAGCATATTGATATTTCGTACGCGATTGAAAAAAAGCGCGCGGCGATTAGCGGTTGAGCGGTTGTTGAACAAAAAAACCGCCGGGTATTTCGCTGCGGCGCATGTCCGGAACATTAATGGATTGAATTGGCCTGTGTTTACTAATGATCAGGCTGTAAGGAAACGAAATGGAAAACGAGCGAAACATCATCCACGAACCTGTGTCTCAGGAAACTTTGCGCGACAGGGACTATTCCGAACGCCCGGAGAATATCCGGATAAAAGCCCCTGATCGGAAACATGTTTTCTGGCTGCCGAGGCGCGACGACGCGCAAACGCTGGTCGTACGGATTCAGGCCAGGATCACCGTTATTGGAGAATGCAATCTTTGGACAGACTGCGGAATGGGGGGCAATCTGTTTTTCGGTGATCTGGAGGCGATTCCGGAGGGTTATTACAAGATCGATAAACCCTATGAACTGACTACACAGCGACTGCAATGCGGTCGTGATGCCAAGACTTACGATCTGATACTCAGAGACAGCCTGCTTGCCTATTCCAGCACCGCTCCAATTGTTATTCACGCACATGAGGACATCGATATTCATTACACCGTAGAAGCCAGGCCCGAAGAATCCGGGAGCTGAGTGCTGCCAGCTTTGAATTGATTGATCCTTTATTTGATCAGCCCCCTGATATGAGGGGGCTTTTACAGGATCAATGAATAATCCAGCTCAATAGCCACAACCCCAGCAACAACCAGATGATCCCGGCAATGATCGAGGCATTCATGAACGCCCGAATCGCCGACCACAACAGCATCAACCCGACAATCAGCGCGATGATGCTGATGATCGAGGTGTCCATGCCCAGGGTTTTGGCCAGCCCGTCGACAAAGTTGCCGCCGGCATTGCTCAGAATGTTGAACAAGCCACTGAGGCCGTCGACGATAAAGCGGATGACCGAACCGAGCGCCTGGCCGAGCCATTCGAAAAAGCTTTCTACCTGCATGTGTGCATCCTGATGAAAGAGCTGAGCCTTGGGCCACAACGCAGGTGGCCGAGTTCCCTGCATGATAGAAGGTTTGCACCCATTCTGTGTGGGAGCGAGCCTGCTCGCGAATACGGTGGATCAGATAACTGATGGGTTGAATGACACACCGTATTCGCGAGCAGGCTCGCTCCCACATCAGATCACCTGCGCCGCTTGCCTTTGGTGGGTATCCCCCCGAAGCTATACGCCTTCAGGAGAGCCCGATGAACCTTGTTGAACTGACCGAACGCCTGCACGCCATTCGCGACCGCAATGACTGGCGGCAATTTCACAGCCCGAAAAATCTGGCCATGGCGGCCAGTGTCGAGATGTCTGAACTGGTGGAAATCTTCCAGTGGCTGACGGAAGACCAGTCGCGCCAGTTGCCGGCGGACAAACTCGCCCACGCCGGGCAGGAAGTCGGCGATATCGTGCTGTATCTGTTGCTGCTGTGCAGCGAATTGGGGTTGGACATGAATGAAGTGGTGCGCGCCAAGCTCGCCGACAGCGAACGGCGGTTCAGCTGATGAGCGACCGGCATTTCGATCAGTTGGCGACGCGGTTCGCCGAAAAAATCTATGGCGGCGCCAAAGGCGCGATTCGCCTCGCGGTGTTGCAGGCCGATCTTATCGAGGCATTGCCGGGTCGTCCGTTGCGGGTGCTCGACATTGGCGGCGGCCTTGGCCACATGTCGCTGTGGCTGGCTGAACGCGGTCACGATGTGACCTTCACCGAGCCGGCCGCACCGATGCTCGAAGGCGCGCGCCAGCGTTTCGCTGAAGCCGGGCAAACCGCGACGTTCATTCAGGCGCCATGGCAGGAACTGCTCGGGCAACTTACTGAACCGTACGATCTGGTGATCTGCCACGCCGTGCTGGAATGGCTCGCCGAACCCCACGCGATCCTGCCGGTGCTGCATCAGTTGACCAAGTCTGGTGGCTGGTTGTCGCTGGCGTTCTACAACCGTGATGCGCTGATCTACCGCAACCTGCTCAAAGGCCATTTCAAGAAAATGCGCAAGAACAGCATGGCCGGGGAAAAGCAGAGCCTGACCCCGCAACAACCGCTGGACCCACGGGAATTGGCAACGCAACTCGACGGCCTGTGGCAGGTCGAAACCCAGAGCGGGATTCGCGTTTTCCACGACTACATGCCGGTGGAGTTCCAGGCCCGCGCCGAACTCGCGGATTTGCTCGAGATGGAACTCGCTCACCGCCGTCACCCAAGCTTCGCCGGGCTTGGGCGCTACTTGCACTGGATCTGCCGGCCGATCTGATCGGAGCGCGACATGAAAGCTCAATCCGGGTTATTGCTGATCTGTCTGGGGTTGGCTGCCTGCCAAAGCAGCAACCCGTACGTGGCGCAATCGCGGCCCTTGCCGCCTGCACCGCCCCAGGCCGCCGCCACCTTCGACCGCAGCGCGTACCCGGCGCCGCCGCGTGACTACGGACGCTATCGCAGTTGGGCCTGGCTCAATGGGCAATTGCCGCCGGGTACGGCGTGGGCCGATTCGGCGCAAGTGGCCGAGGCGGTGAGCAATGCCCTCGATCAGCGCGGTTTGCGCCCGCTGCACGACAAGCGCCCGGCCGACTTGTTGGTAAGCGCCAATCTGCGTTTGGAAACCCGCTTGCGTCAGGTCCAGGACGACTACGGTTATTACGGCGGCGGATACGGCGGCTATGATCGATATGGTCGCGGTTATGGCATGTACAACACGGTGCCGATCGTACGCACGTATTCGGAGCAGGTTGTGGTGGTGCAAGTAGATCTGTTCGATGCCGGCACGGGGCAACCGGTGTGGAGCGCCAGTGCTGAAACCGCGAACAAGGGCAGCGAAATCGATCGCACCGATTCGATCCGCGAGGCTGTGGAAAAGGCCATGTCGGCGTATCCTCCCGGTTAGCTTCCTGCCAATCAGAAGCTGCCGCAGGTTCATGTCTTCAACCGGAGAAAAACCATGTTCCGCCGTCTCGTTCTACTGGCCATGGCCGCGCTGCTCACCGCCTGCGCCGCCAACCAGGTCAACCACGACTTCGATGCCAGCCGCGACTTTGCCGCCTATCGCAGCTGGAGCTGGAAAGACCCCGCCCTGCAATATCGCCCCGATGATCCACGAATCAAAAGCGACCTGACCGAGCAACGCATCCGCCAGGCCGTCGCCGACCAGCTCGATCAGCGTGGCTTGCGCCCGGCAGCGGCGGGGGCCAAGGGTGACTTGAGTGTGCAGACCTACTTGATCGTCGAGGATCGTCAGCAGCAAGTAACGACCAACTACGGCGGCGGTTGGGGTGGCCCGTGGAACGGCTACTGGGGCGCACCGATGTACAACGAAACGCGCAACATCACCTACAAGGTCGCGACCATCCAGATCGACCTGCTCGACGGCAAGGACGGCAAACTGGTGTGGCGCGGCAGTGATGAGCAGATGCTCGCCAGCAAGCCTAATCCGCAGGATCGCAGCAATGCCATCCGCGAGACGGTCGGGCGGATTCTGGTCAACTATCCACCGCGCTGAATCCGTTCAGGAAAAGCGGGAGCTCTTGAGCTCCCATTTTTTGCCCTGCGACGAACCCCTGTAGGAGCTGCCGAAGGCTGCGATCTTTTGATTTTGCTTTTTCGAGGCCAAGATCAAAAGATCGCAGCCTGCGGCAGCTCCTACCGGGGATTGCGCGTCTACACTCAGTTGCACCAATGGAGCTAGCGGCAAAGGAGTGCGCCATGTCGCCTCGTTCGCGATTCAACAGCCCGGCCCGGCAGCGCGGGGCGATTGGCTTGATGGCGGCGGCCACCCTCAGTCTGGCGGTGGTGATGCTGCTGTTGGTGGTCGACACCGGTCGCCTGTACATGGAACAACGCAAATTGCAGCGCGTGGTCGACAACGCCGCCCTCGAAGCCGTCAGCCGTGGCGGTAATTGCCTGCCGGGCCTGAGCGCCGCCAGTTATGCCGGGCAAAGCGCGGTGCGCAATGGCTACCTCGTCGATGCCAGCAACACCCTCGCCACCACATGCGGCACCTTGGTGACGGCCGCCACCGGCCTGCGCACGTTCGCAGTGGATGCCACGCAAGCGGCAGCGGTCAAAGTCGTCGCCAGTCGCACGGTGACCAGCAGTTTTGCCGGTGGCGTACAGGCCTTGTTCAGCGGCACACCGGTCAGTCTCAATACCACGCTCAATGCCTCGGCGGTGGCCGCCAAACCGCAGCCGACGGTGGCCCAGTTGAATATTCGCAGCACCCTGGCCAGCATCGATACGGCGCAGTCGAACATCCTCAATCCACTGTTTTCCGGATTATTGGGCGGTAACGTCAATCTCACGGCTCTGGGCTGGGATGGCCTGCTGAACACCGACATCAACTTGCTCAAATACCTTGATCAACTGGCGATCAATCTCAACGTCGCGGCCGGCAATTACACGCAGTTGCTCAACACCCAGGCGACCGTGACGCAACTGATTCAGGCGGCGGCGACGGTGGTGCAGCTCAATGGCGCGACCGCCCAGGTGATCACTGCACTGGGCCAATTGCAGGTCGCGGCAATCAATGCCGCGCCGGTCAAACTCGGCGACATCCTGCAACTGCAGACTGGCACCACGGCGGCAGGGCTGGACGCCAATCTGCAACTGCTGCAACTGATTCAGGGCGTGGTGCAACTGGCCAACAGCAAGAGTGCGGTGGCGGCGACATTGCCGATCAGCGTGCTCGGGCTGGCGAATGTCACGGTGCGGGTGAAAGTGATCGAACCGCCGCAGTTTTCTGCGATTGGCGATCCGGCGCGGGCCAAGGTCAACCCGACCGGGGCGGACCGGATTTATGTGCGTACGGCGCAGGTGCGCACATTGGTGTCAGTCAGTCTGCCGGTGCTCAGCGGCGTCACCGGGCTGACCAATGCCGTGCTGGGGCTGGTCGGTGGCTTGACCCCGACCCTCAATGCACTACTGAGTCTGAATCTGGTCAGTACGCTCAATTCAGTCCTGTGTCTGTTGGGCGCCGGTTGTGAGCAACTTGATCCACAATTGCTGCCATCACCGCAAATCGACATCAGTCTGGATGCCGGTGGCGCCAAGAGTTATGTCACCGATTACAGCTGTCCGACGGGCACCACCGGCACCAAGAGCCTGACCGCGCATACCATCACGTCCATCGCTGATTTGAAACTCGGCAAGATCGATCCGACCAATGCCTTCTCTTCGGCGGCCGAACCCACGGTGGCGCCCTTGGCGCTGATCGATCTGGGGATCGTCACCTGTCACAAAATCCTGCTGCTCGGCACCTGTGATCCTGCCACCCATGTCCCTTTCGGCGCGGGAGGCATCGGCATCATGCTCGACACCAGCGTCGCGCAAAACACTCAGGATCTGGTCTTCTCCAGCGCCACGCCATTCGCCACCCCGGCCAACCTCAAATTGCCCCCAAGCATTCAGTCAGCCGCACCCACCAACAACATCGTCGGCAGCCTGTCGAACACCCTCGCCGGCATCAACCTGATCGTCTACAAACCCCAGGGCAGTAATCCATTGGGTGCCGTTGTTACCGGCGTCGCCTCGTTGATCAGCGATGTCACCAGCAAGTTACTGCCAGTGGTGACCAATCTGGTCAGCCCATTGCTCGACCCGCTGCTGAACAACCTGCTCAAAGGTCTGGGCATCAATCTGATGGACGTCGATGTCGGCGCCAACATGACCTGCGGCCAGACCGGCAAGGCCTATCTGGTGATCTAGGCGTCCACGGCAACCGGCAATTCGATGCAGAACCGTGCGCCCTCCACCGAGTTGCGCACGCTCAACCGGCCACCCATGTTGTCGATGATGCCGTAGCTCACAGACAATCCCAGACCGGTGCCGACGCCGATCGGTTTGGTGGTGAAAAACGGCTCGAAGATCCGCTCCAGCAAGCGTGGATCGATACCGCCACCGTTGTCCTCGACCCACAACCGCACGCACTGTTCATCGCGTTCGGCATAGATCGAAATCCACGGTTTGAAGGATGAATCCTTCTCGCGTTTGCTCAGCAACGCGTCGCGCGCATTGACCATCAGATTGATCAACACCTGTTCAAGCTGATCGACGTAGCCGCGCACCTGGACCTCGAACCCGGTCTCGCTGATGCGCAAATCCACGCCTTTGCCGCGCATGCCCTCGGCCAGCAGCGACAGCGTGCCTTCAATGGCCGAGGCGGGGTTGAACAGTTGCTGCTCGATCTCCGAGCGCCGGCCGAATACGCGCATGTGATCGACCACTTTCGCCGCACGCTGCACCTGCGCGTCGATGCGGTTGAGTTTGTCGGTCAGGTAGTCGACCTGCACATCGCCGTTGCCCAGACGCTTGAGCACGTTGACGATGGCCATGCGCATGACGTTCAGCGGCTGATTGATTTCATGGGCCAGGCCGGTGGCCATTTCGCCGAGGGTGGCCATTTTCGCGCTTTGCGTGAGTTGCTGCTGCGAGCGGCGCACCTCGGTGTTGTCGCGGCCCACCGCTTGCACTTCGATCAATTGGCCGTGTTCATCGAATACACCGCGATCGGACCAGACCCACCAGGCGTGTTCGCGGCCGGGCAGTTGCAGGCTGATTTCTGCGGTGCTCACCGGCTGCTCCGCCGTCAGTGATCCGAGACGCTGGACGAATGCGGCGCGTTGTTCCTCGGACATCCAACTGCCTAGATCGACCCCCGGCAGTTGCTCCGGCGTGCATTCCAGATACCTCGCCAGCGGCCGGTTGCCGAAAGTCAGGATTAGGTCCGGGCGATAACGACAGATCATCGCTGGCGAGTCCTCCACCAGAATCCGATAGCGCTCTTCGCTCTTTTTCACCTGCTCGGCCGCCAGGGTCGCCTCGGTGACGTCCAGCCACAGACCGACTGCTTCCACGGGCAGGCCCAGGTCATTGCGCAGCAACTTGGCTTCATCAAGCAGCCAGTGATATTCACCGTGACGATCGCGCAGCCGATAACGCGCGCGCACTGAACCTTCGCGCAACAGCTGGCGACTGCGGGCGAAATACAGGTCACGGTCTTCGGGGTGGATCATTTCGACCAAGGCCCCGTTCCCGCAATCATCAAGGCTCCAGCCCAGCAACGGCTGCAGGCTGGCACTGAAGAACGCCGGAATCAGTGCACCTTCGTGGTACTGCTGGACGTAAATTACTGCGGGCGAACTGGCGATCAGATTGTCGAGCCGTGCATGTGCGGCAGCGGCTCGTTGGTGCTGGTTCTGAATGTCGCTGATATCGAGCATGAAACCGACCAACCGGCGGTACTCGCCGCTGCCAATCACTTGGCCCTGCACGCGATACCACAGGGGTGCCTGCGCGGGATCATCGCTGCTCAGACGCACCGAAAGCGTCAGGGCTTCGCCCTGTTGCTGCAAGGCTTGCAGACGGCTGCGCAGCTCTTCACGGTCGGCGGGATGGATTTGCCTCAGCCAGTCTTCCAGCGATAATCCGCCAGGGTTCACCTTCAGGGCTGCGGCCAGCGCAGGCGCCAATTGAATGTTGTTGTCGCCTGCAAGGATCTCCCACCAGCCGGTGCCCAGCAGGGTTTGCAGCGCTTCGATGCGTTCCAGTTGCAGGTGATGTTGCTGTTCACGCAAACGCCCCAGTAAAGGCCCGGCCAGTGCACCGACCAGTGCGATCCAGTCGCGCTCGGTCAGGTACGGCGCGGCGCTGTCCACGGAGTAAAAACCGCAGAGCAGCCAAGCCACCACGCCGCGTTCATCGCTATACGGCACCGCGAAACCTTCGGCATTGCCGAACAGGACTTGCACCCGCGAGTGTTCGTCGAGGCCATGGTGTGCGCCGACACGCTGTGGCGCGACACCGTTCAGGCTGTCCAGCGGCGTGCCCAGACGCTGCTGGTCATGCCACAGATTCGGCGCATCGTGAGCGCGATACTGGCGATAGATTTGCCAACCCTGTTGCTCGTCATCGAGCAAAGCCAGGGCCACACAAGGGATATGCCAGCGCTGGGCGATCAGTTGCAATTGTTCGCTGACGATCACTGGCAAACGCAACTGGCTGCACGCGCGTAACTGTTCGCTGATCTGCCCGGCAATCAATTGGCAGGCATCCCGCTGACGCGATTGTTGACGTTCGAGCAGCAAGTCGGCGATATCGATCAACTGCATCAGCCAGCCTTCGCCCTGCGGCTGCACCCAGCCACGCAGGTGCACGGTTTGCTCGCCCAGACCGAAGAAGTCGAGATCAAGCAGCAGCCCCTGCCATTCCCTTGGTCGACCTTCGATGGCCAGTGTGCTGTGCGGCAGCAGGTAGGTGCTCAGCGGTAAAGGGTGATCGTGAGGCTTGAACTGCGCCAGCAGATGCCGCAACGGCCCAGCCATTTGCAGCACGCCACCGTCATCGTTCAGGTACAGGTGCAAGCCTGTTGCGGGTGAGCCGAGAGGGTCGGGCAACTCATGGGCGGCGGGCGGTGTGCGTTTGAGCAAGCGCCCGAACAGTTTGTCCCCCGACGTCAAAATTGCAGACTCGATTTGGCGGTCAGATAGGTGGGCAGACTGGGCACTGTGCCAACGACCGGAAGCACCAGAAACGGCATGACCTGATTCAACTTGCTGACTGGATAATCCACTCGCACCGTCAGCAGGCCTGACGCGCTGTATTGGCTGCTGGTATCAACGCCGACCACCAGGTTGAAGACCGGCGGAATCCAGGACAATTGCTGGGTCAGCGTGGCATTCGCGGTGTTAAGCACGACCGTTGAATAGTCGGGCGTGTTGGGGTCGACCGCGACACTGCGGCGTACCGCTTCGGACGTGGCCTGATTGAACGATTGCATCATCACCAACGGCAGGCTGTAGCTGACCAGACCGTAGAACACGGCGAAAAAGATGATGAACACCAAGGCGAACTCGATCGCCACCGCACCTTTTTGCGACTTCCGAAAGCCGGTTTTCATGAGTGCGTCTACCCTGACTGTCACTGCGTAGTATCAGCATAGAATCATTCCGCAAAAATGGACGGTTTTTACCCGATGTACAGTTTTGTCCTCTTGATCTGGCTGGGGCTGTGCGCGGCGCAAGACGCCCGCCAGCGACGCATCGCCAATGGGCTGACCTTCGGCGTCGCCGCGCTGGCGCTGATCTGGCTGCTGTGGACCGGCAGCACTTGGCTGGGCGCTGATGCGGGGCAGGGCGGTTGGGCTTGCCTGATCGCTCTGGCGCTGACCCTTCCGGGTTTTTTCATGGGCCGGATGGGTGCCGGCGATGTGAAATTAATGACAGCTTTGGGCCTTGCGACGGACGGTCTGTTCATTCTTGGCGTGTTTATTGGCGCAGGGTTTGCCAGTGTGGTCTGGCTGCTGCTGGCGCCAAGAGTCTGGCTCCATATGAGTCAAGGGCTTAGAGATCGTCTGCGATATCTGGCGCCAGATAAGTCAAAAAAGCTGCCATTTGCACCGTTCGTGTTGGTGGGGGCCGTGTTTGTCATGCTTTGGATCCACTAGTCGCCAAGCGCCACTAGTCCTATGTACATAGTCGGAAAGTACGTCTACTTTCAAAGGAACTGGTTATACAGCCAAAGGCTGGCAGTACAGGAATGGTCAGCTTTGGCCTGGCACATGGAGTAGCACGTGAACAAGCTTACGTCTGCGGTAAAAGTCCTCGTGGTCGACGATCAGCCGTTGATTGTTGAGGAGCTGTGCGAGTTTCTTGAAAGTAGCGGTTATCGCTGTGTGCCGTGCGAATCGAGTCTGCAGGCGATCGAGCGTTTCACTGAGGACGCGGAAATCGGTCTGGTGCTGAGTGATCTGCACATGCCGGACATGGATGGCATTCAGTTGATTCAGGCGTTGCAGCGACTGGCGGGCAAGCATCGGGCTTTTGAGGCGATCATGCTCACCGGGCGTGCCGACAAGCAGGATGTGATCAAGGCGTTGCGTGCCGGGATTGCTGATTACTATCAGAAGCCGATTGATCTGGATGAATTGCTCGAAGGTGTGCGGCGACAGGAGGCGGCTCTGCAGGAACGGCAGAAGAATCTGCAACTGGGGCATTTGAATCAGAAGTTGCAGTATCTGTCTGAGTCGATTGATGACCTTTATCAGGATCTGGACAAGGTACGGCGTAGTCCTTCGTCGGTGGCTCGCGATGGATTGGGTGGTGAGTCTGCTGAGGCTGAGGCGCAGGAGATGCCGGCGATTTTCAATCAGTTGTCGCCGCGGCAATTGGATGTGGCGCGGTTGGTGGGCAAGGGGCAGACCAATTATCAGATTGCCTGTGAGTTGGGGATTACCGAGAACACGGTGAAGCTTTATGTTTCGCAGGTGTTGCGGTTGACGCATATGCATAATCGGACGCAGTTGGCTCTGGCTTTGTCGCCGAGTGCTTCTGCTGCGCGGCAGAGGGTTACGGCGCATTGACTTGGCGGCCTGTGGGCCGACCAGGTTCTTGGGGTTTGGTGTGTATATCCGTTTTTTTGGGTGTTGCGGCTGGCGGTTCCGCCCTTACGGCGGGTCACTTTTTCAGACGCCAAAAAGTAACCAAAAGGCTGGGCCCCGGCGTTCGGCCCTCGCCGTGGCTCGGGTTCCTTCGTTCCGGGATCTATCCGGGGGGCATCGCCTACGGTTTGCTTCGCTGCACCTCCTCTCGATGTGTTTGGCTTCGCCAAACGGTCGCTGCGCTCCCACCCCCGGATAAATCCCTCCACTCAGCCTGCCGAAGGGGCCAGCAGATCAAAAGCTGCAGCCGAGCTAACGCTCATCCTGTTGAGTGGTTAGGAGCGGGTGAGGGGCTTTTGATCTGTTTTAGAGTCTGAATTCGACTCGGTCTTTCACGTCGGCGTAGCTCTCCCAAACACCTCGATCAGTCCCCTCTCCCTCTGGGAGAGGGCTAGGGTGAGGGGCTTTTGATCTGTTTCAGAATCTGAATTCGACTCGGAATTTCACGTCGGCGTAGCTCTCCCAAACACCTCGGTCAGTCCCCTCTCCCTCAGGGAGAAGGCTAGGGTGAGGGGCTTTTGATCTGTTTCAGAATCTGAATTCGACTCGGTCTTTCACGTCGGCGTACCTCTACCAAACACCCCGGTCAGTCCCCTCTCCCTCTGGGAGAGGGCTAGGGTGAGGGGCTTTTGATCTGTTTCAGAGTCTGAATTCGACTCGGTATTTCACGTCGGCGTAGCTCTACCAAACACCCCGGTCAGTCCCCTCTCCCTCTGGGAGAGGGCTAGGGTGAGGGGCTTTTGATCTGTTTCATAATCTGAGTTCGACTCGGTCTTTCACGCCGGCGTAGCTCTCCACAGACAACTCGGTCAGTCCCCTCGCCCTCTGGGAGAGGGCTAGGGTGAGGGTTGGCTTTTGGCTGTTTAAATTTGTTGCAGATAACCGGAACCTTCCCACACGGTTTTCAGGTTGTCCGTCGGACGTGCGCTCTCTAGTCTCTGGCTGTCGCTGAACACTCAGCGATCGGGTGTGAGAACCCGGCAATTTATGGTCATCCAGTTTCTGTGCACGCATAATCGCCGCCAGCTTGTCTGCTGTCTGCAATGTGTCATGGCGGCTGTGTGCGGGCAGACTTCGGTCTGGCCGGGTGTCCATAACCGGTATTCTCACCCCGCATACAGCTGCCACCTTTTGCCCCGTGAGAATGGCAGTGGGTGGCGGCAAAGACTTTGGAGTTGTTTCAATGGACAAACTGATCCCCGACCCACCCCACGAACCCGCCACCCCGCTCGAAGATGCCATCCGCGCCGACGACCTCGTCAAGAACCGCGAAGCCATCAAACGCGCTCTCGATTTCTACCTCTGCCCCGAACCTGAAAAACCCCGCCAAGCCAGCACGATGTTTCTCATCCATCCGAAAATCGATACGGAAAGCCTGCTCGCCCATGCCTGCGAATCCCTGGCTTCGGCCAACACCCTGGCGGGTAACTTTGCCGATCAGCTCGGCCGGCCCGAGCGCAATACCGCGCTGGCGATTCAGCAGATCGTCATGCTGGCCGAGCTGGCGGTAAACCGGGCGCTGGATCGGTTGGATCCGCAGGCCTGATCCGGCAGGCACACCGTGTCATCGTTCTTCGCGAGCAGGCTCCCACAGGTGGAGTGTATTTCAAAAGGTGGGAGCGAGCCTGCTCGCGAAAGCGCTCGCAAGGGTCACCCCATCACTAATTCTTGCTCTCGATCTTCCCGCCCGCATCCGGATCATAAAAATCCGGAATCTCATATTTGTACTTCTTCAGCCACCGCTGCATCGCCAGATCCCGTTCGGTCGCGGTCGCCGTTTGTGGCTTGGGTGAGGCGGCTTTGTTGCGGCTTTGCAGGACCAGCCAGCCTTCGGTCTCCTGTTGTTGCGCCGAGGCGGGGCCGGCGTCGATGGCGGCGGCGCTGAGGGGCAGGCTGAGCAGGGTCAGGTAGCACAGGCCTTTGAAGGGATGCATGGCTGTCTCCTTACTTGAGCGATGACGGCAACGGGTCAGCGACGGCGGCCACTTGATTGCTGGTGGCCGGTTTGGCCTTGACCGGGGCTTTGAGTTTTTCTGCGCGTTGCTGGGCTTCGGTGAATTGTTCCGGGGTCAGTTTCGCGCGGCTGATGATTTCGGCAGCTTGTGGCCAGTCGTTCTGGTACAGCAACAGGGTGACCATGTTCAGCGTCGCCAGTTGGTTGTTCTGCTTGAGTTCGATCGCGGTGAGGAATTCGAAACGGGCGTCGTTCAGGCGCAGTTGGTTGAGATAGACCACGCCCAAGTCGTTGCGGATTTTTTCGTCGGTGGGCGCCAGGCGGGCGGCGCGTTGCAGGTGGGCCTGGGCCTGGCCGTTGTCGCCACGGGCGGCGTAGAGTTGGCCGAGGCCGTGTTCGGCTTCGGCGGTCAGGCAGCCGCCGAGCAGGCCGCGGTACAGCGGCTCGGCTTCGCTGCGGCCGAGCAAGCGATAGACCTTGGCTTTGCGCAGGCGCACTTCGCTGATGTTGTCCGGCAGGCTTTGCAGGTTGGCCAGGCTGGCGTGCAGTTTGCCGTCGTTGGCGAGGTCGTCCGCGAGGTTCAGGGCCAGCTCCTGCTCCTGGGTCATTTTGCTGCAACTGCTCGGTGACAGCAGCGCCGTCCACGGTGCCTGGCCGTCGGTGGCGCAACCGCCGAGCAGCAACAGACTTGCCATGACTATCAGTACTTTCATCAAACGCTCTCCATGAGCAAGGTCAGTTGGCAAACGCCCGGGCAATGGCGGTGAAGCCCGGGCCGGCGAGGACGATCAGCAGTGCCGGAAACAGAAACAGCATCATCACTACAGACATCTTCGCCGACATTTTCGAGATGTATTCCTGCAGGCGCGTCAGGCGGCGGTCATCCAGCAGTTGCTTGAGCGCCAGCAGCGACTTCATCGCGCCGCCACCCTGTTGAATCAGTTGCTGGAGGATCACGCAGGTGTCGCTGAATTCATCTACGGCGAGCATCACCGCCGCTTTGTTCAACTCCTGGCCAAGTTCCAGGCCGCTGTCGACACGGGCCAGAATCAGGCGCAGTTCGCTGGTCAGTTCCGGCAGCAGTTTTTGCGCTTCAATGCTGAGTACCCGCAGGGCTTGTTCGACGGCCATGCCGGATTCGAAAAGGATGCGCAGCAGCGGAATGAAGGTCGACACCTCCACGGCAATGGTTTTCTGCCGCCGCGTCGCTGCGTAAGCCAGCAGACGTTTGGGCAGCAGATAGCCGCCGCCGGTGGCGAGCATCGGCACGATCCAGCGGTTGCTGGCCTGGGGGAAAAACACTTCTTGCAGAAAGATCGCCAGGCCCAGTGTCAGCAACGGCGTGCCGATCTGGCAGGCCGCGAACAGCGCTCGCTCGTTGGCGCGGCGCCAGCCGATACGGTTGAGCAGGGTCTGGGTTTCGCTGTCGATGCTCACCGAGCGTTGCCCGAACTTACTGCTGCCCAATGCGCGCAACCAGCTGCCGAAGCGGTTCTCGCGCACCAGTTGTCCTTGCAGGCGCTGGTTGACCTGGCGCACTCGACGGCGCTCCACCAGCAGGTGATTGATCACCAGCATCAAGGCGCCAAGCAGCAACATCAGAGCCGCGAGCCAGACCATGTCAAACACTCCGCAACATGCGCCACAGCGCCAGGCTTCCGAACACTTGCAACACGGCGGCGCTGATCAGCATGTGCTGCCCGCTCGCGTCGTTCCACATCCCGAGCATGTAGCCAGGGTTAGTCAGCATGAAGTAACTCACCAGCAGCAACGGCAATGAGCCGAGCACCCACGCGGTCATGCGTGTTTCGCCGGTCAGGGCGCGCAGTTGCCGGGCGCCCTGATCGCGTTCGCGGATCAGTTTGATCAGGTTCTCCAGCAGTTCGCTGGCATTGCCGCCGTAGCGATGATTGACCTTCAGTCCGAGGGCAAACATGCGCAGTTCGTCCTGTTCATAGAGTTCGGCAAAGTCGCTGACGGCATCCGGCAAGTTCACGCCTAATTGCACGTTGCGCTGGACCCGGCCCATGGCTTTTTTCAGCGGATCTTCACTGGCTTCGATGCCGCCCATGACCGCGTCACTCAGGGTGCGCCCGGACTTCAGGCTACGCACGGTGTGATCAAGCAACTGTGGCAGTTGCTCGATCATCCGTTTGACCCGGCGCTGGTAGAGCACGGCGATGTACAGCCGTAACGCCAGGGGCGGAATGAAGATCATCAGCAGCAGGCCGATCCAGTCGGCGAGAAAATAACCCAGTGCCATCGCCAGCGCCCACAGACTCAGCCACAGGCCGAAACGCTCGGTCGGGCGGCCCAGCCCTGCGCGCAGAAACATCCGTTCCAGGCCAACCCACACCGGTTTTTCGGTAGCCAGTTGCGGTTGCCCGGCGGCCAGTCGATTGAGGACTTTTTCCGTTGCGGTCTTGCGCAGCCCCTGCAAAAACAGGCGAATCGACAGCCCCAGCAGCGTCAGGCAGATAACGATGAGAATGATCGGTCCCAGCATGCTCGGTGCTCCTTGCCGTCAGCCCAGATGCGTCTCGTGGCGTAGCTTGTCGCCGGCCGGATTGACCGCTTCGCGCAGGAAGCCGAAGCCCGTGCGGCGGTCGAGGCGGAACAGGGTGTTGGTGACGTAGACGTCTTCGCGAATACCGACCACTTCCACCACTTCACTGACGCAGCGGCGCCCGTCAGGCATGCGCGTCAACTGAATGATCACGTCGAGGGCAGCGCAGATCATCTGGCGCAGGGTGCGTTCGGCGATGGAACGGCCCGTCAGGCCGACCAGTGTTTCCAGGCGCAGCAGGGCATCCTGGGCGTTGTTGGCGTGCACGGTGCTCATCGAGCCGTCGTGACCGGTGTTCATTGCGGTCAATACGTCGACCACTTCGACGCCACGAATCTCGCCGAGAATGATCCGGTCGGGGCGCATCCGCAGGGCGTTGCGGATCAGGTCGCTGGCCTTCACTTCACCGTGGCCTTCGGCGTTCGGTGGCCGGGTTTCCAGGCGCACCACATGCGGGTGACCGAGCTGCAATTCGGCGACGTCTTCGATGGTCACCAGACGTTCGTGCGGGTTGATCAACTGGCTGAGAATATTCAGCAGCGTGGTTTTGCCGGTGCCGGTGCCGCCGCTGATCAGGATGTTGCAGCGCTTGCCGACGGCATCCTGGAAAAACTCGAAGATCGACAGGTCGATGGTTTGCATCGCCATCAGGTCGCTGCTCTTGAGCATGTCCTTGCGAAATTTACGGATCGACAGGCATGGTCCATCGAGGGCTATCGGCGGAATGATCGCGTTGACCCGACTGCCATCCGGCAGGCGCGCATCGACCATCGGCGAAGATTCGTCGAGGCGCCGACCGAGTGGCGCGAGGATGCGCTGCATCACGCGTTCGACGTGATGCGCATCGATAAACCGCAGGTCACTCTGGTGCAGCACACCGTCGCGTTCGATGAACACCCGGTGCGGGCCGTTGACCAGAATCTCGGTCACCGACTGATCGCGCAGCAACACTTCCAGCGGGCCGAAACCGGTTAACTCGTCGACGATCTCTTCGGCCAGCCGTTCCATTTCGTAGCGGGAAATCGCCAGGTGCAAACGCGCGATGTACTCGGCGACTTTGTCGGTGACGAACTGTGCGAGTTGCTGACGAGAACCTTCCAGCAGATTTTTGCCGGACTCTTCGAGGGCGTCGATGATGTAGCGATGCAGAACCAGTTTCAGGCCTTCGTGATCGCTGTTGCCGACGCCACTGCGGGGCGCCGCGCCGAAAAGTTTTTCTGCGCTCATGAGGTGCCTCGCAAGCGGTCGAACCAGGTCACTTTAGGCTTGGCCAGGCCCTCGGAACGTTTCGCTAACCTTTCACCGAGGGCGCGCAGGCTCTGGGTGAGTTTTTCCCGTGGGGCCAGTTCGAACAGACTGACGCCTTGGTTTTTGGCGTTCAGGCGCACTTCCGGGGTGAGGGCCAGCGTGGCGATCACTTCCAGGTTGAAGGTTTTGCCGAGGGTTTCCGAATTAGGCGCAACGTTGCTCAGGTAGCGGTCGATCAGCAGGCGTCCGTGGTCGAGCTTCATGCCTTTTTCCCGCCACAGATTGAGCACGGCGAGGTTGCGCCGGCAGTTGAGCACGTTCTGATCGGTGTACCAGAGCAACTTGTCGCAGTGGCTGACAAAGGTGCGCAAGGCTTCGCTGTCGGTCTGCCCGGTGAGGTTCACGACGATGTGCTGGAAGTGCTGGCGCAAGGCGCTGAGCAACATGTACAGCTCGGCGGCGCTGGTGTTTTCCAGCGGTTCATCGTTGCTGGCGTAGGCGAGAATGCGCAGGCCGGCCTCGGCGCTGGTGAAGGCACTGTCGATCAGCGTGGCGTCGAGCCTGCGCAAGTGGCGCAAGGCATCGCCGAAGTGAAACGAGCTCTCCAGCCCGAGCAGGGCGAGGCTGTCACCGCGCGGCAACCCGAGGTCGAGCAACAAGGTTTGCTGACCGCTCTTTTGCACCACCAAGGCCATGTGGTTGGCCAGCAGTGCGCCGTCGGAACTGCTCTGCACGCCATACATGACCGTGAGGCCACCCAACTGCGTGTTCGGTGCCACGGGCGGCAGGCGTTTGCTCAAGCGCCGCACCAGCCCGGCGACTTCACTGGAGCGCGAACCGTAGGCGACAAAATCTCGGGCGCCGGCGCGCATGGCATTGAGCACCAACTGATTGTCCATGCCGTCGCCAAGGGCCACGATTGCCAGCATCGGTTTGGCTTCCAGCGCGCCTTCGATCAATGCGCTCTGGGCGACCACGTGTTCGCGATCCAGGCCGACGAACACCAGGCTGGCAAAGGTCACGTCCACCAGTGCCAGCAATTCGTCGAGACTGCCGCCACCGGCGCTGACCACCTGACCGAGCGGCGCGAGCGCGCCTTGCAGCCACTCCAGATCGGTGCTGTTGCGGGTGATGGCGAGAAAGGTCTGGCTCAGATTCTGGCTCATTGGGATAACCCGCTGCGCTTGTCGAAGTTGCCGTTTTCAAGAAAAAACATGCGATAGAAATTCGGGTCGTAATTGCGCAGTTTTTCCCCGGGTAATGATGGCAGCTGGGCGTCGGCGGCCAATGGCTGCACCAGGTGCGGGGTGACGATCATCAGCAGTTCGCGCTCTTCGCGCTTGATCTGCGAGCCTTTGAAAAATGCGCCGAGCACCGGGATGTCGCCGAGGCCGGGAAACTTGTTCACCTGCGAGCTGTTGGTGGTGCTGATCAAGCCGCTGATGACGAAGCTTTCGCCATCGCCCAGTGACACGCTGGTGTCGGTGCGGCGGATGGTCAGGGCGGGTACGGTGGTGCCGGCAATTTGCACCGCATTGCTGAAGTCCAGTTCGCTGACTTCCGGAGCGACCTTCAACGCGATGCGATCACGGCCGATGATGGTCGGCGTCAGAGTCAGGCGGATGCCGAATTCCTTGTATTCGATCGACACGCTGTCGCTGCCGGAACTGGGTACCGGAATCGGTATTTCACCGCCGGCCAGAAAGCTTGCGCTCTGACCGTTCAGCGCGACCAGACTCGGCCGTGCGAGGGTGTAGGCGAAGCCGCTGGTTTCCAGGGCATTGATGATCGCCATGGTCTTGCCGCCGATCCACGAAAAGTTGAACAGTGAGTTGTCCACCGGCAGACGTGGCTGCGGCACGCCATCAATGGGGGGCAGGGTGCCGGGCGAGCCGAACAGAAAGTTGCCGCGCGTGCCGATCAGCGAGGCGGTGGCTTCCTTGAGTTTGGTGCGGCTGACTTCGACGAAACGGATGTCGGTCTGCACTTGCGACGGCAGGCTCGGATCATCCGACGGCAGGCTGCTGCTCAACGCAGCGGTGGCGGCGCCCTGCACGAACACCATGCTCTGGCGCGGCTCGCTTGAGCACGACGTCCAGACCATCAGGCTGGTGGCGCCGGGCGCCACACCGGTGAGCAGAAAGGACGAGCTGCCGTTGGCGTGTACGTCGGCGATTTTCGGATCGCCAATCGCCAGACGGGTGATCGCTACCGGGGACTGCACGTCCTGTTGAAACCCTTCGCCGATTTCGATCACCGGCGGCATGCGCCCCAGTGCCGAACAGTTGCCGACCGCCGCGAACGCAGCGTCCATCGACAGACCCATCAGTAGCAGGGCGCGCAGCATGGTTTTGAATGTCGGCCTGAAACGACTCTGCATGCCCTTGGATCCTTGCGCAGTCATGGGTTTTGTTGGGTGATCTGATTGCCGCGAATGATTTCCACCGCCTGCCGTGCAGCGCCAGCGGAGCCGCCGCTGGAGGGCGCTTTCGGTGCCGCGCCCATGGCCAGTTGGGTGAACTGGAAGAGTTGTCGGTTAGCTGTGTCGACATGGGCCGCGGACTGATTTTCGCCGGCCCAGTACTTGGCCAGGCGTTGTTCTTCACTGCTGCGTACGGCCAGGCGCAAGGTGCCGGCTTGTGTGGCGAGCATCAGGCGACTGAGCAGTTGTTCCGGCACTGCCAGCACTACGGTGCGCGCGGCGATGCGGCGTTGATCCTGTTTGAGTTTTTCATCGGCGCTCAGGGCCGGCGATGCCGGTTGGCCGTCGTTGGTCAGGCCGTACTGATCACCCACCCCAAGCACGCGCATGGCCGGTAGAACGATCTGCGCCGATTGTTCGAGGTTGCTGGAATCCTGGCGCAGGTAGAGCAAGACATCGACGTAATCGCCGGGGATCAGTTGTCCAGCCGCGCCGATCACTTCGTCGACCGCCACGGTCAATGCGCGCTCATCGCGGTGAATCATGCGTGCCAGTGAGCCGCCGGCGCTGAAGCTTTCATCATTCAGCCAGGTGCCGGCGCTGAGGTGCCGCCAAGGTGTACGGCCGATGGCCTGATCGACATTGCTCAAGCTGCCGGCCGGGGCACTGCGCAGTTTTTCCACCGTGACATCGGCGGCCGTCAGCGCGGTGAACGGCGGCACATCGTGCAGCAACACCACTACCGGTTGGCGGGTCTGGTCTTCGGCGATCGCGACAGTTTTTTCAACGGTGACAGTTGGGGCGACGGGGGCGGCGGCGACGGGCGCTGGTTGACGACTGAGTACCAGTCCCCAGTAACCGACAAAAATGGCTCCCAATAACAGGATGGCTGCAAGGCCCATGGTGACGCGACTGTTCATGACGGCTCTCCCTTTCCTGCTGCACTACCCACCGCACTTGCTAACGAGAGAAGTTCCCAATCCGGCAGCTATGAACATGCAACTATTTCGCTATTTCCACGCTAGCTGATTCAAGCCAAAACGCCATTACTGACAGGAAAATAACTCACGAAAGTATGAGTCTTGGCCAATTAACTGCAGCAATCGGCAACTTCGCGATGTGATTAATCCTTTGTGATTAATCCGTTCTTACAGTTGTTGGGCGGGGGTTTGTTGACAATGCTCAAATGGCACGGTGGGTCTTGGCCGCTGCAGCGTGACATTGGCGCCAAAGGCGCAAAGGAGTAGTCGTATGTGTCGGATGATCCTCGATTATTTGATGGCCAGAGTCCGTTTGCTGGTCAAAAACGAAGAAGCCGCGTCGGCGATCGAATATGCGATCGTGGTGGCGATGGTTGCGGTAGTCGTTGTGGCTTTTGTCACTCCGCTGGGTAACCGGGTGTTGGCTTACTTCAATAACATTCTGACCGGGCTGGGTGGCACAGCGGTAACCAGGCCCTGACTGGCGAGGAGAATTGCGATGCTCTTTGATTATTTGAAAGTGCGTGTCCGCGGCTTCTTTGCCAGTACTGAAGCAGCGTCGGCAATCGAGTATGCGATTGTCGTGGCGATGGTGGCGGTGGTGGTCATCGTCTTCGTCACCCCCGTTGGCGCCCGGGTACTGGTGATGTTCAACAATTTGCTGGTGGCACTGGGCGGCACTGCCGTGACGGCCCCCGCACCGCCGTCCTGAGCTGAACGAAGCTGATGCCTGGTTGATGCCGCGCTACACTCGGGTTCACTTTCAGTTTTCAGGGATTGCCCATGAATGCTCCTTCGCTGCCGCGCCAACAGTTGCTTCTGGTTGACGATGAAGAGGACGCGTTGCTGGAGCTGGCGGAGTTGCTGGAGGGGGAAGGGTTTACTTGCCATACGGCGACGTCGGTGAAGCTGGCGTTGCATCATCTGACTCGCCATCCCGATATCGCGCTGGTGATTACTGATTTGCGTATGCCGGAGGAGTCCGGGATGTCGTTGATCAAGCGGTTGCGTGAGCATACTTCTCGGCAGCATTTGCCGGTGATTGTGATGTCGGGGCATGCGGATATGGAAGACGTCAGTGATCTGTTGCGGTTGCAGGTGGTGGATCTTTTTCGCAAGCCGATTTATTACGTCAGGTTGTTGGAAACGCTGGATAATTTGTTTCCCAAGCCTTCGAGGAATGTGGCTGGGTGATTGGGGGGCCTATCCGTTGCTGCGGGTGTGGCTGATTAGGGTTCCGCCCTTACGGCGGGTCACTTTTTCCAGACGCCGAAAAAGTAACCAAAAAGGCTTGCTCCTACGTGCGGCCCGCTCGCTGGGGCTCGGGGTTCTTTCGCTCCGGGATCGATCCGGGGGCAGCGCCTACGGTTTGCTTCGCTGCACCTCCTCTCGCTGTGTTTGGCTTCGCCAAACGGTCGCTACGCTCCCACCCTCGGATCAATCCCTCCACTCAGCCTTCCGACGTCGCCCGTGGATCAAGATCAAGAGCTGCAGCCGAGCTAACGCTCATCCTGTTGAGTGGTGAAAAGCTTAGGAGCGGCGTGGGTCGCTTTTGCTTTTTTGTGGGAGCGAGCTTGCTCCGGGCGGTGTTCCTACGAAGGCGGCCTGACAGCCGACCAATTTCTAACTGAATGCACTCAATCCAACTGTAGGAGTGAGCCTGCTCGCGAAGGCGGCCTGCAATCCGACCCATTTCTGCCGGTTGTACATTCCACCCGCCGCTGCCGAAGCCTCCTTGGTATTTCAGCTTACAACTGGTAGCTGAAACTTATGCTGTACCTGGGCTTGCGATTGAACGTGTCCAGCGCTTCATCCGACATCGCCTTCGCCGCTTCCAGCGCAATGTTGTAGTACTTGGCGTCGCCAAAGCGTAGTCCGATTGCTGCCGATGACAGATTATTGGCCTTTACCGGCAGTTCGTTGAACCAGCTGCGCGAGCGGTCGAGCACCACGTACGGTTGCAGGATGCGCACCCAGTTGCCGTCGCGGTTGAAGCTGTAGTTGACCTCGTACGCTACGCCCCAGCCCTTGTCGCCGGACGCTTGATCGTCGGGATAACCGCGACCGAAATTCTGCCCGCCGAACACCGCGCGTTCGCTGTCGGGCAGGGTGTCGTCGCTCCAGTACAGCGCGGCCGACAGCACGCCTTGCCAGTTGTCGAGGAACTTGTTGCTCTGCACCCCGGACAGGCGTACGCGGAAGAAATCGAGGTCGATGTCGTCGTAGTTGGTATGCGCGCCCAGGCTGTCGAAACCCTGATACACGCCGCCACTGAGAATGCGCAGTTGCCGGGCATCGGCCTTGCGCCAGTCGCCTTCGAAGGCCAGAGCGCGTACGTCGGTGCGGAACTCGGTGCTGAACGGGAAGTTGATGCCGTTGTAGCGAGTCTTGTCGTCGACTGCGTACAGGCGCGAGCCGGCGGTCAGCAATTCGTTGGAGGCGGCAATCAGCGGCAGAGTGAAACCGATGGAGTAGCGGTCGTTTTCTCGATGGGTGCTGAGTCGACCACCGCCGTCGATGAGGACTTCGGTACTGGGATCGGCGCGGTAGCGTGATGCGGACAGCGCCAGTTGCGCGCCTTCGTCATTGAGGAACTGGTTGTAGTCGAGGCGGTAGTAATGTTCGTGATCGTCACCCGGCGGGAACAAACCGCTGAGGCTCAGTTGCTCGCCCATCGAGGTTTGCGAGTTGCTGCTGACACCGAGCAAAGCCTGGGTGCCGTTGCGGTTGTCTTCGGTGGTGCTCAGCGTACTGGTGAAGGGTTTGCGGCTGGCCTGGGCGACCAGGGTTGTCGCGCCGTCGGTGGTGCCCGGTGGTGGCACCTGGGCCTGAATCGTCACGCCGGGGATGCGCGTCATCAGCGTGGTGTAGCGCTCGAAGGTCTTGCGGGTCAGCGGCCGTTCGGCCTGGATCTTCGCCGCCAGTTTGTCGAGCAGCGCTTTGACCCGGCCGACATCGCCCTGGATCTGGACATCTCGCACGTAGCCTTCCACCAGCACCACGCGCGCGACGCCATCATTGAAGTTTTGCTGCGGCAAGAACGCATAGGACAGCAGGTAACCGTCCTGCTGATAGCGTCGAGTGATGTTTCGCGTGGCTTCGATCAGGTCGGCGAGCGTGGCTTGGTGGCCGATCAGGGGCTTATAGATTTCGGCGAGCTCGTTGAGCGGGTAGAGGGTTCCGCCTTCGATCTGCACGGTTTGCAGATTGATCTTGGTATCCATCAACAGCGGTTGCGCAGCGGCGGCACCGGCGTCCGGCACTTGCACGGGCGTGGCGCTCGGACGATAAGCGTCGGCCGGCAGATTCGGCACAGGCAGGTTGCGGATGGTTTCGTTGCTGTTGAGAAAACTGGGCAGGGTGTCGGCGAGGGCGGTGGAACTGAGACTGAGGAACAGCAGGGATGCCATTACGCGCATAGGACACTCCATGGTCAGATCACAGCGCAGAGCTGTTTTTTTCCTAAGAAAAAAGCGGAAGACTCGTGGGAATCTTCCGCCCTCAACCAAGCGTAGGCGCTGTAGGTGAGGCCGTCGAATCGGCCAGGTGCAATTTAGCGTTTGTTGCCTCCCAAGGCGCCGGTCAGACCGCCGAGTACACCGCCTAGACCGCCACCGGTGGTACCCCCGCTGGTACCCCCGCTGGTACCGCCGTTGACCAGACCGCCGACGGCAGCGACGGTGCCGCCGACGTTGGTGACCAGACCACCGACCGCGGTGGTGACCGGGTTATTGGTCGCTGCAATGGTGTTGCCGATACTGCTGACCGCACCGCCAACCTGACCGGTGAGACCTGCAACAGGTGAGCCGATACCGGTCGCCGCGCCGACTTGTTGAGTCACGTTGGTAACAGCGCTGGTGACCGGGTTCAGGCCATTGCCTACGGTGGCGCCGACCGTGGCCAGAGGTGAAGTTGTCGCGGTGATCGGGGTGCCCGATCCGCCCAGCACGGTGTTGAGCGAAGCCACGGTATTGCCCAGGCCGACAGCGGTAACACCACCTGCGCTGACGACGCCATTGGTATTCCCGGCATTCAAACCTGCGCCAACGTTGACCACCGCACCGCCAACGGTTTGCAGCAAACCGGTGCCGCCGAGGCCACCGCCCAAGCCACCACCCACTCCACCGCCAGTACCCGCGCCGGTGCCGTTGGACACCAGACCGCCGGCCTTGCCCACCGCGGTGCCGGTATTGCTCAATGCGCCGCCGAGTGTGTTGGTCAAGGCATTGCCGTTACCCGCGTCGGTGACCTTGCCGCCCAGGGTGTTCACCGCGCCGCCGACTTGCGCAACCACGCCTTTGAGTGGATCGCCAAGACCTGTGGTCGCGCCGAGTTTGTCCGTGGTGCTTTCGACCATCGCAATCACCGGCACCAGACTACCGCCGAGTTTGTTGGTCAGTTGGCTGGTCGGGCCGCTGGTCAGTGTGGTGTCGAGGGTATTGCCGAGCATGGTGACTTTCTCGCCGACACCATCAAGCAACGGTGCGACTTTGGTCACCACACCGCCGACCACCGGCACGCTGCCGGTTGCCGTTGCCAGTTTGCCGCTGAGATCAGAGACGCCGTTGCCTACATCGGTGACCACGCCGCCGACCGAAGCGACGGTGGTGGTCAGGCCGTTAGGGTCGGTGGCCAGTTTACCGATGCCGTTGCTCACACCATTACCTAACGTAGTGACGACATTGCCGGCGGTGTTGGCCGCACTCTGGACCACGCCACCGACCACAGGAACGGTGCTCAGGGAATCGCCGATCTGGCCGACGCCATCGCCGACACCGGCCACGGTGGTGCCGACATCCTGCACCAGTGTGGTGGTGACCAACGGGGTGGTGGTTGGATTGGTCGGGTTGGTGGGATCGGTCGGATCTGTCGGGTTGGTTGGATTGGTCGGATCGGTGCCTCCTGTGCCACCTGTACCACCGGTTCCGCCAGTACCACCCGTGCCACCGGTTCCGCCAGTCCCGGCAGTATCACCGGTGCCACCGGTGCCCCCGGTTCCGCCAGTCCCGGCAGTATCACCGGTGCCCCCGGTTCCGCCAGTGCCCGCAGTATCACCGGTGCCCCCCGTACCGCCAGTGCCAGCGGTACCGTCCGCCGCAGAACTGCCGGAGCTGCTTTTATGACCGCCACCACCGCTGCTGCACCCGGTGAGGCCAAGGGAGAGAATCAATGCCAGAGCGATTGCCGATTTGCACCATACGCCTTGAGTTTTCATGATCGTAATTCCTTGCACCTGTCACAACGTTCGTTGACTTCGATGGCTCGCCGATCTGTCGTCGGTGATGCCTTCGACCGTTGTGCTCAATCTCAGTCCAGGGGCGGGTTTCAGGCCATTCTCAAGTTGGTATTAACGCCTTTATATAGAGGGTGAAGTTCAGCGCCTAAGGACTAATACCCACGATATAGCCGCGCAAAAAAAGGCCTTGATAATCAAGGCCCGGGTTTTTTCGGCGAAGGGGGAAAGGCTGGGAAAAACTTAAGTGATATACACACAATTAACGGTGTTCCGAGTGCTCAGGCAATCGGTTGCCACTGCCCGACCATGTGCTCCAGGTCTTGTGCACCGATCAGCCGCAACTCTCCACTGGAACCCGCCGCGCTCGCCAGCAAGGTCACCTCACTGGGCAGGCGCACCGGTTTGCGAAAATGCACGGCGATTTCGAGGTTGGCCTTGGGCAAATGATCGCCCAGCGCCGCCAGGGTTCGAGCCTTGTTCCACAAACCATGGGCGATGGCTGTTGGGAAGCCAAACAGCTTGGCACTTGCCGCACTCAGGTGAATCGGGTTGTAGTCTCCGGACACTTTGGCGTATTGCCGACCGATATCGGCCGGGGCTTTCCAGCGCGCCACCTCCACCAGCGATTGCGACGGCTCCCAGGTCTGTTCGACCGGCTCGCCCTCAAGCTTGACGCCGCGACAGAGCATCTGGCTTTCCGCTTCCCACAATGGCCCGAGCTGATCATCCAGCGTGGTCAGCAGATCGAACGTCGCACCTTTGGGGTGCGGTTGCAGGTTGTGCACGCGAACGCTGACTTGCGCCCGACCGATCCCGCCCATCGGGCGCAACACGCGAATGCGGTTGCTCAAATGAATCAGCCCCAACAGGGGAAACGGAAACTCTTTGGCAGTGAGCAATTGCATCTGCAGGGCGAAGGCGAGGATGTGCGGATACGTCGGCGGCAGCAGACCGTCATCGACGAATCCACACACCTTGCGATAGGCCGCCAGACGTTTGCCATCGACATCGACCCAACAGCGCAAGCCGCCGTCAGGCAATTGAGTGCCGGTGATTTTCCGTCGTGTCGCCGCCCGTGCGTACAGCCCCGGCAGATTCGGTTCGCGATCCAGCGTATGCCATTCGATGCTCATGCCTAAGCCCCCAGAACACTTTGTCCACAAACCCGCAGCGCCTGCCCGGTGAATGCGCCGGTGCCTGGTTGCGCCAGCCACGCGACCGCTTCGGCGACATCCTGCGGCAAACCGCCCTGGCCCAGTGAACTCATACGCCGGCCAGCCTCGCGCAGGCCGAACGGAATGTGTGCAGTCATCTGCGTTTCGATAAAACCGGGGGCGACGGCGTTGATGCTGATACCGCGTTCCAGCAGCGTCGGCGCCCATGCCTGCGCCAGACCGATCAGCCCGGCCTTGCTCGCGGCGTAGTTGGTTTGCCCACGGTTGCCGGCGATGCCACTGATTGAGGCCAGCAGAATCACCCGCGCATTATCGTGCAGCGTGCCATTGTCGAGTAGCGCCTTGGTCAATACTTGCGGGGCATTGAGGTTGACTGCGAGCACCGCGTCCCAGAATTCCGGGGTCATATTGGCCAGGGTTTTGTCGCGGGTGATGCCGGCGTTGTGCACCAGAATGTCGAGGCCGTCAGGCAGTTGTTCGATCAATTGCGCGGCGGCGTCTTCGGCGCAGATATCGAGGGTAATCGCACGACCGCCGAGGCGCGCGGCGAGGGCTTCCAGATCCGTCTTGGCCGGGGGAACATCGAGCAGGATCACCTCGGCACCATCGCGGGCCAGGGTTTCGGCAATGGACGCACCGATGCCGCGTGCAGCACCGGTGACCAGCGCCTTGCGCCCGGCCAGTGGCCGCGTCCAGTCAGTCACCTGCGTTGCACACGCCGTCAGGCGAATCACCTGCCCGGAGACAAACGCGCTTTTCGGCGAGAGGAAAAACCGCAGCGGACCTTCCAGTTGATCTTCAGCGCCTTCGCCGACGTAGATCAATTGCAGCGTGCCGCCGCTGCGCAGCTCCTTGGCCAGCGAACGGGAAAACCCTTCCAGTGCTCGTTGCGCACTCGCGGCAAACGGGTCAGTCAGGCTTTCCGGCGCACGACCGAGAATCACCAGGTGCGCGCTGTGCTCAAGGTTCTTCATCAACGGCTGAAAGAATTCGCGCAGCTGTTTGAGCTGGTCGGTGTGCAGCAGTTCGCTGGCGTCGAACACCACGGCTTTGAGTTTCGGGCCGTGGCCGGGAATCCATTCAGTCGCGGTCGTCGGTTGCTCGCCGTAGCGGTAGATACTCTCGGTCAAACGGTTGGCGAAAGCGCTGACGCGTTCGGCCAGCGGCCCGCCGCCGATCAGCAGCGCACCTTCCACCGGCCGCAGGCGCCCGGCCTGCCAGCGTTCCAGTCGCACCGGCGACGGCAGACCCAGCGCCCCGACCAGACGATGGCCGATGGACGAGTTGGCGAAGTCGATATAGCGGTCAGACATGGAACGCTCTCCAGAAGTTGGGGTTCAAAGTGTGGACTGTCGATGGCAATCAATCGTTCGATTCACGCAATAAGGCCTACGCTAGACACTGAGGTTTAGCAGGTCTTGCAGAGGAACGCGGTACTTGTGGGAGCGAGCCTGCTCGCGAAAGCGATATGTCAGCCACTGAAGATGCTGAATGTGCCGGCGTTTTCGCGAGCAGGCTCGCTCCCACAGGGGACTGCATCAAATTCGATCAATTTGAAAAGGAGTTATTCATGAGTCAGCTGCGCCGCGTCGCGATCATCGGCGGTAACCGTATCCCTTTCGCCCGCTCCAACGGGCCGTACGCCACCGCGAGTAATCAGGCGATGCTCACCGCCGCCCTTGAAGGCCTGATCGAACGCTACAACCTGCACGGTCAGCGCATCGGCGAAGTGGTGGCGGGCGCGGTGCTGAAATTGTCACGAGATATGAGCCTGACCCGCGAATGCGTGCTTGGCTCGCGCCTGTCCCCGGCCACGCCGGCCTACGACATTCAGCAAGCCTGCGGCACCGGTCTGGAAGCGGCGATCCTGGTGGCAAACAAGATCGCCCTCGGCCAGATCGAGAGCGGTATTGCTGGCGGCGTCGACACCACCTCGGACGCGCCGATCGGTGTCAGCGAAGGCCTGCGCAAAATTCTCCTGCAAGCCAATCGCGCCAAAACTACCGGCGACAAACTGAAAACCTTTCTGCAATTGCGACCGAAACATCTGATTCCGGATTTCCCACGCAACGGCGAGCCACGCACTGGTCTGTCGATGGGCGAGCACTGTGAATTGATGGCGCAGACCTGGCAGATCCCGCGTGAAGAGCAGGATCAACTGACCCTCGAAAGCCACCACAAACTCGCCGCGTCCTACAGCGAAGGCTGGCACAACGACCTGATGACGCCGTTCCTTGGTCTGACTCGCGATAACAATTTGCGCCCGGACCTGACCCTGGAAAAACTCTCGACGCTGAAACCGGCGTTCGAGAAAAGCGCTAAAGGCACGTTGACGGCGGGTAACTCCACGCCGCTCACAGATGGCGCGTCCGTGGTGCTGCTCGGCAGTGAGGAATGGGCGAAGGCGCGTGGCCTGCCGATCCTCGCTTATCTGCGCGATGGCGAAGCAGCGGCAGTGGATTTCGTCAACGGTGCCGAAGGGCTGCTGATGGCGCCGGTGTATGCGGTGCCGCGGTTGCTGGCGCGCAATGGTCTGACCCTGCAGGACTTCGACTACTACGAAATTCATGAAGCGTTTGCGGCTCAGGTGCTGTGCACGCTGAAGGCCTGGGAAGATCCGGAATATTGCAAAACCCGGCTGGGTCTTGATGCGCCGCTAGGCTCGATCGATCGCAGCCGACTCAATGTGAAGGGCAGTTCGCTGGCGGCCGGGCATCCGTTTGCCGCGACCGGTGGGCGCATCGTCGCGAACCTGGCGAAGTTGCTGGACGCGGCGGGGAAGGGCCGGGGGCTGATCTCGATTTGCGCGGCGGGCGGGCAAGGCGTCACCGCCATCATCGAACGCTAACGCTTGAAGAGCCCCTCACCCTAGCCCTCCCGAAACGTCGGACCGCCCAGAGGGAGAGGGGACTGATTGGGGGATGCTTTAGAGTTACACCGACCTGATCTTGCTTTACCGAATCCATAATCGACGGGGTATTTCAGGTCGATGCATGCCGCCAGACACCTCGGTCAGCCCCCCCCCTCTCCCTCTGGGAGAGGGCTGGGGTCGCTGTTGAGGTTCAGGTACGAAACCGTCTGACCAACCCATCCAGCTCATTCGACAACCCCGCCAGACTCTGCGAATCCAGACGCGCCGAGTTGGCCAGTTCTGCCACCAACTGCGCATCCCCGTGAATCTGGCTGATGTGCCGGTTAATGTCCTCAGCCACCTGATGCTGTTCTTCAGCGGCGGTAGCGATTTGCGTGTTCATGTCACGAATCACGTCCACCGACTCGCGGATCTGCCCGAAACTCTCGCGCGCCTCGCCGATGCGTGTCACCGACTGCTGCGACACTTGCAGGCTGGCGTGCATCTGTTGCGTGACCTGGCTGGTGCGCTTGGCCAGATTGCCGAGCAGGCCATCAATCTCTGCCGTCGAATCCGCGGTGCGTTTGGCCAGTGCGCGCACTTCATCGGCGACCACGGCAAAACCGCGGCCCTGTTCACCGGCACGCGCCGCTTCGATGGCGGCGTTGAGCGCCAGCAGGTTGGTCTGTTCGGCGATGGAACGGATGGTGCCGAGGATCGACTGGATATCGTTGCTGTCGCGCTCCAGTTGCTGCATCGACTGCGCCGATTGCTCCAGCTCTTGGCTCAGTTGGTCGACGCTGTGCACCGCCGCATCAATCTGCTGCTGGCCTTGACGAGCCTGACGCTGGCCGCTGTCCGCCGAGTCCGCCGCCTGACTGCACGAGCGCGCGACTTCGTTGGCGGTGGCGACCATTTCGTGGAAGGCGGTCGAGACCATGTCGACGGCTTCACGCTGCCGCCCGGCCGCTTCGGCCATGTCGCTCGACACGCGGGTCGAGCTCTGCGAGGTCGCGAGGATTTTCCCGGCGGCGCCGCCGATGTGCTGAATCAGGCTGCGGATCGCAGTGAGGAACTGATTGAACCAGTTAGCCAGTTGCGCGGTTTCGTCGTTGCCCCGAATGTCGAGGTTTTTGGTCAGGTCGCCTTCGCCCTGCGCGATGCCTTCCAGACCGCTGGCGACGCTGCGAATCGGACGCACGATCAGGCTGGCGAAACTGGCGCCGACCACGGCGAACAGCACGGCCAGCACGGCAGCGATGATCGCGATCAGCCAGGTCAGTTGCGTGGCCGAGCTCATCACGTCGCTCTGCTTGATCAGGCCAACGAAGGTCCAGCCCAATTGCTCCGACGGCCAGACGTTGGCCATGTAGCGCTCGCCATTAAGCTCGACTTCCACCAGGCCTTTGCCGGCCTTGGCCAGTTGCGCATAGCCTTCGCCGAGGCTGTCCAGCGGCTTGAAATTGTGTTCCGGCTGTTTCGGGTCGACCAGCACCGTGCCGCTGTTTTCCAGGAGCATCAGGTAGCCGGTTTCGCCCAGCTTGATCTGTTTGACGATCTCGGTGAGCTGCTTGAGCGTCACGTCGATGCTGACCACGCCGCCGTTGCTGCCGAGTTTGTTGTCGATGGTGCGCACGGTGCTGACGTAGGTCGCATCGTCCTGCGCCCAGTAATAAGCGGCGGTACGCAACGGCTTGCCCGGTTTGGCCTGGGCAGCCTTGTACCACGGCCGCTGACGCGGGTCGTAGTTGTTGAGCTTGGGATCGTCCGGCCACGACACGTAACCACCGGCAGCGGTACCGACGATGGCGTAGGCGTAAGCCGGGTGAGCGTTGCCCAGGTCCTGGAGGAACGCGAAGACCTTTTTGTCCATCTCGCCCTGCGGGATGGATTCGGCGTTGGCGCCCATGTAGGTCTTGAGGCTGTCGTCGGTGTTTTTGATCAGCGGTTGCGACGCCAGGTAATCGACGTTCTGGCTGATGCCATCAAAAAACAGCTGCATGGCATTGCTGACCTGACGGATCTCGCGACCGCTGCTGTCGACAAAGTTGTCCCGGGCATCGCTGCGCAGGTTCATCACCACCAGGGTTGCGACCAGCACCACCGGCAAGCAGGCGATGATTGCAAACGCCCACGTCAATTTCTGTTTGATGTTCATCCGCGCTCCAGATTTTCTTGTAGGCCCACGCAGTGCAGATGACTTGTGGTTTATTGGCAGCCGAAAACGTTATGGATCACCCGTTGCCCTGAGTGCGGCATCGCTGATTATTGTGGAACGATTGTCGGACAAATCCCTCTGTCATTGAGGACTTCGGCTGCGAAACAGGGAAATTGAGGCGACTTTGCAAAAATCTTCCGAAGGGGCATCAGCCAAATGTCAGATTCTGTCGCAAATGCCCTTGAAGACATGTACCAACAAGTACAACAGGCTCGGCTATGATTCTCGACGGTCGATGCGCGAACGCAGAGTTGGCCCTGTTTAATCCGGCACAGTGTGTGCATTCTCAACGTTCACAGGTCGGCAACCCCTCCCCGTGATGCGAGGATTGCCGTATAACGAGTGACATTCGCGTGTTTGGTAATAAAGGACCCACAATAAAAGCTGATGAAGACTCCAAAACGCATTGAACCCCTGATCGAGGACGGTCTGGTCGACGAAGTGCTGCGCCCACTGATGAGTGGTAAAGAAGCAGCTGTTTATGTGGTGCGCTGCGGCAATCAGTTACGTTGCGCAAAGGTCTACAAGGAGGCGAACAAACGCAGTTTCCGCCAGGCGGCCGAGTATCAGGAAGGCCGCAAGGTTCGTAATAGCCGACAGGCTCGGGCGATGGCCAAGGGCTCCAAGTTCGGTCGCAAAGAGACTGAAGATGCCTGGCAGAACGCCGAAGTGGCGGCGCTGTTTCGTCTGGCCGGTGCCGGCGTGCGGGTGCCCAAGCCGTATGACTTCCTCGACGGCGTGCTGTTGATGGAGTTGGTGGCCGACGAATTCGGCGATGCCGCGCCGCGTCTGAACGACGTGGTGCTGGAGCCGGATCAGGCGCGCGAGTATCACGCGTTCCTGATCTCGCAGATCGTGCTGATGTTGTGTACCGGTCTGGTGCACGGTGACCTCTCGGAGTTCAACGTGCTGCTGACGCCGACCGGTCCGGTCATCATCGACCTGCCGCAAGCCGTCGACGCTGCCGGCAACAACCATGCGTTCAGCATGCTGGAGCGCGATGTCGGCAACATGGCTTCGTACTTCGGTCGCTTTGCGCCGGAATTGAAACTGACCAAGTACGCTAAGGAAATGTGGGCGTTGTACGAAGCCGGCACCTTGCACCCGAACAGTGTGCTGACCGGTGAGTTCGATGATCCGGAAGACCTGGCCGATGTGGGCGGGGTATTGCGCGAGATCGAAGCGGCGCGCCTCGACGAGGAACGCAAGCAGGCCATCCGCGCAGCGGACGACGAGCCGAAAGGCAAGTCCGACGAACCACCGCCGCCACCGTGGATGCAGTGATCGCTTGACCAGAAACCCGGCTTCGGCCGGGTTTTTTTTGATACTCAGAAAAGCCCCTCACCCCAGCCCTCTCCCGGAGGGAGAGGGGGCCGACCGAGGTGTCTTGCTTCATACATCGACCTGAAATACCGGGTCGATTATGGATTGGACGAGGTCAGCATTTGGACCTGTTTGGATTCGGTAAAGAAATTTCAGGTCGGCGTATCTCCACAGCATCCCCCAATCAGTCCCCTCTCCCCCCTGGGAGAGGGTTAGGGTGAGGGCCCTTTCGGATCAACGCAATTTCGCGTCTACTGTCCACCGCTCCAGCCACACTCAAGGACTGAATGTGACCACCCCGCGCAACTCCCACCTGATCGTCACCGCCCGACTGATCTCCGATTTCGGCGCCTTCCTCAACATGGTCGCGCTGGCCACCTACGTCTACCTGCTGAGCAACAGCGCCATGAGCGTCGGGATTTTCCTCGCCAGCCGCGTGGGTGGGGGGATCTTTGCCAGTTTGATCGGCACCGCGTTTTACCGGCGATGCAGCGGACGCGCGCCACTGATCGCGTTCGATCTGCTGCGCGCCAGTGTGCTGGGTCTGTTATTGATTGTGCCTGTCAGCCAGCAAGCCATGCTGTTGCCGGTGATTGCCTTCGGTCTGGGCTTGGGCAACTCGATGTTCGCCATCGGCCTCAACAGTCAGTTGCCGCGTCTGATCCCCGCCGATCAACTGCTCAAGGCCAACGCCTGGATCACCTCGGCCTCATCTGCCGCGATGGTCGGTGGCAGTCTGGTATCGGGTTTGCTGGTGGCGGGTTTTGGTTTTGAAACGGTGTTCGCATTGAATGCACTGACCTATTTGCTGGCAGCATTGTTGATCGTGCCGCTGCGTTTCGAACCTGCAACAGCCAGCGAGGAAACCGAACGCAGCGAATGGTCAGCCCTCAAACAGGGCTTGCGTGCTGCGCCGGTGGTTGCTGCGATGCTTGCGGTGACCATGGCCGACACCCTGGGCAGCGCCGCGCACAACGTTGGCTTTCCGATCATTTCCAAACTGCTCACGCCAGAGTCGGCGAGTACCACGCTGGGGCTGATGCTGGCGGTGTGGGCCAGCGGCAAACTGCTGGGTGCGCGAATCGCCAGTCGTCTGAAGGGTTCGGACAACATTGACCTCGAGCGACGGTTTTTCTTCGGTGTGGCGCTGATGTCCTGCGGCTTTATCCTGATGTTCCAGCAACACAGCCTCTACGGCCTGCTGCTGTTTTCATTGCCGGCGGGACTGGGTGACGGCTTTTCCGAAGTCGGGCTGATGTCGCGTCTGCAACGCGAACCCGAGCAGTTACGCCTGCCGATTTTCAGCGTGCTGACTTTGCTGCAGATGACCGGGTTCGGCATCGGCATGCTCATCGCCGCGCCTTTCTACGCGTGGTGGACGCCGGGTGCCGTGGTCATGCTGTTCCACGGCATTCCCCTCGGCACATTGCTCACGGTGAAACTGTTGGCGCTCAAGCGCGGGCGGGTTGCGCGCAGCAGCCCGACGCCAGCTCCTTGAGAATCGGGCAGTCGGGACGGTGGTCGCCGTTGCAGTGCTCGACGAGGTCTTGCAGGGTGTCACGCAACTCGCCAAGTTCGCGAATCTTCTGATTCAACTCGTCGATGTGCTGGCGCGCCAACGCCTTCACATCAGCGCTGGCGCGCTGGCGGTCCTGCCACAGGGTCAGCAGTTTGCCGACTTCTTCCAGGGAAAAGCCCAAGTCCCGCGAGCGCTTGATGAATGCCAGCGTGTGCAGGTCATCGTCACCGTAGAGCCGATAACCGCTGTCGGTGCGATGCGCCGCTTTGAGCAGGCCGATCGACTCGTAATAACGGATCATTTTCGCGCTGAGGCCACTGTGTTTGGCCGCTTGACCGATGTTCATCGGTGCTCCTCCAGGTCCTTGGGTTTCCAGGTTTTCAACAGTAGCGCATTGCTCACCACGCTGACGCTCGACAGCGCCATCGCCGCACCGGCCAGCACCGGATTGAGGAAGCCGAACGCCGCCAGCGGAATACCGATCAGGTTGTAGACGAAGGCCCAGAACAGGTTCTGGCGGATTTTCGCATAGGTCTTGCGGCTGATCTCCAGCGCCGCCGGCACCAAGCGTGGGTCGCCGCGCATCAGGGTGATGCCCGCCGCGTGCATGGCCACGTCGGTGCCGCCGCCCATGGCGATACCGATGTCCGCAGCGGCGAGGGCCGGCGCGTCGTTGATGCCGTCACCGACCATGGCGACCACGCCGGTTTTTTTCAGCTCAGTGACGGTGGCGGCTTTGTCCGCTGGCAGCACTTCAGCGTGGACATTGCTGATGCCCAGGGCCTCGGCGACGACGCGAGCGCTGCCACGGTTGTCGCCGGTCAGCAGATGGCTGTGGATATTTCGCGCGGCCAGTTGTTGTACGGCTTCCAGTGCACCGGGTTTCAAAGTGTCACCGAAGGCGAACAAGCCGAGTACTTGCGGTTCAGGACTTTGTTCGATTAACCACGACAGGGTGCGGCCCTCGGCCTCCCATGCCTGGGCAGATTCGCTCAGGTTGCCCGCGCTCAAATCACTTTCTTCGAGCATCCGCCGATTGCCCAGCGCCAGGCGCCGGCCGTCGAGATTGCCAGCGATGCCGCGACCGGTCAGCGACTGGCTGTCGCTGACCTCGGGCACCGTCAAGCCGCGCTCGGCGGCTGCATCCAGCACGGCTTTGGCCAGTGGGTGTTCGCTGCCGCGTTGCAGAGCGCCGGCCAGTGTCAGCAGGTTGTTTTCGTCACCGTCGATGGCGCTGAAGTGGGCGATACGCGGTGTGCCGGAGGTCAGCGTACCGGTTTTGTCGAAGACCACGCTGCTGACTTCATGGGCGCGCTCCAGCGCTTCGGCATCCTTGATCAGAATGCCGTGACGCGCTGCTACACCGGTGCCGGCCATGATCGCCGTCGGCGTGGCAAGGCCCAGTGCACATGGGCAAGCGATGACCAGCACCGCGACAGCATTGATCAGTGCCGTTTCCATTGGCGCACCGTAGAGCCACCAGCCGATCAGCGTAGCGAGGGCAATCAGCAACACCGTCGGCACGAAGATCTGGCTGACTTTATCCACCAGTTTCTGAATCGGTGCCTTGGCCGCTTGGGCGTCTTCCACCAGACGAATAATCCGCGCCAGTACGGTTTCCGCGCCGAGTGCCTGAGTGCGCACCAGCAAGCGACCTTCACCGTTGATCGCGCCACCGGTGACTTTGTCGCCCGGTTGTTTCGGTACCGGCAGGCTTTCGCCACTGATCAGTGCTTCATCAGCGTGGCTCTGGCCTTCGATGACTTCGCCGTCGACCGGGAAACGCTCGCCGGGTTTGACCAGCACCAGATCGCCCAGGCGCAGGGCGCTGATAGCGACGTCCTGCTCGCGGCCTTCGATCACTTGAATCGCCCGCTCCGGACGCAAGGCTTCGAGGGCGCGGATGGCGCTGGCAGTCTGGCGTTTGGCGCGGCTCTCGAGATATTTACCGAGCAGCACCAAGGCAATGACCACCGCCGATGCTTCGAAATACAGGTGCGGCATGCGCCCGGCAGCGGTGGCCCATTCATAAAGACTCAGGCCGTAGCCGGCGCTGGTGCCGAGGGCGACCAGCAAGTCCATGTTGCCAGCACCAGCGCGAACGGCTTTCCACGCGGCGACGTAAAAGCGCGCACCAAAAATGAACTGCACCGGCGTGGCGAGGGCGAATTGCGCCCAAGCCGGGAGCATCCAGTGAATGCCGAACGGTTGCAGCAACATCGGCGCCACCAGCGGCAGGGCGAGGGCGATCGCGCAGATCAGCGCCCAGCGTTCATGTTTCAGCCGCTGCTGTTGGATATCGGTTTGCGGGTGATCAGCTTGCCAGACGCTGGCCGAGTAGCCGGCCTTGCTCACCGCGTCGAGCAGACTTTGCGGATCGACCTGGCCAAGTAGTTCGAGGTGCGCACGTTCGTTGGCCAGGTTGACGCTGACGCCTTTCACACCGGGGACTTTGTTCAGCGCACGCTCGACGCGACCGACGCAGGAGGCGCAGGTCATGCCTTCGATGTTCAGTTCCAGGGTTTGCTGCGGGACGCTGTAACCGGCGCGTTCAACCGCCTCCATCAAGGCCGGCAGGCTGTCGCCGGGTGCCTGCACGCGGGCCTGCTCGGTGGCGAGGTTGACGCTGACGGCACTGGCGCCGCTGACTTTACTCAATGCCCGCTCGACACGCCCGGCGCAACTGGCGCAGGTCATGCCGGCAATCGGCAGATCGAAAGTGATGGAATCGGACATCGGTCGTACTCCCTGTAGTAGATGCCTACAAGGATCAACCTTGCCATGCGGGCAAGGTCAAGCGCCAATCTCAAATGCAAAAGATCGCAGCCTTCGGCAGCTCCTACATTGGAATGCAATCCCTGTAGGAGCTGCCGACGGCTGCGATCTTTTGGCTAGCGACTCAGTATTCGAGAGCCGCAGGCTTCAAGTAGACGCCTTCGGAATTCATCGCCAACCGATACTTCAGCACATCACCGGCATGCAATTTGATCTCCTGCGACCCCGGCGCGAGCATCCCCGGATTGCAACCGGCGACTTGTCCCGGCAGCAACTTCAAGCGCAGCGAAACAGTGCCAGGCGGCAGGTTGAAGGAAATGCTTTGCTCCTGCAGCAACCGCGCCGAGAGCTGATCCTGGATGTACACGCCGATCTCACACGAGGTCGACACTTCCAGACGCTCGCGGGAAATGATCAGCACCGCATAGTCCTCGCCGGCGGCTTGCACCTGAGGGACGGCGGTAAAAAGGCCGAGAAAGCCAAACAGGCTGAAAGCTGACCAGCGCATGGCTGAATCTCCTGAATCGAGTCATTGATGTACGCAGCTTGGCCGAGCGCGGCGCCGATTGCCAGCCCGGCAGTTTATTGAAGAACTTGACCTTGCCATCGTGGCAAGCTCGAAAGTGGCGGCAACCTCACTCAAAGGAGTCATTCCATGCAAGTGTTCAACGTTCAAGGCATGTCCTGCGGTCACTGCGTCAAAGCCATCACCAACGCCGTGCAGGCCAAGGATCCGGCGGCCAGCGTGCGGGTCGATCTGGCGGCGAAAGAGGTCGGCGTCGAAAGCGCCATGAGTGCTGATCAGGTCATCGAAGCGATTCGCGAAGAGGGATATGAGGTGAAGCTCGTCTGAAATTGATCGTTAGCGAGCTATCGGAATGTTCAAGGCGTCCGGGCGCGGCTAGACTGTCGGGCTGCCGACTTGCAACCTGGATGCCTGATGAACTTCCGTACCATTCTGATTCTCGGTGCCTTGACCGCCTTCGGGCCCTTGGCCATCGACTTCTATTTACCCGCATTCCCCTCGATGGCGCTGGCGTTCGGCACCGACGAGAAAAACGTGCAGATGACGCTGGCGGCATATTTCGCCGGGTTGTCGATCGGCCAACTGGCTTATGGGCCGGTGGCGGATCGCTTTGGCCGACGCATCCCGTTACTCGTCGGGCTTACGCTGTTCACCCTGGCATCGCTCGCCTGCGCTTATGCGCCGAACCTGGAATGGCTGATCGGCGCACGTTTCGTCCAGGCGTTGGGCGGTTGTGCGGGGATGGTGATTTCCCGGGCGGTGGTCAGCGACAAGTGCGACGCGGTGGGTTCGGCGAAAGTCTTCTCGCAATTGATGCTGGTGATGGGCCTGGCGCCAATTCTGGCGCCGATGCTCGGCGGTCTGCTGGTCAACACCACAGGCTGGCAGTCGATCTTCCTTGTGCTGACCGGGTTCAGTGCCTTGGCCGGTTTGGCCGTGGCGCTGGGGCTGCCGGAAAGTATGCCGGCGCACATGCCGCGCCAGCCGTTGTCCGGCGCCCTGCGCCAGTACGGGCGCTTGCTCAAGGATCGGGTTTACCTCGGTCATGCCCTGACCGGTGGCATCGCCATCGCCGGGATGTTTGCCTACATCGCCGGCTCGCCGTTTATCTTCATCAAGTTGTATGGCGTCCCGGCCGAACATTTCGGCTGGCTGTTCGGTACCAATGCGGCGGGCTTCATTCTGGTGGCGCAGGTCAATGCGCGGATGTTGGCCAAACGCGGCCCGGCGTTCCTGCTGTCGAGGGCAGTGTGGGTGTATTTCGCTGCCGGGCTGGCGCTGCTCGCGGTCAGCGCAATGCATACCGAGTCCTTGTGGCCGCTGCTGATTCCACTGTTCATCTGCGTGTCGAGCCTGGGCTGCATCAGCCCCAACGCCGCTGCCTGCGCGATGAACGGCCAGGGTGCGCGCGCCGGCAGTGCCTCGGCGCTGCTCGGCTGCATGCAATTCAGCGTCGCCGCCGGCGCTTCGGCACTGGTGGGGGTGTTGCACGACGGCACAGCCGTGCCGATGGCGATGGTTATCAGCCTGTGCGGTTTGCTGGTGGTGTGCGTGGCGCTGCTCACCCGCCGTCTGCAGAATGCCCGGGCACTGGCGCAAGCTCAGGCCGAGGCATAAAACAGCCTCAGCCGGCAGCGCGCTGCTGGCTGCGGTCGGGAATCTGATGGGGCGCACACAGTCGCGCTTCGAGGGTGCGGGTGAAGGCCAGTGCTTCGGCTTCACTGCGGAATGTCACGGCGTGTTGGTCCAGACGAACCTGCCATTGAGACTTTGCCACTTCTTTTATCAGGATCTTCATTGCTGACCTCCCTTGCGTAAAAGATGTATCGCAGAGGCTTCGATTGTAGACCTGAATACGATCGCAATTGTGACAACGGTCAAGCATCGGACTGACGGCAAAAAACAGCGCAGCCCCGCCGACCGCTCTAGGTTCGGCGAAGGCTGCGACGTGCGGTTTTTTAGAAACCTTCTAAAACAATTTTCCCCTTGGCTTTGCCACTTTCCAGCAGCTCATGAGCACGACGCAGGTTCGCCGCATTGATCGTGCCGAAGTGCTCGCCCACCGTGGTCTTCAACGTCCCGGCATCAATCAGCTGCGCCACGCGGTTAAGCAGTTTGTGCTGTTCGATCATGTCCGGCGTCTCGAACAGCGAGCGGGTGTACATGAACTCCCAGTGCAGCGACAGGCTCTTGCGCTTGAGTTTGCTCACGTCCAGCGACTTCGGATCGTCGATCAGTGCCAGTTTGCCTTGCGGCGCCAGCACTTCGACCAGTTGATCGAGGTGCTGTTCGGTCTGGGTCAGGCTGGCGACGTGGGTCACGCTGTCGATCCCGGCGCGCTTGAGTTCTTCGCTCAGCGGCTGGCTGTGATCGATGACGAGGTCGGCGCCCAGTTGTTTGACCCAGTCACGGGTTTGCTCACGGGATGCGGTGCCGATGACTTTCAGGCCGGTCAGTTGCCTGGCCAATTGCGTGAGGATTGAGCCAACCCCGCCGGCCGCGCCAACGATCAGCAAACTCTGATCTTCGTTGGTTTTGCCTTCGCGGATTTGCAAGCGTTCGAACAGCAATTCCCATGCGGTGATCGTGGTCAGCGGCAGTGCGGCAGCTTCGGCAAACCCGAGAGATTTCGGCATATGGCCGACGATGCGCTCATCGACCACGTGCAGTTCACTGTTGCCGCCGGCACGGGCGATGGAGCCGGCGTAGAAAACCTTGTCGCCAGCCTTGAACAGCGTCACTTCGCTGCCGACAGCCTTGACCACACCGGCAACGTCCCAGCCCAGCACTTTCGCTGCAGCGTTTTCCGGTGCCACGTTCTGCCGCACTTTGGTGTCGACCGGGTTGACCGAAATGGCTTTGACTTCCACCAGCAGGTCGCGCGGGCCGGCGACCGGTTCTGGCAGTTCGATGTCTTGCAGGGATTTGGCGTCGCTGATCGGCAGGGAAGCGTAATAGGCAATGGCTTTCATGAAGGGCTCCGTACAGTTAATAGAAGAAGTTCAGGCAATCACGCCAAGGCGCTTGAGCTGGAAGTGTTCGATGGTGTGGCCGGCAGTGGCCTGGAAGTTCTGAAAGTGCGCGCTGTTGTTGTGCGCCTCAAGAATCGCTTCGCTGGCCCAGTGTTCGATCACATAAAACACCTGCGGGTCGGTGAGGTCGCGGTGCAGGTCGTACTGGCTGCAACCGTGTTCGGCGCGGCTCGGTTCAACCAGGGCGCGCAAGCCCTGTTCGAGAAGATCCTGTTGACCGGGTTTGGCAATCAGGGTGGCGATAGCGGTGAAAGGCTGGGACATGCTCGGCTCCAGAGAAGCGGGATGAATGCGATGGAGTGATGATTGGCTATTTCTCTGCGAGATAAAACCGGCTAAAAGAGCAGTCTCTTTCAATATTTTTTTGATAATCGAGGCTGAGCATGCTGCGTTTCGATGACTTGCAGTTGTTTGTCCGGGCGGCGGATCTGGGCAGTCTGTCGGCGGCAGCGCGGGTAATGGACATGTCTGCGGCCGTGGCCAGTGCGGCGTTGAAACGGATCGAACAGCAACTCGGCGCGCGGTTGCTCGCGCGTTCGACCCGCAGTTTGCGTCTGACGGCCGAAGGTGAAGGCTTTCTCGAATACGCCCGCGCGGCGTTGAGCAATCTCGATGAAGGCCGGCGCTTGCTGGCCAGCGGCCAGGATCAGGTCAGTGGGGTCTTGCAGTTGTCGGCACCTTCGGACTTCGGCCGCAATCTGTTGCTGCCATGGCTCGACGCGTTCCAGCGCGAACACCCGAAGCTGACCGTGCGTTTGCTGCTCGGCGACCGCATTGCTGACCTGTTCCGCCAACCGGTAGACATCGCCTTGCGTTATGGCGAACCGGAAGACTCAAGCCTGGTCGCCTTGCCCATCGCCCCGCATAACCGTCGTGTGCTGTGTGCCTCGCCGGCGTATCTGGCCCGGCACGGCGAACCGCGCCAGCTCGAACAACTGGCCCAGCACAACTGCCTGCTGTACATGCTCGGCAGTCGGGTGCATGACCATTGGAGTTTTCATGACGGCAAACGTGAAGTCGGCCTGACCGTCAGTGGTGACCGTTTCAGCGATGACGCCGACGTGGTGCGCCTGTGGGCGGTGGCCGGCGCCGGAATTGCCTACAAGTCGTGGCTGGACGTGGGCGCCGATGTGCTCGCCGGGCGTCTCAAAGTGCTGCTGCCGGAGTTGCTGTGTGAGCGCGCACCGCTGAATTTGTTGTGCGCCCATCGCGCTCAATTGAGTAAGCCGGTGAACCTTCTGCGGGAAATGCTCGCCAGCCGATGCGCTGATTTGAGTAGTCAATTTCCCGCTTTTTCGGAAGTTGATCATTAGTCGCAGGTAAATAGAGAAATTTCTGTCAGGAACAATCACCACCTGCGCAGGCCCCGGCGCGGGACGCGGGAGCTAACCCGCTTATACTAGCGCCCGCCTCATGCCAGCACCGACACCCCGGCCCGGAGACCCTCGCACCGCGTCGCCAGTATTCGAGTGATGGTCGCGCAACTGCTGCGGGTTCTGTGCTGGAGCAGGCTGCGTCACTGGCCTGCCTTGTCCCGGTTCATGGCGATTTTCGCGTCTTGGCCGATGACTCATTACCGGCCAAGATGTCTCCGAGCAGTAGACGATACGATTCAACAGGGAGTGAACACATGGAACATGCACCTTGCATCAGCCAGATCGCCACGTTGCTGGCCGACCCCAAGCGCAGCGCGATGATGTGGGCGTTGATGGATGGCTCGGCCCGGCAAACCGAGGAGCTTGCGCTACTGGCAGGGCTGTCGCCGTCGTCGGCCAGCGCGCACTTGGCGCGGCTTTCCACGGGTGGTCTGTTGAAGGTCGAAGTCCGCGGTCGCAAGCGGTTTTTCCGTCTCTCGGCACCGGAGGTCGGCGCTGCAATAGAAGCGTTGGCCAGCGCTACCATTGCCAGTGCTCCAAGGGACATTCCCGAGGTATTCAAACGCACCACCCCCATGGCCAAACCGCAGACCGCGCCGTCCTCACTGTTGCGTGCGCGTTTTTGCGATGACCATCTGGGCGGTACGCTGGCGGCGGATCTGTATCAGCGGCTGCTTGATGCCGGTTGGATCGAACAGCTTGAGCAACGCGTCGTGGTGACCCACAAGGGGGCGAAATTGTTGGCTGGGCGCGGTGTGTTCATTCAAGCGTTGGCCCATCGCAACGTACAAGTGGCGTGTGCCTGTCCGGACTGGAGCGAGCGTCGTCCGCACATGGGAGGCTCACTGGGTGCCGCGTTGCTGCAGTTGTTCATGCAGTCCGGTTGGCTGACCCTGCCCAACGATTCCAGAGCCTTGCAATTGACGGCCACTGGCCAACGGGAACTGCACCGCTTCGCCAAGGAAACCGAACTGGAAATGGCGTTGTAGAGCACTCGCATTCGACGTCAGCACTTCTGGCGTCGTCCACGACTGCGAACAGGTCGCATCCAGTAGCAACGCCTGAGCGCTATCGCGCACACTCGATCCGGGGATATTTCGGATGGGGGGAGGCGGCATGGACACACACGGCTACAGCGCGGCGGAACGCTTGGAGCGACTGCCAATAAGCGGTTATCACCGGATCATTTTCATCATTATTGCTCTGGCGTTTTTCTTCGACTCCATGGACCTGGCGATGATGACGTTCCTGCTCGGCTCGATCAAAGCCGAGTTCGGCCTGAGCAGTGCGCAAGCGGGGCTGCTCGCCAGTTCGAGCTTCTTCGGCATGGTGCTGGGAGCGTCGCTGTCGGGCATGCTCGCCGACCGCTTCGGGCGCAAACCGGTGTTTCAGTGGAGCATTGTGCTGTGGGGCGTGGCCAGTTATCTGTGCTCGACGGCGCAAACGGTCGAGACGCTGACACTGTTCCGCATCCTGTTGGGGATCGGCATGGGCATGGAGTTTCCCATCGCCCAGTCGATGTTGTCCGAGCTGATTCCGGCGCAACGTCGCGGTCGTTACATCGCGTTGATGGACGGCTTCTGGCCGCTCGGCTTCGTCGCTGCTGGCGTGCTGTCCTACTTTCTGCTGCCACTGATTGGCTGGCGCGACATCTTTCTGGTGTTGGCCGTGCCGGCAGTGTTTGTGCTGGCGATCCGCTTTTTCATTCCCGAGTCACCGCGCTGGCTGGAACAGGCGGGGCGCGATGACGCTGCGGACAAGGTGTTGAACGGCATCGAGGCGCGGGTGCGCAACTCGCTGGGCGGTGCGGCGCTGCCGGAACCGATTCGTTTGCCGCGCACTGTGACGCCGCCGGGCAACTTCTTTTCGGCGCTCAAACAGATCTGGTCGCCGCAGTATCGCCAGCGCACCACAATGATCTGGAGTCTGTGGTTCTTTGCGCTGCTTGGCTTTTACGGGCTGACGTCGTGGCTCAGTGCGCTGCTGCAACAGTCGGGTTTCGCGGTGACGCAGTCGGTGTATTACACGGTGCTGATTTCCCTGGGCGGGATTCCCGGGTTTCTGATGGCGGCGTGGCTGGTCGAGCGCTGGGGGCGCAAACCGGTGTGCATCGTCACGTTGCTCGGCGGCGGGGTGATGGCGTTTCTGTATGGGCAGAGCGCGGTGTTTGGCGGCAACGTTGCGCTGCTGATCAGCACCGGGCTGTTGATGCAGTTTTTCCTGTTCGGTATGTGGGCGGTGCTCTACACCTACACGCCGGAGTTGTATCCGACGTCGGCACGGGCAACCGGTTCGGGCTTCGCCTCGGCAATTGGCCGCGTGGGGTCGCTGCTCGGGCCGTTGGTGACCGGGCTGGTGTTCCCGATTACCGGGCAGGGCGGGGTGTTTGCGCTGGGCGCGGCGTGCTTTGCGATAGCGGCGGGGGTGGTGTGGCTGTTCGGGATGGAGACGCGCGGGAAAACCCTGGAAGAGCTGACTGAAACCCAATCTATCGGCTAACACCGATCCAATGTAGGCCTTCGCCTGCTCGCGATAGCGGAGTGTCAGATATAGATTTTTAGCTGACACCCTGCTATCGCGAGCCGGCGAAGGCCTACAAAGGTTTTGCGGTGTTGCTTATGGCTTTACCAGTCGCGCATCCAGGCTGTTCTGCGCCAGGCGCTTGGCCTGATCCTGGGTCATGCCCAAATGCTCATGCAGTGCGTAGAAGTTCTCGGTCACGTAACCACCGAAGTACGCCGGGTCATCGGAGTTCACCGTAACCTTCACGCCACGCTCGAGCATGTCGAGGATGTTGTGCTGCGACATGTGATCGAACACGCAAAGCTTGGTATTCGACAGCGGGCACACGGTCAGCGGGATCTGCTCATCGATGATCCGCTGCATCAGGCGCTCGTCTTCGATGGCGCGCACGCCATGGTCGATCCGCTGGATCTTCAAAAGGTCGATGGCTTCCCAGATGTACTCCGGCGGGCCTTCTTCGCCAGCGTGGGCGACGGTCAGGAAGCCTTCGTGGCGGGCACGGTCGAACACGCGCTGGAACTTGCTCGGCGGGTGGCCCATCTCGGAGCTGTCGAGGCCGACCGCGACAAACGCATCACGGAACGGCAGCGCTTGATCGAGAGTTTTCTCGGCTTGTTCTTCGCTGAGGTGGCGCAGGAAACTGAGGATCAAACCGCTGGTGATGCCCAGTTGTTGCTCGCCATCCTTGAGTGCCGCGGCGATGCCGTTGAGAACCACTTCGAACGGGATGCCCCGGTCGGTGTGGGTCTGCGGGTCGAAGAACGGTTCAGTGTGAATGACGTTCTGTGCTTTGCAGCGCAGCAGGTAGGCCCAGGTCAGGTCGTAGAAGTCCTGCGAGGTGCGCAATACGTCGGCACCTTGGTAATACAGGTCGAGGAATTCCTGCAGGTTGTTGAAGGCGTAAGCCTTGCGCAGGGTTTCCACGTCGTTCCACGGCAGGGCGATCTTGTTGCGTTCGGCCAGGGCGAACAGCAGCTCGGGCTCCAGCGAGCCTTCCAGGTGCAGGTGCAGTTCAGCCTTGGGCAAGGCGTTGAGCCAGTCGTACATATTCTTTTCTCATCAGGTGCAATGGTGGCATTCTACAGATGCTCGCCGAAACAATTGGCAAAACCTGACCAAGCGATCCATCAAACGGCTTCCTGCTCACGGCGATAAGCGTAGGTATCGGCGAAGCGCGACAGCAGGAATTCGGCGCAGGTGGTGGTCGGATACTTCGCTGGGTGTTGTGCGTCCTGACAACCGGGCAGGCATTCGATGCGCGTGTCCGGGTGCGGCTCGGCGAAGAACGGCATCGAATAGCGATCGACCCCGAGCGGACTGATGACGCGGTGCGGCGTCGAGCGATAACGGTCGTTGCTCCAGCGCGCCATCATGTCGCCGAGGTTGACCACGAAGGTGCCCTCAATCGGTGGCGCGTCGATCCATTCGCCTTTGACATTCTTCACTTGCAAGCCACCGGCGCTGTCCTGATAGAGCAGGGTGATGCAGCCGTAATCGGTGTGCGCGCCGGCGCCTTGCTGCTCGGCGGAGCTGGCGGTGTGGCGCGGCGGGTAATGGATCATGCGCAGGACGCTGACGGGGTCGTTGAAACGGCTGTCGAAGAAGTCGCGCTCGATGCCCAGCGCGAGGGTCATTGCCCGCAGCAGGGTTTGGGCGAGAGCCTGCATGTCGAGGTAATGCTGTTCCATCAACTCGGCCCAGCCGGTTTGCGCCGGATGACGGTTCGGCCCGCGCAACGGTTTTCCGGCGAGTACGTCGGGATGGTTGGCCGGCAGGTGCGGGCCCATGTCGAAGGTTTCTTTGAGGTCGCTGGGTTTGCTCGGGTCGAGTTGCTCGGTGGCGATCGCACCGTAGCCGCGATGGTGGCGGGTCTGGGTGATGTCGATCTTGAGTTTTTCCGCTGCGGGCAGAGCAAAAAAACGCTGAGTCTGATCGAGCACCGCGTCGATGCGTTGCGCCGAAATCGGGTGACCCTTGATGTAGAAAAAGCCCCACTCGCGGCAGGCGTGGTCGATTTGCCCGGCCACGGCGGGCCAGGCGTTTTCATCGTCGCTGTAGAGCGGGCTGATATCGATGATCGGAAGCTGATCCATACACAATCCTTGAGAGCGCTGAAGATCAAATGTAGGAGTGAGCCGG
>NZ_CATKQE010000004.1:0-214210 GCF_949767845.1 Pseudomonas sp. IT-232MI5
CGCGGGACAACGCTGTCCCAGCCGTCGCAAGAAACGGCCATTGGGGAAATTCCTTCTGAAATGACCGGGCAGTTTTTGGTATGGTGCAGCTCGTTTTTTAACGGACTGATGTCATGCCCACGGATCGGCACTCATTTATGTCAAAGAGTTGCTGTAGAAATGCCTGAACCCATCCCGATCAAGGACCACGAAAAAGAGACGCGCCTGGTCAACAAACGGCTGATCGCCTGCGCCTTGTTCGTCTTCGCCATCAGTTGCGCCCTTGTCGTGCGCCTGTACATCCTTCAGGTGGTGGAATTCGACTATCACTCGACCATCTCCGAAAACAACCGCGTCCACGTCTTGCCGATCCCGCCGACACGCGGTTTGATCTACGACCGCAATGGCGTGTTGCTCGCCGATAACCGCCCCAGTTTCAACCTGACCATCACCCGCGAACGCGCTAGCGACGTCAATCAAGAACTGGATGAGGTCATCAATCTCCTGCACCTGCCTGCAGAAGATCGCACAGTCTTCGATAAAGCCATGAAGCAGTCCCGCCACCCGTTTACGCCGGTGACGCTGTTCTATGAGCTGACGGAAGAGCAAATTGCCGTACTAGCCGTCAATGAGTTCCGCCTCCCCGGTCTGGATGTCGAGCCACAGTTCGTCCGCCATTACCCACTTGGCGCGCACTTTGCCCACTCGATCGGTTACGTCGGCCGGATCAACGAAAAAGAATCCAAGACCCTCGACTCGGTCGAATATCGCGGTACCCAATCCATTGGCAAAACCGGCATTGAGCGTTTCTACGAAGCGCAGTTACACGGCCACGTCGGTTACGAGGAAGTCGAAACCAACGCCCAGGGTCGCGTACTCCGCGTGCTCAAACACACCGATCCGGTGCCTGGTCAGAACATCGTCCTGAGCCTCGACATCAAGCTGCAGGAAGCTGCCGAAGCCGCGCTTGGCGATCGTCGTGGTTCGGTGGTAGCGCTCGATCCGTCGACCGGCGAAGTGTTGGCCATGGTCAGCAATCCCAGCTTCGATCCGAATCTGTTCGTCACCGGTATCAGCTCCAAGGAATATTCGGCACTGCGAGATTCGATCGACCGGCCTTTGTTCAACCGCGTACTGCGCGGTCTCTATGCACCGGGCTCGACGATCAAGCCAGAGGTGGCCATCGCCGGTCTAGACGCTGGTGTTGTGACGCCGCAAACCCGCGTCTTCGACCCCGGTTATTACCAGCTCCCGGACTTCGATCACAAGTATCGCAACTGGAATCACAGCGGCGACGGTTGGGTAGACATGGACGCGGCAATCATGCGTTCCAATGACACCTATTTCTATGATCTGGCCCACAAGCTCGGTATCGATCGACTGCACGATTACATGGCGATGTTCGGCCTCGGCGAGAAAGTCTCGCTGGACATGTTCGAAGAGTCGCCCGGCCTGATGCCATCGCAAGCATGGAAACGTGCGACCCGCCGGCAAGCCTGGTTCCCTGGCGAAACGGTCATCCTTGGCATCGGCCAGGGCTACATGCAGGTCACGCCGCTGCAACTGGCTCAAGCCACGGCATTGATCGCTAACAAAGGTGTATGGAACCGGCCGCACCTGGCTAAAACCGTCGATGGCGTCGCCCCGGTCGATGAGCATCCGATGCCGAACATCCTGCTCAAGGATCCGCGAGACTGGGAGCAGGTCAATCACGGCATGCAGATGGTGATGCACGATGCCCGGGGTATCGCGCGTGCGGCCGCCGCCGGTGCGCAATATCGCATCGCCGGCAAGAGTGGTACCGCGCAAGTGGTGGCGATCAAGCAGGGCGAGCGATACAACCGCGAGAAAACCCTGGAACGCCATCGCGACAACGCCTTGTTCGTTGGCTTCGCCCCGGCGGAGCATCCGAAGATCGCGATTTCGGTGATGATCGAAAACGGCGAGGCCGGTGGTCGTGTCGCAGGCCCTGTGGTGCGGCAGATCATGGACGCCTGGCTGCTTGATCAGGACGGCCATCTCAAGCCGCAGTACGCCGCGCCGACCAAAGCGCCGGGTGATCCGCACGTTTAACCTTCAACAGTTCACAGTACCGGCTCATGCAAGCTGAGCCGGTACTGTGAACTGTCCTGCAAAGCCTATTTGCAGCGGTAACCCTCGGGCATCGTGACGGTGTAATTGCGCTGCAGACGGTCCTCGAAGTTCAGGTTCTGCAAGCCTTGTTCCACTAGAAAGTCTTCAACCTTGGAGGATTGGCAGTCCTCGTTATAGGACGAAGCGCGGAGCAGGTAGACCGGGCGCTTACTGACTTCATCGCGGGCAGTGGCAACAAAGGTGCTGAGCGTGGTGTAACCGGTGCGCTCCGAGGTCCCTACCGGTCCATAGGTCGTGTTCGGTTTACTCGTGCAGGTCAGTCGATCGTTTTTTTTCTTGCTGGTCTTGCACACGGTAGAGGTGCTGGTCGGCACTTGCCCATAGTCGGTGGCGGTATAGCGGTAGGTCACCTGTCGGCTGCCGACATCGAGGCTGACGGTCATTTTTATCGGCGCATGGTTCTTCGGCAGACTGGCGTCGGTATAGACCTCCTGGAAACCTCTGTCTTTCAGCGCGTTAACCATGTCGCGAAGATAGTAGCGGGCATTAAGAGCGTTTTCGTCGCTGCCACTCGCAGACGTCACCAGCACAATCGCCTTTCGGTCAAAATGATAGTCCGGATCGGGTGTCGCATTTAGCGCTACGCCCATTTGCGTGGCGCAGCCGCTGATCAACGCGGTCAGTAAAAACAGCGCGCAGAGTAAAAACCGGGTCATGACAAAGCCGCCTTATAAACTAAGGATTGAATAAGAGTTAAACGGTGTGGACTGGCGACAATTAACTTGCGCGCCTGCGCAAGGCTCAGTCTTTCTGGTATTCCAGCAAATCGCCTGGCTGGCAATCGAGTGCTGCGCAGAGCTTGTCCAGGGTGGCCATCTTCACGCCCTTGACCTTGCCATTCTTCAGTAATGACAGATTGGCCTCGGTGATGCCCAGCAGGCTGGCCAACTCTTTCGAGCGAATTTTTTGCGTGGCCATGACAACGTCAAGGCGGACGATAATGGTCATTGTATTGTTCTATATGTATTGGCTTTGCTCATCGCTGAGTACTTTTGCATCGCGCATGATAATTGAAAACAAACAGAGCAATACGCCTTTGACAATCTCGTAGGCAGAAGTGGAAGACAGGCCGATCGAGAACTGAAAAATGCGATCTCCAGGCGGCAGATCAATCGACAGTGTCAAGCCTTGCAAGGTCTCTACCAGCGGGTAGGCGGCCGGAGAAATGATGCACAGAATCCCCACTCGCCACAGCAGCTTGATGTTGCGCTCGGTCCAGGTTTCGCCGCGGGATAAGCGCAGGAAAAACAACCCTGTCAGCCAGAGTACGTAGGTCGAAAGCAGAACGGGCAGGAAATCCAGAACGACGAGCAGCGCAGTGACCAGTGGCGAGAGCCATGTGTCAGGGGCAAGCAGCGCACCTTCGACAAACGGATCAAGCAATTGCGGCGAGTTTTCGGCGAAGGCGTAGAGCAGAGCCGCGAGCATTTCATCCGTTTTGAAGAACCAGATCGAAGCGTTGCCACCAACCTCGGTCACCCCCAAAACCCAGACAAGAATCGCTGCCAGTAGTCCGACCCAATGCATGCGTTGCAGTGCCAATCCGTTGTTACGAGTACTCATGAAAAATCCTTGCGGTGTCATTGGGAATGACTAATTCTCGATGTTAAATTATCGAATCGCAATAATAAATTGTTCCTATTTTGTGAAGATCGCTCTTGGTGTCGAGGTGCCGGGGCTACAGCAGCATCTTCAGTGCATTCGCTTTGGGGGATTTCAATGTCGATAGGCTGTCGAATTCGAAGCAAGTCGAGAGCAGAGGAGGGGCGCGATCCACTCGGTGAGCGCTGGTATCGATGACGGGGCAGGGATTGATTAGAGCGGGGACACACGCCACAGGCATGCTTCAGTCGCCCGCTCGTATAGGGCTTACTTGATTTCGGTAATGAAGTTTTCCCGCGAGCGGCGAACCTTTTTCAAGTTGACCGACCAGTCCCCCTCAGTTGCTTGAGGAAAGTTTGCGCAGTGGTGCACCTGTCGTGTGCGCGAGTGTGCACAGGGCCGAGTCGTAACGGCCTGAGCAGAACATGATCACGCGCAACGCATTGCACGGGCGTTAACCCACATTTGAAATGCATTCCGATGTGGGATAGAGCCTGCTCGCGAAAGATCCCTCAACACCGCCGCAAAAATCAGGCCCCCGGCACCGGGCAGCTCATGTCACCTTCTTCACACTTCAAATACTGTTTCAGCGCCTCAACCCGCACCTTGGTCACGCTCGTCAGGCAGTTGCTGTAGATCAACGGATAAACGCTCCCGCCAGTAACTCCGGACGATGAAAACTTGCACTCTGCATCGCGAAACCCGATCCACGCCCGTTGTGCACTGACCAACAGCTTCTTGCCATCCGGGTTGTCCTTCAAACGCCCGGTGATTTGCTGATACACCGCGTTCAACGCCTTGTCCGCCGCTTTGAATTCCTCCCCGGCGCATTGATTCATCGTCGCCTGATCGCTGGCATTCGCGCAGTCGACGGCGGCTTGGGCGAGGGGAGTCAACAGAAAGGGTGTCAGGGCCAGAAGCAGGCGTGGGGACATGGTCAAATCTCGCTGTATCGAAGGTAAGTGCCGAGCAGTGTAGCGGCTGTGTCGCGTCTATTCTTGCGGGCGCATTCGGGAAGCCGCGAGCAAACGGTCGGCGGTCGCCGCAATCTCTTCACCGTCGTGCAGCTTTTCCAGCCAGTGTTCAGGAATCCCCCGCACGCCGTAATAGGCGCCGGCCAACTGACCGGTAATCGCGGCGGTGGTGTCGGCGTCATCGCCCAGGTTGGCGGCTTGCAAAATGGCGGCTTCGAAGCTGTTCGTGTGATGAAAGCACCACAACGCCGCTTCCAGCGACTGTACGCTGTAGCCGCTGCCCTTGATGTCCGTCTCGGACAGGCTGAGATAATCGCCACGCGCGATGGAAGCGACCTTGGGCTGCGAGAAACTGGCGAGTGGCAGTTGACGCAGTTCTGCTTTGCTCGCGCCTTCAAGCGCACTGGCGATCACCGCGGCCAACAATTGGCAGCATTCGATGGCTTCAGGTGCTGCGTGGGTGGTTCGCGAGCTGTCGGCGGCAAAGCTCTGGATTTGCCGGGCGTCGGGAAAGTAGAACAGCACCACCGGTACCAGGCGCATCAGCGAACCGTTGCCGGCGCTGTACGGGTCGGTCGAACCGGCGAAGGGATCAGCGGTTTGTTGATATTGCGCCAGCGCCTGACTGACGGTCATGCCGATATCGAAACACTCACCGGTCGAACTCAGATAACCCCATTGCCACCAGTTGAGGTAGCGGCCCATTTGATCAGCAGCATTGAAACCATTTTTGTTCAACAGGCTTTCCGCCAGACACAGCGCCATCGAGGTGTCATCGGTCCATTGCCCGGGCTTGAGGTGGAATGGGCCACCACCGATCATATCGGTCAACGGTTGGAATGATCCCCGTGGTTTGAACTCAACCGTAGTACCGACAGCGTCGCCGCACGCAAGACCGAGCAGAGCACCGCGGTAACGTTCAGCGAGGGATGGCGGCATGATTCGTCCTTGTAGATTCAAATTCGCTGGAAAAGGTAACAGTTTCGTTGGGCGCAGGGTGTCTGGAACCATCACGGCACCGGTAAAAAAGTGCAGCTTGATGTGTCCTTGCTGGTGAACGACTGCACCGCCCTGATACAACTTCACATTGGACATGTGGTCATACAGGCCTAGTGTTCAGAACAGGAGGTGACGTATGAAACCAGTACCCAATAGTTTCGAACGCAAAATCACGCTCAAGGCGCCGCGTTCGCATGTCTGGCGTGCATTGGTCGATGCCGAAGCGTTTGGCCAGTGGTTTGGGGTGGCGCTTGAGGGCAGACGGTTTATTGCCGGTGAATGGACGCAAGGGCAGGTCACGTATCCAGGTTATGAACATGTGTTGTGGAATGTGCTGATCGAGCGGGTCGAGCCGCAGCAGTTGTTTTCGTTTCGCTGGCATCCGTATGCAGTCAATCCGAAGATCGACTATTCCCAGGAGCCGACCACGCTGGTCAGGTTCGAGCTGGCAGATTTCGAGGGTGGTACGCTGCTGAAGGTCTCTGAATCGGGCTTCGCGCACATTCCCGACATTCGCCAGAAAGAGGCGTATTACATGGACAGCCGTGGCTGGGAAGAACAGTTGAGCCGACTCGAACAGTTTCTTGTCGAGAGCGCCAAGGCCCGCGAGCGTGACGGTGGCTGATATTTTCGAACCTTGGCTCGAGCGCTGGGCACTGCTGCCGGACGGTGCGCCGATCATCACACCCGGCAGCCGTTTGTTGCCGGTACGCCTGAACGACACGCCGGCGATGCTCAAGATTGCGCTGGATGTCGACGAGAAGTACGGCAATCGGTTGATGACCTGGTGGGGCGGTGATGGTGCTGCGCAAGTGTTGGCGCATCACGAAGATGGCTTGCTGATGGAGCGCGCCATGGGCAGCCGCTCGCTGATGCACATGGCGATGAACGGCGAAGACGTCGAGGCGAGCCGGATTCTGTGTTCGGCGCTGGCGCGATTGCATGCACCGCGCGAAACGCCGCCTCCGCCGTTGGTGGAGTTGCGGCCATGGTTTGCTTCGCTGCGCGTTGCTGCTGACCAACATGACGGTCTCTACAGCCTGAGCCTGCAAACCGCCGAAACCCTGCTCGCCGATCCACAGGATGTGGTGGTGCTGCATGGCGATATGCACCACGACAATGTGCTGTATTTCCAATCGCGCGGCTGGCTGGCCATCGATCCGAAACGGGTCAGGGGCGAGCGCGGTTTTGATTACGCCAACCTGATTTGCAACCCGGACTTGCCGACAGCCACCGATCCCCAGCGCTTTCGCCGGCAACTGGATGTGATTGTCGAGGCTGCCGGGCTTGATCGACGCAGGCTGCTGCAATGGGTATTGGCGTTTTCCGGTTTGTCTGCAGCCTGGTTTTTGGAGGATGACGCGCTGGAACAGGCCTCGGGGCAACTGAAAATCGCGCAGATCGCGGCGTCCATGCTCGATGCCTGACACGGCTAGGGGTTTTCGGAAGGGTTGCTATGGCGAATGTCTTACACGCACTGGTAGCTTTTACGACTATTGCCGATTGGATCCAGTGGGTAATCTACACACATCAACTGAGACACAGGGAGTGTTTCAGGATCACGGATGATCGACCATTTGCAAGGATCGCTGCCGACAGGGAGTCGATAATGGTCTTGGGAAAAACCCGCTTCGGCGGGTTTTTTTTCGTCCACAGAAAAGTGCATTGCTCTAACAGAAACACCGCCGAATGGCGGTGTTTCTGCATCCGCAGATCTTACGATGCGATCAGTTGGCGCAGGACGTAATGCAGAATCCCGCCCGACTTGAAGTACTCCACCTCATTCAACGTATCGATCCGGCACAGCACCTCGATCTTTTCCTGACGCCCATCCTCACGGGTGATCACCAGCGGCAAATTCATCCGCGGTGTCAGCTCGACGCCGGTCAGCCCTTGGATCTCAAAGGTTTCCTTGCCGGTGAGGTTGAGGCTCTTGCGATTCTGATCGAGCTTGAACTGCAGCGGCAATACGCCCATGCCCACCAGATTGGAACGGTGAATCCGCTCGAAGCTTTCGGCGATCACCGCTTTCACCCCCAACAGATTGGTGCCCTTGGCCGCCCAGTCGCGGCTGGAACCGGTGCCGTATTCTTGCCCGGCAATCACCACCAGCGGCGTGCCCGAAGCCTGATACTTCATCGCCGCGTCGTAGATCGCCAGTTTCTCGCCGGTCGGAATGTAGATCGTGTTGCCACCTTCTTCACCACCGAGCATTTCATTGCGGATACGGATATTGGCGAAGGTGCCGCGCATCATCACTTCATGATTGCCGCGACGTGAGCCGTAAGAGTTGAAGTCCCGAGGCTCGACACCCTTTTCGCGCAGATAACGTCCGGCCGGGCTGTCAGCCTTGATGTTGCCGGCAGGGGAGATGTGGTCGGTGGTTACCGAATCGCCGAGCAGGGCCAACACCCGCGCACCTTTGACATCCTTGATTTCCGGCAGCGGACCGGAAATGTCGTCGAAGAACGGCGGATGCTGGATGTAGGTCGAATCGTCCTGCCACACATACGTCGCCGCTTGCGGCACTTCGATGGCTTGCCACTGTTCATCGCCAGCGAACACCTCGGCGTATTCCTTGTGGAACATTGCCGTGCTGACCTGATTCACCGCATCGGCGATCTCTTTGCTGCTTGGCCAGATATCCCGCAGATACACCGGATTGCCTTGCTGATCTTCGCCCAGCGGTTCGCTGCTGATGTCGCTGCGCACGCTGCCGGCCAAAGCGTAGGCGACCACCAAGGGCGGCGAGGCCAGCCAGTTGGTTTTCACCAACGGGTGCACGCGGCCTTCGAAGTTGCGGTTACCGGAGAGCACGGATGCCACGGTGAGATCGGCTTTCTGGATGGCTTTCTCGATCGGTTCCGGCAGCGGCCCGGAGTTGCCGATGCAGGTGGTGCAGCCGTAGCCGACCAGTGAAAACCCGAGCTGATCGAGGTATTGCGTCAACCCCGCAGCCTTGTAGTAGTCGGTGACCACTTTCGAACCCGGCGCCAGCGAACTCTTCACCCACGGTTTGCGGGTCAGGCCTTTCTCCACGGCTTTTTTCGCCAGCAGCCCGGCGGCCATCATCACGCTCGGGTTGGAGGTGTTGGTGCAGGAGGTGATCGCGGCAATGACCACGGCGCCGTTTTTCAGGCGATAGGTGTGGCCTTCGTACTCGTATTCGGTTTCGCCGACCAGATCGGCATTCCCTACCGCGACACCGCCACCGCCCTCACTTTCCAGGCGTCCTTCTTCTTTGCTGGTGGGTTTGAATTGCAGATCGATGAAGTCGCTGAAGGCTTGCGGCACATTCGGCAGCGAGACACGATCCTGCGGTCGTTTCGGGCCGGCCAGACTGGCTTCGACGCTGCCCATGTCCAGCGCCAGACTGTCGGTGAACACCGGTTCCTGACCGGGTAGGCGCCACAGACCCTGAGCCTTGGTGTAGGCCTCCACCAGCTTCACCACCTCAGGCGGCCGACCGGACAGGCGCAAGTATTCCAGCGTCACGTCATCAACCGGGAAGAAGCCGCACGTCGCGCCATATTCCGGGGCCATGTTGGCGATGGTCGCACGGTCGGCCAGGGGCAGATCAGCGAGGCCGTCACCGTAGAATTCGACGAATTTGCCCACTACGCCTTTCTTGCGCAGCATCTGTGTGACGGTCAGCACCAGGTCAGTTGCAGTGATGCCTTCCTTGAGTTTGCCGGTCAGTTTGAAACCGATCACCTCCGGAATCAGCATCGACACCGGTTGCCCGAGCATCGCCGCTTCGGCTTCGATCCCGCCGACGCCCCAGCCGAGTACGCCGAGACCGTTGATCATGGTGGTGTGCGAGTCGGTGCCGACCAGCGTGTCGGGGAAGGCGTAGGTGCGGCCGTCCTCATCCTTGGTCCACACGGTGCGGCCGAGGTATTCAAGGTTGACCTGGTGACAGATGCCGGTGCCCGGCGGCACCACGCTGAAGTTGTCGAAGGCGCTTTGGCCCCAACGCAGGAAGGCATAACGTTCGCCATTACGTTGCATCTCGATGTCGACGTTCTGCTCGAACGCGCTGGCGGTGGCGAACTTGTCGACCATTACCGAGTGGTCGATCACCAGATCCACTGGCGACAACGGATTGATTCGCTGCGGATCGCCGCCGGCCTTGGCCATCGCTGCGCGCATGGCGGCGAGGTCGACCACGGCGGGTACGCCGGTAAAGTCTTGCATCAAGACGCGGGCAGGGCGGTACTGGATCTCCCGGTCGGAGCGACGCTCCTTGAGCCACGCGGCAATGGCCTTGAGGTCGGCACCGGTGACGGTTTTTTCATCTTCCCAGCGCAGCAGGTTTTCCAGCAGGACTTTCAGCGACATCGGCAGCTTGTCGAGGTCGCCCAGGCTTTTGGCGGCATCCGGCAAACTGAAATAGTGGTAGGTCTTGTCGTCGATTTGCAGGGTTTTGAGCGTTTTCAGGCTATCGAGGGACGGCATTACAATCACTCCTTTGAATCCGCACGGCTACGGATTGAGGGGACGGGCAGAGCTATCAACGTAGCCCTGTTTTCATTAGCTGGCTAATAACTGGACTCTATGGGCAAGTCCAAGGTTCCGACATCGGCTATCATGCGCCGGTTTTCGTGACAGGCTTTGCTTCAGCGCAAGGCCTGAGCATCGCGCAGGGGCCGAATCACCGCCCTCTGCCCAGGAGTAAGAATGAACACCCTATTCATGCATTGCCGGCCAGGCTTCGAAGGCGAAGTCTGTTCGGAGATTTCCGACCTCGCCGCCCAACTCAATGTGGCCGGCTACGCCAAGGCGAAAGCGGCCACCGCGTGCGCCGAGTTTGTCTGCACCGAAGAAGACGGCGCCGAGCGCCTGATGCGCGGCCAGCGTTTTGCCGAGTTGATCTTCCCGCGCCAATGGGCGCGCGGCGTCTTCATCGATCTGCCGGAAAACGATCGCATCAGTGTGATCCTTGCGCATATGGCGGATTTTCCGGTGTGCGGCAGCCTGTGGCTGGAGGTCGTCGACACCAACGACGGCAAAGAGCTGTCGAACTTTTGCAAGAAATTCGAAGGTCCGCTGCGCAAGGCTCTGATCGGTGCCGGCAAACTGGTGGAAGACGCGAATAAACCGCGACTGCTGCTGACCTTCAAGAGCGGTCGTGAAGTGTTTCTCGGCATGGCCGATGCCGGTAATTCGGCGATGTGGCCGATGGGCATTCCGCGCTTGAAGTTCCCGCGTGAGGCGCCCAGCCGTTCGACGCTGAAGCTGGAAGAGGCGTGGCACCATTTCATCCCGCGTGATCAGTGGGAAGATCGCCTGCACAGCGACATGACTGGTGTTGATCTCGGCGCTGCGCCGGGTGGCTGGACCTGGCAACTGGTCAATCGCGGCATGCTGGTGACCGCCATCGACAACGGCCCTATGGCGGAAAGCCTGATGGACACTGGTCTGGTGCAGCACCTGATGGCCGACGGTTTTACCTTCAAGCCCAAGCAACCGGTGGACTGGATGGTCTGCGACATCGTCGAGAAACCGGCGCGTAATGCCGCGATGCTTGAAGAGTGGATCGGCGAGGGGCATTGCCGCGAGGCGGTGGTTAATCTGAAGTTGCCGATGAAACAGCGTTACGCCGAAGTGAAGCGCTTGCTCGAACGCATTGCCGATGGTTTCAAGGCGCGCGGGATCAAGGTCGATATCGGCTGCAAGCAGCTGTATCACGACCGCGAAGAAGTGACCTGCCACTTGCGTCGTCACGATACCAAGAAAGCCAAATCCCGCTGATACACCGCAAAGCCCCTGTAGGAGCTGCCGCAGGCTGCGATCTTTTGATCTTAAAAAGCAAAGATCGCAGCCTTCGGCAGCTCCTACACAGGGTGTTGCGTAACGCCACAGATGACCGAATACCTGGCAATGCGCGACAATGCCGGCCAGTTTCAGGAGTGAATCATGAGTGAAATGATCGATACCCCGGTCGATGGCACCCTTGACGCCACCGGCCTCAATTGCCCGGAGCCAGTGATGATGCTGCACCAGCACATCCGTGACCTGGTACCTGGCGGCCTGCTCAAGGTGATCGCCACCGACCCGTCGACGAAACGCGATATCCCCAAGTTCTGCGTGTTTCTCGACCATGAGTTGGTGAGCCAGCACGAAGAGGCCGGTACTTATCTGTACTGGATTCGCAAGAAACACGCCTGAATCCCAGGCAAACGCAAAACCAAATGTGGGAGCGAGCCTGCTCGCGAAGCGGTATCTCAGTCACTATTGATGGCGACTGATTCACCGCATTCGCCAGCAGGCTGGCTCCCACATTTTTTGTCCCGGTTTTAAGGGTTTAGCCCGCCGAGCGACTGATCCGAATACGCTTGCGTGCACTGCGTGTCAGGCGGATCGACAGCATCAACGCCGCGCAGCTCAGGCCAACGATCAGCCCCTGCCACAAGCCGCTCGGGCCGCGTGGCTCGCCGAGCCAGTCGGTCAGGCCGAGGGCGTAACCCACCGGCAAACCAATCCCCCAATAGGCGAACAGGGTCAGGATCATCGTCACCCGCGTGTCCTGATAACCGCGCAGTGCGCCGGCAGCGGTTACCTGAATCGCGTCGGAAAACTGGAACAGCGCCGAGTACACAATCAGCATCGCCGCAATGTGAATCACCGTCGGGTCAGCGGTGTAGATCGCCGCAATCGGCTCGCGCAGCAACAGCATCATGCTCGCCGACAGACAGGCGTAGGCCAGCGCGGTGCCCATACCGACGCCAGCGGCAAAGCGCGCCTCACGCGGTTCTTCGCGACCCAATGCCTGACCGACGCGCACGGTCACCGCCATGCCCAACGAGTAGGGAATCATGAACACCAGCGAACTGACGTTCAGCGCAATCTGGTGCCCGGCCACTACCGTGGCGCCGAGGCTGCCGATCAACAACGCAATCACGGCAAAAATACTCGACTCGGCAAACACGGCGATGCCGATCGGCAGACCAATTGCCAGCAGACGCTTGATCGCTGCCCATTGCGGCCAGTCGAAACGGCTGAAGATTTCGCTCGAACGATAGGCCGGCGCCCAGCGCTCATAACCGGCCAGCCCCAGCGCCATCACCCACATCACAATCGCCGTGGCCCATCCGCAGCCAACGCCGCCCATCGCCGGCACGCCGAAGTGGCCATAGATGAAGATGTAGTTCAGCGGAATGTTCAGCGCCAGACCGCACAGGCCCAGCACCATCGCTGGACGCGTACGGCCAATGCCGTCACTGGTGCAACGCAACACGTGATAGAACGCCACTGCTGGCAGACCGCTGGCGATGCCGTGCAGGTATTGCATGCACGGGCCGATCAGTTCGGGATCGACCTTCATCAGGTGCAGCACCGGTTCGGCGGCCACCAGCATCGCCGTCGCAATCAGTCCGACCACCAGTGCCAGCCACAACGCCTGACGTACAAGCGGGCCGATTTCGCTGTGGGTACCGGCACCGAAGCGCTGGGCAACTTTCGGCGTGGTTGCCAGCAGGGTGCCGGTCATCAGCAGAAACACCGGCACCCAGATCGAGTTGCCTAGCGCAACGGCCGCCAGATCCTTTGGCCCGACGCGGCCAGCCATCACCGCATCGACGAAGCCCATGGCCGTGGTCGCCAGTTGCGCGATGATGATCGGCAACGCGAGGGCGAGCAGGTTCTTGAACTCCAGGCGAATCCGCGCCGGGCGGGTGAGGGAAACAGCGACAGGTTGATCAGTTACAGAATTCACGGGCAAAACGTCCACAGGTGTTGATGCGCAAGGCGCCGCATTCTACGCCGCTGACGCCTTGGTCAGGAAAAATCCTCTGTTGCGGATTTGTAAGCGCAAAGCTCGCTGGCTCAGCGACCGATCTGCACCTAAACTGCCGATCCGCCAAAGGAGCCCGCCATGCTGATTGTTGCCGACGAAAATATCCCGCTGCTCGATGCCTTTTTTGCCGGTTTCGGCGAGATCCGCCGGGTGCCGGGCCGTTCCATCGACCGAGCGACGGTCGAGCAGGCTGACGTATTGCTTGTGCGCTCGGTGACCAACGTCAACCGTGCTTTGCTGGAAGGTAGCAAGGTGCGCTTTGTCGGCACCTGCACCATCGGCACTGATCATCTGGATCTCGACTACTTCAACGAGGCCGGCATAACCTGGTCGAGTGCGCCTGGCTGCAATGCCCGCGGCGTGGTTGATTACGTGCTGGGCAGTCTGATGACACTCGCCGAAATCGAAGGCGTCGATCTGACTCAGCGCACCTACGGGGTCGTCGGCGCGGGTGAGGTCGGTGGACGGCTGATCAAGGTCCTGAAGGGCCTGGGCTGGAGCGTCAAAGTCTGCGACCCGCCACGGCAGGCTGCCGAAGGCGGCGATTACGTCAACCTCGAGCAGATCATCGAGCAGTGCGATGTGATCAGTTTGCACACGCCGCTGACGCGCAGCGGCGACGGCGCGACCTGGCATCTGTTTGATCAGCAACGTTTGCAGCAACTCAAGCCCGGCGCATGGCTGATCAACGCGGCCCGTGGTCCTGTGGTGGATAACCTTGCTCTACGCGAAGTGTTGCTGGAGCGTGAAGACCTGCAAGCCGTTCTCGATGTCTGGGAAGCAGAACCTGAAGTGGATGTTGCGCTGGCCGAACTCTGCGTCTTGGCCACCCCGCACATTGCCGGTTATAGCCTTGATGGCAAACAGCGCGGAACGGCGCAGATCTATCAGGCTTACTGCACATTCCTCGGTCAAGCTGCGAGCATTCAACTCAGTGATCTGTTGCCGGTACCGTGGTTATCGGAAGTTTCCCTGCACGGTGACAGCGATCCGGCCTGGGCGCTGGCGATGTTGTGCCGTGGGGTGTACGACCCGCGCCGCGATGACGCGGATTTTCGCCGCAGCCTCGTAGGCAATGTCGGCGAGCAGCGTGCGGCGTTCGACGTGTTGCGCAAGCAGTACCCAGTGCGCCGTGAGATTGAAGGACTGAAGGTGCGCATTGAAGGGGATTCGCCGGCGTTGGCGAAGATCGTGTCGGCGCTGGGTGCGGTAGCTGTCTAGAAAGCGAGATGGGCGATTCGCGAGCTTGCTCGCGAATGCCGCGCCACAAATACCTGATCTGCAGACAGAAAAAACCCGGCCAAAGGGGCCGGGTCAGGAAGACGGTGGCTATATCACTCTTGTTCGGCAGGCTTGATCAATCGCTTCTCCAGCTCGCTGCACGCTTGCTGGATCATTTCTTCAGTGATCGGTACTTCACGCCCATCCTTATCCAGTATCGAGCAACCCAGAGATTGGCCGGGCTTGGTGCGGATCACTTGAATCTTGTCATCGCTGCTGTGTTGCAAGGACATGGCCTGTCTCCTCATCAGGTTGTGTACCCAGATTAAAACCGCCACGTGACCAGGCTGTGACAGCGCCTTCGATCCGTCATGAGCGGCCATTCCAGTCCAACAGAAATGACCGTTCGTCTCAACCGCGACGTTAGACCGATAGCAACTATGGCCTAGTCTTTGGGGGCATATTTAACCTGACTCATTGTGATTTACAGAGTTCCACCCCAAAGAAGGTTTACGCTAGCCCTTTCATCAACACGGATGCGTACCTGAATGACCCCGAAGCTTTCTTCAAGGCACCGGCGCGCCCTGCGTCTGACCACTCGATTTCTGGCACCTTACCGCTGGCAAGTCATCGGCGCGCTGCTGGCGTTGATCGTCACCGCCGCCGTTACGTTATCGATGGGGCAGGGGATCAAACTGTTGGTCGACCGCGGCTTCATGACTCAGTCGCCGCATCAGCTCAATCAGAGCATCGGCATCTTCATGTTAATGGTGCTGGGCCTGGCGGTCGGCACGTTCGCACGGTTTTACTGGGTATCGTGGATCGGCGAGCGCTGCGTCGCCGACATTCGCCGTGAGGTGTTCAACCATCTGGTCTATCTGCATCCGGGCTTCTATGAGAACAATCGCAGTTCGGAGATACAGTCGCGACTGACTGCCGACACGACACTCCTGCAATCGGTGATCGGCTCGTCGCTGTCGATGTTCCTGCGCAACCTGCTGATGGTCATTGGTGGTGTCATCCTGCTGTTCGTGACCAATGCGAAACTCACCAGCATTGTGGTGATTGCGCTGCCGTTCGTGGTCGCGCCGATCCTGATTTTCGGCCGACGCGTACGCAATCTGTCGCGATTGAGCCAGGACCGCGTCGCCGATATCGGCAGCTATGTGTCGGAAACCCTCGGCCAGATCAAAACCGTGCAGGCCTACAACCATCAGGTGCAGGATGAGCGGCGTTTTGCGACAACGGTCGAGGACGCCTTCGACACGGCACGCAAACGTATCTTCCAGCGCTCATGGATGATCACCATGGTGATCGTGCTGGTTTTGGGCGCGGTGGCAGTGATGTTATGGGTCGGCGGCATGGACGTGATCGCAGGACGTATCACTGGAGGCGAACTGGCGGCGTTTGTTTTCTACAGCCTGATCGTCGGCAGTGCGATCGGCACCTTGAGTGAGGTGATCGGCGAGCTGCAACGTGCGGCAGGTGCCGCCGAGCGGATCGCTGAATTGCTGGGTTCGGAAAATATCATCCAGCCGCCAACCGCCGGGCTTGTGACCCTGCCGGAGCGCGTGCGGGGTGAACTGCAATTACAGGAAGTACGTTTTTCCTATCCGTCGCGTCCTGAAAGCTATGCCGTCAACGGCTTGAACCTGACCATTCGGGCCGGCGAGACGCTGGCGCTGGTGGGGCCATCGGGCGCCGGCAAGTCCACGGTGTACGATTTGCTATTGCGCTTTTATGACCCCGTGGAAGGGCGGATTCTTATCGATGGTGTGCCGCTGAGCAGCCTCGACCCGCTGGACCTGCGCCGTCACTTCGCTTTGGTATCACAATCGCCGGCGCTGTTTTTCGGCAGCGTTGAAGAAAATATTCGTTACGGCAATCCGCGGGCGACGCTGGAGCAAGTCAAGGAAGCGGCAAAAATTGCCAACGCTCATGACTTCATCGAAAAAATGCCCAACGGTTATCAGACCCATCTCGGCGATGGCGGTCTCGGTCTTTCCGGTGGGCAGCGTCAGCGTCTGGCGATCGCCCGGGCGTTGCTGGTCGACGCACCGATCCTGCTGCTGGACGAAGCCACCAGCGCCCTCGACGCGCAGAGTGAGCATCTGATTCAGGAAGCTTTGCCGAGCCTGATGCAGAACCGCACCACGCTGGTGATCGCGCATCGACTGGCCACGGTGAAAAACGCTGACCGGATTGCGGTGATGGATCAGGGCAAGCTGGTGGCCATTGGTACTCATCAGGAGCTGATTGCCAGCAATCCGCTGTATGCACGGTTGGCGGCGTTGCAGTTCAATGATGGAAAAGTCACGGCTGATCAACTCTGATGGGTATTGCTTGCATCGGGGGATGATCGGTCTATAGGCACCTGTAGGAGCTGCCGCAGGCTGCGATCTTTTGATCTAAAAATGCCCGCATGAAAATGCGGGCATTTTTTTGCAATATCAAAAGATCGCAGCCTTCGGCAGCTCCTACGTAACCGGCATTACCGGTTACTGATCATCAAAATACCGCTCATGCCAATCCACCAGCGGCTGTGGCGAGTTGAGCTTCTGGCCGTAGATCACCGAATAAGACAGCACGTTCTGCACGTACTGACGGGTTTCATCGAACGGGATGCTTTCTACCCACACGTCAAAGCTCAGGTGATCGGCGCCGCGCAGCCATTGCCGTACGCGACCCGGTCCGGCGTTGTAGGCGGCGGAGGCGAGGACGCGGTTGCCGTTGAACTGGCTGTGCACCTGGCTCAGGTAAGCGGCGCCGAGCTGGATGTTCTTGTCCGGATCGAGCACCTGCTGCGGCGAGGCCAGCGGGATGCTGAACTTGCGCGCGGTTTCCTTGGCGGTGCCGGGCATCAATTGCATCAGGCCACTGGCGCCGACGCCGGAACGGGCGTCGTCCATGAAGGCACTCTCCTGGCGGGTAATGGCAAACACCCAGCTCGAATGCAGGCCACGTACCTTGGCTTCACGCACAAGCGTTTCGCGGTGAGCCATCGGGAAGCGAATATCCAGATCGTCCCAGTACTGCGCCTGACTGATGGTGCGGATCGCTGGGAAATACCATTTCAAGTCGTAAGCGAGTTTCGCCTGAGCAACCATTTCATCGCGATTGAAGTGGCGGCTGACGTGATACCACTCGCGGCGACCGTCGACGATCTGTCCGCGGGCGTGGAATTCCAGCGCGCGACGCACGCCCGGCGTGTTGCGCACCTTGTTGATCAGCGCCTGACTGAGGACCAATGGCTTGTTGTTCAGCGAGTAGGGCGATTGCGAGCGATCGGCGGCGAGGAACCCATAGAAGTCGCGCTCGCGAGCGAGGTTTTTGTACAGCGTCTGCGCTTCCGGGTTTTGCGGCTGGGCCAGTTCCAGGCTGCGCGCCTGCCAGTAGCGCCAGCGGTTGGTGGTGGCCAGGTCCTGCGGCAGACGGCGAGTCAGCTGATACGCATCGTCCCAGCGCGCCAGACGCAACAGCAGGCGCAAACGCCATTCCGAGACGGTGTTGTCGCGCAGTTCCGGATCGTATTTGGTCATCACATCCAGCGCGCGGCTGTCGAAACGACGGGCGAGGGTCAGGCCGATTTCCCGGGCGATCGCGACTTTTTCATCGCGGGAGAAATGCATGCTGCTGGCGTAGCCGTCGAGCAGCGCCATGGCCTTGTCCGGATCCTGACGCGCGAGGCGGCGCAGGCCGAGGCTGACCACATCGGACATCGGCTCGTCGGCCGGGGTGAAGCGTGAAGGCTGATTGAGCAGTTCCGGCTTTTGCGCCACATCCACCAGTAAACGGCCGCGCGGGGCGAGGGTGGTCAGGCCGTTGACCAGGCTGTTGGCCAGGGGATAGTTACGCGTCTGAGCGGCGAGTTTGGTGCGCTCCCAGCGCTTCTGTTCGGTGAGCTGGCCGTCGGCAGCCCAGATGCCGAACAGTCCGTCACAGGCAGCAGGCTGCGATTTGCCGGTCAGCCACAGCTTGTCGGCGTTGGCGTAACCCTCGGCTTTCTTGTCGTGGGTGATCTGGTACTGCGCGTTGAGGCAGTCCAGTTCAGTGAAGTTGAGTTTCGGGTCGTAGTATTTGACGAAGGTTGCCCAGTCGCCACGGTCGGCGAGCCAGCGCAACCAGCGCAGTTTCATCCAGTTGGCCTGGGGCAGGTCACCGTGTTCGGCGAGGAATTTCTCGATTTCCGCATTGCTCGCGGACTTCAGACGCGCGGTCAGTTCGTCGTAAGCCAGATACGGTTCCAGCGGATAATCGGCCAGCGCCTGGCTGTAGCGGAAATACGGGCCGGTATCACCCTTGGCCAAGGCGCGCTTGGCTTCATCGTAATACTGGCGTTGGGTGGACAGGTCCACCGCCTGGGCGGATTGAGCGGCAGCGGCGGTAAGTAGCAAGCAGGACAAGACACTGAAAAGGCGACTGCGCATGAGACATCCGGGCAGAGAAATCATGACAAGTGCCGACACGAATCAGCACTGAATTGTCTGTAGCTTAGCCTTTTGCCAGCAAGCGGCGAAAGCTTTGCCGGCCTCGCAGCACAAGTTCGCAACAAATGTTGTGCAGAGTGCTTCGACAGACAAATTGCCGGCCTGCTGAAGCCCTAACTCAGGTAGAATGCGCGCCCGGTTTTTGGAGAAGCTCATGACCCTGCTCAAATTCAGCGATGTGTCCCTTGCGTTCGGCGCTATGCCGTTGTTGGACAAGGTGTCCTGGCAGATCGCCCGTGGTGAGCGGGTGTGCATCATCGGCCGCAATGGCACTGGCAAGTCCAGCATGATGAAACTGGTCAAGGGCGACCAGAAGCCCGATGAAGGCTCGGTGTGGCGTGCCCCCGGTCTGAAAATCGGCGAATTGCCGCAAGAATTGCCGGTGGCCGACGATCGGACGGTGTTCGACGTGGTCGCTGAAGGCCTTGATGGCGTGGGCGCGTTGCTCGCCGAATACCATCACCTCGCGCAGAACTGCGTTACTGAAGATGACCTGAACAAGCTGATGCACGTTCAGCAAGACCTCGAAGCCCGTGATGGCTGGCGTTTGCAGACTCTGGTCGAAAGCACCTTGAGCCGCCTGCAACTGCCGGCGGACAAGACCCTCGCCCAGTTGTCCGGCGGCTGGCGTCGTCGCGTGCTGCTGGCACAGGCGCTGGTGTCCGAGCCGGATCTGCTGCTGCTCGACGAACCGACCAACCACCTGGACATCGGTGCAATTGCCTGGCTCGAAGAAGCGCTGAAAGATTTCCAGGGCGCCGTGCTGTTCATCACGCACGACCGTTCCTTCCTGCAAAACCTTGCTACACGCATCCTCGAACTGGATCGCGGTGGCCTGATCGACTGGAACGGCGACTACGCCAGCTTCCTCGTGCACAAAGAAGCTGCGCTGGCCGCTGAAGAAACCGCCAACGCACTGTTCGACAAGAAACTGGCCCAGGAAGAAGTCTGGATCCGCCAAGGCATCAAGGCCCGCCGCACCCGCAACGAAGGCCGCGTCCGCGCCCTGAAAGCGTTGCGCGTCGAGCGTAGCGAACGTCGTGAGCGCACCGGCAAGGCCAACATTCAGTTGGACACTGCCGACAAGTCTGGCAAGCAGGTGATGGTCCTCGAGAACGTGAGTTTCGCTCACCCGGGCGGCCCGTTCCTGATCAAGGATTTCTCGATGGTCCTGACGCGCGGCGACCGTATCGGTCTGCTCGGCGCCAACGGTACCGGCAAGACCACCCTGCTGAAACTGATGCTCAGCGGTCTGCAACCGACCAGTGGCAAAGTGGAAGAGGGCACGCGGATCGACGTAGCGTACTTCGACCAGCTGCGCCATCAGCTGGATCTGGAAAAAACCGTGATCGACAACGTCGCCGAAGGTCGCGACTTTATCGATATCGATGGCCAGAGCCGTCACGTGCTGAGCTACCTCGGCGACTTCCTGTTCAGCCCGCAGCGTGCCCGCACGCCGGTCAAGGCGCTGTCGGGTGGTGAGCGTGCGCGTCTGTTGCTGGCCAAGTTGTTCAGCAAGCCGGCGAACCTGCTGGTCCTCGACGAACCGACCAACGACCTCGACGTGGAAACCCTCGAGCTGCTCGAAGAAGTGCTGCTGACTTTCAACGGCACCGTGCTGATGGTCAGCCACGACCGGGCATTCCTCGACAACGTGGTCACCAGCACGCTGGTCTTCGAAGGTGAAGGCAAGGTGCGTGAGTACGTCGGCGGCTATCAGGACTGGATCCGTCAGGGTGGTTCGCCGCGCCTGTTGGGCGTGACTGAAAGCAAGTCGGGCAAGGCTGACTTGAATTCGGCGGTGGTCACTGCCGAGCCTGCTGTAGTTGCAGCACCTGTCGCTGCTGCCCCGGCTGCCAAGAAAAAGCTGAGCTACAAGCTGCAACGCGAGCTGGAAGCGTTGCCCGCTGATATCGACGCCAAGGAACAGCAGATTGCTGCCGTGGAAGCCGAAATGGCTGAAGCTGGCTTCTATCAGCGCCCTGCGGCTGAAACGGCCAAGGTGATTGCTTCGCTGGAGCAGTTGCAGGCTGAGCTGGATGCGTTGATGGAACGTTGGGCCGAGCTGGATGCCTGATTGGCCCTGATGTGAAAAAGCCCGGCGCTCAGTAATGAGCGCCGGGCTTTTCATATGTAAACGCAGTTCCCTTGTAGGAGTGAGCCTGCTCGCGATAGAGGTTTAGCATTCAACGAACTCGTCGAGTGTCAGAACGTTATCGCGAGCAGGCTCACTCCTACATGGAATGGTATTTCAGCGTTTGACCAAGTGTACCGCCAATACATCGCATGGCGCGCCGTGCAGCACGTCATTCGCGGTCGAGCCGAGCAACAGCGCCAGACCGTGACGGCCATGACTGCCGACCACGATCAGATCGCATGCTTGTTCCTTGGCGAAATGATGGATTTCCTGGCGTGGCTGGCCATAAGTCAGGTGACAATTGGCGCCTTCGAGCTCGGAGTACTTGAGTTTCAGGCGCTCGAGGCGTTCCTTGGCCTGATCGAACTGCTGTTGTTGCAGTTGTGACAGATCCATCGGCACGTCGCCGCCGAACGCCATGGCCATCGGCTCGACAATATGCACCAGCGACAGCTTGGCGCCATTGCTCACCGATAGCTCTCGGGCGCGGTGAATCACAGGGTCGCACTCTTCGGTCAGATCTACGGCGACCAGGATGTGGTGGTAGGGCATGAGGTGCTCCTCGTGAGATTTCAATATTGTTAAGTATGGCTGGTTTCAAGCGCATTGGTTCCAAAGTGACACAATGCGCTCACCAAGAATTGGGAATAGAGATATGACGGTCTGGTTGGTGGTGTCAATCCTGCTGGTGGTTTTAAGTCCGCTGGCGTGGCTGCGCCCATCGCGCGCGCAAAGCGGTCGCATCGCTCTGCGCATGGAGGCGCGACGCATCGGTCTGGCCATGCAGCTGGCCCCTCAGGAATGGCCGCACTGGCTGGCGCAAGAGCCGCCGAACCCGTGTGCGCAATATCATCGACCGCGCCGTAGCAAGCAGCCCGTCTGCTGGACTTACTGGCAGAAATCGCCGGGTGTATGGGTCAATCAATGGCAGGAAGTCTGCGAGGATCGTGCGCTGCTCAATCATTTCGAAAAGTTGCCGGGCAACATTTTCAAAGTCGAGGCAGACAAGCAGATGATCGCTCTGTATTGGGGCGAGAAGGGTGAAGCGACGGTTTTGCAGGATATCGACGCCACTCTGAAAGCACTGGCGTGACGCGCGGACTTTTCGCACTGCAATGGTGTGAAACGTCCGGCAGACGCGCAATAAAAAGCCCGACATGATTCATCGGGCGGGGTTGGCCAGGCAGGCCGGAAACGTTTTTTGATGCTGATGGGGCCTGGAGCGCTCAGCGCATTTCTCTGTAGTCCTCCCAGCGTAGCCCTTTAAACAAGGGCCGCCGCGAATTAGGGCGACTTTTCTAACTATTGATTCTATGAATGGCTTCACATGCAGACGCGTGTTGCGGGTCTTCGTCTGACGGAAATGACCGCAAAGTCGCATTTCAACCCGTATTTTGGGCGATTGACAATTGTTGGAAATTCCGTGAAGGTGACGTACCCAAATCAAACGGGCGTATGAATTGAGCGTTTGTCTTACAGACTGCTCCTACAGAATCCCGACTATCGCGTTGGCGGGTGTGCCGGGTGGATTGGCGTTAGCATCGACGAAAAAGCGTCCTGCCGAGCCATTCGCCTGCGTCCGACGTGTACTGTTCAGCTTCCATATCGTGGAGATCAGTTGATGATTTACGAAGGTAAAGCCATCACGGTTAAAGCTCTTGAAAGTGGCATCGTCGAATTGAAATTCGACCTCAAGGGTGAGTCCGTCAACAAGTTCAACCGTCTAACCCTGAACGAACTGCGTCAGGCCGTAGACACCATCAAGGCAGATGCTTCGATCAAGGGCGTGATCGTCAGCAGTGGCAAGGACGTGTTCATCGTCGGCGCCGACATCACCGAATTTGTCGACAACTTCAAGCTGCCGGATGCCGAGCTGGTTGCTGGCAATCTCGAAGCCAACAAGATCTTCAGCGATTTCGAAGACCTCAATGTCCCAACCGTAGTGGCCATTAATGGCATCGCACTGGGCGGCGGTCTGGAAATGTGCCTGGCGGCTGACTATCGCGTCATGTCGACCAAGGCCAAGATCGGTCTGCCGGAAGTCAAACTGGGCATCTACCCAGGCTTCGGCGGCACCGTGCGTCTGCCGCGCCTGATCGGTGTCGACAACGCCATCGAATGGATTGCCTCCGGTAAGGAAAACCGCCCTGAAGACGCCCTGAAAGTCAGCGCCGTCGACGCCGTGGTTGCTCCGGAGAAGCTGCAGGAAGCCGCTCTTGAACTGATCAAACGCGCCATCTCCGGCGAGTTCGACTTCAAGGCCAAGCGTCAGCCGAAACTTGAAAAACTCAAGCTGAACGCCATTGAACAGATGATGGCTTTCGAAACCGCCAAAGGTTTCGTTGCCGGTCAAGCTGGTCCGAACTACCCGGCACCGGTTGAAGCGATCAAGACCATCCAGAAAGCCGCGAACTTCGGTCGTGACAAGGCGCTGGAAGTCGAAGCCGCCGGTTTCGTCAAACTGGCCAAGACCTCTGCCGCGCAGAGCTTGATCGGTCTGTTCCTGAACGATCAGGAGCTGAAGAAAAAGGCCAAGGCCTATGACGAAATCGCCAAAGACGTGAAGCAGGCCGCTGTACTCGGCGCCGGCATCATGGGTGGCGGTATCGCCTATCAGTCGGCTTCCAAAGGGACGCCGATCCTGATGAAGGACATCAACGAGCACGGTATCGAGCAGGGGCTGGCCGAAGCCGCCAAACTGCTGGTTGGCCGCGTTGATAAAGGTCGCATGACCGCTGCGAAAATGGCTGAAGTGCTCAACGCCATTCGTCCGACCCTGTCCTACGGCGACTTCGGTCACGTCGATCTGGTTGTCGAAGCTGTGGTCGAGAACCCGAAGGTCAAGCAAGCCGTGTTGGCTGAAGTGGAAGGTCAGGTCAAAGAGGACACCATCCTCGCGTCCAACACCTCGACAATTTCTATCAGTTTGCTGGCCAAGGCCCTCAAGCGTCCGGAAAACTTCGTCGGCATGCACTTCTTCAACCCGGTGCACATGATGCCGCTGGTGGAAGTGATCCGTGGCGAGAAGTCCAGCGAGCTGGCTGTTGCCACTACCGTTGCCTACGCCAAGAAAATGGGCAAGAACCCGATCGTCGTCAACGACTGCCCGGGCTTCCTGGTCAACCGCGTACTGTTCCCGTACTTCGGCGGCTTCGCCAAGCTGGTCAGCGCCGGTGTGGACTTCGTCCGTATCGACAAGGTCATGGAAAAATTCGGCTGGCCGATGGGCCCGGCGTACCTGATGGACGTGGTCGGCATCGACACCGGTCACCACGGTCGTGACGTGATGGCTGAAGGCTTCCCGGATCGCATGAAGGATGACCGTCGTTCGGCCATCGACGTGCTGTACGAAGCCAAGCGCCTGGGCCAGAAGAACGGCAAGGGCTTCTACGCCTACGAGGCCGACAAGAAAGGCAAGCAGAAGAAAGTCGCCGATCCGTCGGTGCTGGAAGTGCTCAAGCCGATCGTTTACGAGCAGCGCGAAGTCACTGACGAAGACATCATCAACTGGATGATGATCCCGCTGTGTCTGGAAACCGTGCGTTGCCTGGAAGACGGCATCGTTGAAACCGCCGCCGAAGCCGACATGGGTCTGGTTTACGGTATCGGTTTCCCTCCATTCCGTGGCGGTGCGCTGCGCTACATCGATTCGATCGGTGTTGCCGAGTTCGTTGCCCTGGCTGACCAGTACGCTGATTTGGGCGCGCTGTACCACCCGACCGCGAAGCTGCGTGAAATGGCCAAAACCGGCCAGAGCTTCTTCGGTTAAGCGCCCCCAACTAGAGTGAGAGTGAACTTATGAGCTTGAATCCTAGAGACGTCGTGATTGTCGACTTCGGTCGTACTCCGATGGGCCGCTCCAAGGGCGGCATGCACCGCAACACCCGCGCTGAAGACATGTCGGCGCACCTGATCAGCAAACTGCTGGAACGCAACGCCAAGGTTGATCCTGCTGAAGTCGAGGACGTGATCTGGGGCTGCGTCAACCAGACCCTGGAGCAGGGCTGGAACATCGCGCGCATGGCGTCGCTGATGACCCAGATCCCGCACACCTCGGCCGGCCAGACCGTCAGCCGTCTGTGTGGCTCGTCGATGAGCGCATTGCACACCGCTGCGCAAGCGATCATGACCGGTAACGGTGACGTGTTCGTGGTTGGCGGCGTCGAGCATATGGGCCACGTGAGCATGATGCACGGTGTCGATCCGAACCCGCACATGTCGCTGTACGCGGCGAAAGCCTCGGGCATGATGGGCCTGACCGCGGAAATGCTGGGCAAAATGCACGGCATCACTCGCGAACAGCAAGACGCTTTCGGCGTGCGTTCCCACCAGTTGGCCCACAAGGCCACCGTGGAAGGCAAGTTCAAAGACGAAATCATTCCGATGCAAGGCTACGACGAGAACGGTTTCCTGAAACTGTTCGACTATGACGAAACCATTCGTCCGGAAACCACCCTGGAAAGTCTGGCGGCTCTCAAGCCAGCCTTCAATCCAAAGGGCGGCACCGTGACTGCCGGTACTTCGTCGCAGATCACTGATGGTGCTTCGTGCATGATCGTGATGTCGGCGCAGCGCGCACAGGACCTGGGTATCCAGCCAATGGCGGTTATCCGTTCGATGGCAGTGGCGGGTGTGGATCCGGCGATCATGGGCTATGGTCCAGTTCCGGCGACACAAAAAGCCCTGAAGCGTGCGGGCCTTGGGATCAACGATATCGACTTCTTCGAGCTCAACGAAGCGTTCGCCGCACAGGCCCTGCCAGTGCTGAAAGATCTGAAAGTGCTCGACAAGATGAACGAGAAGGTTAACCTGCACGGCGGCGCGATCGCCCTGGGTCACCCGTTCGGTTGCTCCGGTGCCCGTATTTCCGGCACCTTGCTGAACGTGATGAAGCAGAATAGCGGCACCTTCGGGGTGGCCACTATGTGCATTGGTCTCGGCCAAGGCATCTCCACCGTCTTCGAACGCGTTTAAGCGTCTCGTCGATGGAAGCCGGGGCCAAGTGCCCCGGTTTTTGTTTTTGTGGATTTATTTTGTTTTTATTTTTGAAAAAATTTGAGTGAGGGCCAAACCATGCCGATACAACCTGGGCTCTACCAACATTACAAAGGTCCGCAGTACCGCGTATTCAGTGTGGCGCGGCACTCCGAGACCGAAGAAGAAGTGGTCTTTTACCAAGCCCTGTATGGCGATTACGGCTTTTGGGTGCGCCCTCTGAGCATGTTTCTCGAGTCGGTCGAGGTTGACGGCGAGCAGGTGCCACGCTTTGCTTTGGTGCAAGCCGAACCGAGCCTTTTTTCCAAGGCATGAGGCGAGTGTGCACAGAACCCTGTGCTTGACCTCACCTTGTATCAACTATATATAGCGGTGCCGCGTCAGGCGCCAACCGCCTTTCACTTCTAGAATTCAGGAATTTTCTGATCCATGGGCAAATCGCTGGTCATTGTGGAATCCCCGGCTAAGGCCAAGACCATCAACAAGTATCTGGGTAACCAATACGTGGTGAAGTCGAGTATCGGCCATATCCGAGACCTGCCCACCAGCGGTTCGGCTAGCGCCAGCAAAGAGCCAGCCGCCAAGCGCGGCAAGGCTGCTGCGGGCGAAGGTCCGGTGCTCTCGCCGAAAGAGAAAGCGCGCAAGCAGCTGGTCTCGCGTATGGGTGTCGATCCCGATCATGGCTGGAAAGCCAAGTACGAGATCCTCCCGGGTAAAGAGAAGGTCATCGAAGAGCTGCGCCGGCTCGCCAAAGATGCTGACACCATCTATCTCGCAACCGACTTGGATCGCGAGGGGGAAGCCATTGCCTGGCACCTGCGCGAAGCCATCGGTGGTGACGACAGCCGCTACAAGCGTGTGGTGTTCAACGAAATCACCAAGAAGGCGATTCAGGAAGCCTTCTCGGAACCGGGCGAGCTGGACATCGATCGTGTCAACGCTCAGCAGGCCCGTCGTTTCCTCGACCGCGTTGTGGGTTACATGGTCTCGCCGCTGCTGTGGGCGAAGATCGCCCGTGGCCTGTCTGCCGGTCGCGTGCAATCGGTTGCCGTGAAGCTGGTGGTCGAGCGTGAGCGTGAAATCCGTGCATTCAACCCGGAAGAGTACTGGGAAGTGCATGCCGATCTCGGCACCACCAAAGGCTCGACCGTGCGTTTCGAAGTGGCTCGCGAGAAAGGCGAGGCCTTCAAGCCGCTCAACGAAGCCCAGGCCATGGCCGCGCTGGAGAAGCTCAAGTCTTCCAGCTACAGCATCGTCAAGCGCGAAGACAAGCCGACCAGCAGCAAGCCTTCGGCGCCATTCATCACCTCGACACTGCAACAGGCTGCGAGTAACCGCCTGGGCTTCGGCGTGAAGAAAACCATGATGATGGCCCAACGTCTCTACGAAGCCGGCTACATCACTTACATGCGTACCGACTCGACCAACCTCTCGGCTGATGCCGTGACGATGGCGCGTACTTACATCGAAGACGAGTTCGGCAAGAAGTACCTGCCGGAAACGCCAAACGTCTACAGCAGCAAGGAAGGCGCACAAGAGGCTCACGAAGCGATTCGTCCGTCCGACGCCAACACCATTCCGAGCAAGCTTGCAGGCATGGAGCGTGACGCTGAGCGTCTCTACGAGTTGATCTGGCGCCAGTTCCTCGCTTGCCAGATGCTGCCGGCGCAATATCTGTCGACCACCGTCAGCGTGGGTGCTGGCGATTTCGAGCTGCGTGCCAAGGGTCGTATCCTCAAGTTCGACGGTTACACCCGCGTTATGCCGCAAATTGCCAAGCCGGGTGATGACGACGTTCTGCCCGATATGGCGCAGGGCGACGTGATGAAGCTGATCAAGCTCGATCCGTCCCAGCACTTCACCAAGCCGCCGGCGCGTTACTCGGAAGCGAGCCTGGTTAAAGAAATGGAAAAACGTGGCATCGGTCGTCCTTCGACTTACGCTGCGATCATCTCGACCATTCAGGATCGCGGCTACGTGACCCTGCACAACCGTCGTTTCTATTCGGAAAAGATGGGTGACATCGTCACCGAGCGTCTGTCGGAAAGCTTCTCCAACCTCATGGACTACGGCTTCACTGCCGGCATGGAAGAGAACCTCGATGACGTGGCACAGGGTGAGCGCGACTGGAAAAGTGTGCTGGACGAGTTCTACGGCGACTTCAAAAAGAAGCTCGAAGTAGCCGAAAACCCGGACAGCGGCATGCGTGCCAACCAGCCGGTCATGACCGACATTCCGTGCACCACTTGCGGCCGTCCGATGCAGATTCGTACTGCGTCGACCGGCGTGTTCCTCGGTTGCTCGGGCTACAGCCTGCCGCCGAAAGAACGCTGCAAGGCCACCGTCAACCTGGTGCCGGGCGATGAAATCGCTGCGGACGACGAAGGTGAGTCGGAATCGCTGGTGCTGCGTGGCAAGCATCGTTGCCCGATCTGCAGTACGGCGATGGACGCTTACCTGCTGGACGAGAAGCGCAAGCTGCACATCTGCGGTAACAACCCGGATTGTGCTGGCTACGAAATCGAAGAGGGCAGCTATCGCATCAAGGGCTACGAAGGTCCGAGCCTGGAATGCGACAAGTGTGGCAGCGAGATGCAGCTCAAGACTGGCCGTTTCGGCAAGTTCTTCGGTTGCACCAACCCTGAGTGCAAGAACACCCGCAAACTGCTGAAAAGCGGTGATGCAGCGCCGCCGAAGATGGATCCGGTGAAGATGCCTGAGCTGAAATGCGAAAAGGTCAACGACACCTACATCCTCCGTGACGGTGCCTCTGGTCTGTTCCTGGCCGCCAGCCAGTTCCCGAAAAACCGTGAAACCCGCGCTCCGCTGGTGATCGAGATTGTGCCGCACAAGGACGAAATCGATCCGAAGTACCACTTCCTCTGCGACGCGCCGAAGAAGGATCCTGATGGTCTGCCTGCGGTCATCCGCTACAGCCGCAAGACCAAGGAGCAATACGTGCAGACTGAAGTCGACGGCAAGCCTACTGGTTGGAAAGCTTACTACGACGGTGGCAAGTGGACGGTTGAAGACAAGCGTACGAAGGCCAAAGCTGAATAAGCATTAGCCTGATACTGAAAGGCCGCATGAGAACCCTTGGGTTTTCATGCGGCCTTTTTGTTTTGTGCTTGCGGTGGGATCAGCTGATCCATGACACTGTCCGGCCTGTGTGAAGCAATTATTTCGTTGTGGGGAGCGCCGTCATGGCTCACGAACTCTATACCCGTACCAATCAGAAGATCTATTTCGCTGGCCTGTCGCTCGAAGCCTTGGCTCGCGCTGAGGAGGGGCGGGCGATGAATTCACTGGCGTTGATTCAGGCCGGACGTGAATCGGCGCTGTTTCACCTGTACGGCGCCTTGCTGGGTCTTTGCCACGAGATCGCGGGTTTCTATCGTCTGCCGCAGGCTAATGCGCCACGGGCTGAGATGCTGCTGACGCGTGAAGTGCTGGAGTCGATTGCGATTCCTGAACTCGCCGAAATGGTTGAGTTGGCGGGCAACTCTGAAACCTGGCTGGCAAAACTGCTGGCTGCGCATTCGGCGCTGTTCCAGCCGCCACGGGTGCCACACAAACCGAAAGGGGATGTGACTCAACCGTTGATTCAGGCGATTAATCTGGATGAAGAGGAAGCGCCAGAAGAGTTGAGTCGAGAGGAGCTGGAGAGCTGGCGGCAGAACTTGAAAGGTCTGGCGATACGTTTTCGCGAAGGCTTGAACGAGTGCTGAGGGCGATTGACACGGTGGCAATCTGAAACATGCTGCTGGTCAAGATCCCGAGCGAAGCCTGAATGATGTCTATATAATGCCTGCCTTTCGTGGAGAACAGACCTTTATGCCAACGTCCTTTCTAGAAATTGTCGAGTTACCAGACGGCCGAATCGAACTGCGCAGGGCTGAGGACGAGGGTTCTTTGGTGACGCTGGATTTCTCCGACGATGCCAAGGCGTTCCTGCAAGGTCAGCATGTGGAAATCGCTAAAGCGATGTTGAGCGTCGGCGTGCAAATGGCCGGTCGTATGGTCGAAGGCGAGTTTGATAAGGAAGAGGGGCCGCGGGTTCTTCATTGATCCCCGCCTTTCTACTGTTTGACGTTACCGCTTCAGATCGGCTTCTCTGTCCCTGGAGAAGCCCTGCGCTTCACACAGCGCGTGCTGCCAGCAATCAACCCAAGCGGATGTTTAGACTCTGAGCGTCGCCCGTGCGTGCAGCGCTGATCAGTTGTTGCCGCGAGTGGGTGTTTAGCGGGTTGAGCCAAGTGACCACGGTATGACTGCGACCCAGCTTCAGAGCTTCGCACGCCAGTTGTTGAGCGCTCTGAGCGCCCCTTGGTTGCAGTAGCAGAATGCGTTCGCGATTCAGCCCGGCATCTCGCAGCCATGTCTGGGTCAGGCTGGCAGGTGGTGCGATCAGCGTCAGCCAGCGCGCGTCCTGATCTTCACTGAGTTCGCGCAGGATCGGGGCGAGCAGGTTCAGGCAGTTCCCGGCAGCACCGCGCAGTGACAGCTCACTGAATACTTCGGGTTCGGCATTCCAAGGGCGTTCGACCACGTCTTTCAGGATCGGCGCCATCGGTTGCGCCAGAAACGCTTCGAATAAAGGCAGTTGTGTTTGCTGAGGGGTGTGTGGGAACTGCATAAAGCCTCCTTTAGCGGCGAATGACGCCGACACTCAAGCCTTCGATCACCAGTTCCTGATCTTTCAGGTCGACTTCGATCGGGGCGAACTCAGGGTTTTCGGCAATCAGCCAGACCTTGCTGCCTTCACGCTTGAAGCGTTTGACCGTCACTTCATCGCCGATGCGGGCGACGACGACCTGGCCATTGCGCGCTTCGCGGGTGGTGTGCACGGCGAGCAGGTCACCGTCGAAAATGCCGATGTCCTTCATGCTCATGCCGTGTACACGCAACAGATAATCAGCGCGTGGATGAAAGAAGGCCGGATTGATGTTGCAGGATTCTTCGATGTGCTGCTGGGCGAGGATTGGCGCGCCGGCAGCGACCCGGCCAATGATCGGCAGAGTGGAGTCGTCGGCCTTGGCTTCGAAGCCGGGAATGCGAATACCGCGAGAAGCGCCAGGGGTCATCTCGATGGCACCTTTGCGGGCCAGTGCCTTGAGATGTTCTTCAGCCGCGTTCGGCGATTTGAAACCCAGTTCCTGAGCGATTTCCGCGCGGGTTGGCGGGTAGCCGTTGTCTTCGAGGCAGCGTTTGATAAAGGCCAGAATCTCGGCTTGGCGTGGCGTCAGCTTTAGCATATTGATCGCTCTGTCTTTTTATACAGTGACTGGGATTATATACAGTGAACCGCCCTTGGCAATGCCCGTTTTTTCCTGCGCCGCCGGACGGTCGGCTTTCGTGCTTATTAATGCACTGGGCTTGTGTGGTTAAATAGCTGACCGACCATTCCCAAAACGAACAGGCGGGCTTGACAAGGCACAGGCTGAAACGTATGTTTCAAACAAGTGTTTGTCAGGCGGAGTAGCCATGGCCCAGTCGGAAACCGTTGAACGCATTCTTGATGCTGCCGAGCAGTTGTTCGCGGAGAAAGGTTTCGCTGAAACCTCATTGCGTTTAATCACCAGCAAGGCTGGCGTCAACCTGGCAGCAGTGAACTATCACTTCGGCTCGAAAAAAGCGCTGATTCAGGCGGTTTTCTCGCGCTTCCTCGGGCCGTTCTGTATCAGCCTGGACAAGGAGCTGGAGCGCCGTCAGGCCAAGCCTGAAAACAAACCGACGCTCGAAGAACTGCTGGAAATCCTCGTCGAGCAGGCGCTCGTGGTTCAACCACGCAGCGGCAACGACCTGTCGATCTTCATGCGCCTGCTCGGCCTCGCGTTCAGCCAGAGCCAGGGCCACTTGCGCCGTTACCTGGAGGACATGTACGGCAAGGTGTTCCGTCGCTACATGTTGCTGGTCAACGAAGCCGCACCACGCATTCCGCCGATCGAACTGTTCTGGCGCGTGCATTTCATGCTCGGCGCCGCCGCGTTCAGCATGTCCGGCATCAAGGCCTTGCGCGCGATCGCCGAGACCGATTTCGGCGTCAACACCTCCATCGAGCAAGTGATGCGCCTGATGGTGCCGTTCCTCGCTGCGGGCATGCGCGCCGAAACCGGTGTCACTGACGCCGCGATGGCCACCGCGCAACTGCGTCCGCGCAGCAAATCTACGCCGGTCGCCGCCAAGGTTTAACCGCGCACGGGTGGGCGCGGCAGCTTGTATCCGCTAAGCTAGCCGCCCATGCCGACTCTCGTTCTGAACCCGAAATCCATAGAAATTGCCGACCTGCCGAGCATGGCTCACGGTAGCGATTTGTTGCGGATCGGGTTTTTCGTTTTCAAGGAATCTCTATGACTGCTGGCCTGCAAGGCTCGTTGATGGTGGACGTCGCCGGTACCTGGCTGACGGCCGAAGATCGCCAATTGTTGCGTCAGCCCGAAGTGGGCGGCCTGATCATTTTCGCGCGCAACATCGAGCATCCGCGCCAAGTGCGTGAGCTCAGCGCCGCGATTCGCGCAATTCGCCCGGATCTGCTGCTGGCGGTGGATCAAGAGGGTGGTCGCGTGCAGCGTCTGCGTCAGGGCTTCGTGCGGCTGCCGGCCATGCGCGCGATCGCCGACAACCCGAATGCTGAATACCTCGCCGAGCAATGTGGCTGGATCATGGCTACCGAAGTGCTGGCGGTCGGTCTCGACCTGAGTTTCGCCCCGGTGCTCGATCTGGATTACCAGCGCAGCGCCGTGGTCGGCACCCGTTCGTTCGAAGGCGATCCTGAGCGCGCCGCGTTACTCGCCGGCGCATTCATTCGCGGCATGAACAGCGCTGGCATGGCCGCTACTGGCAAGCACTTCCCCGGTCATGGCTGGGCTGAAGCCGATTCCCACGTGGCGATTCCGAATGACGAGCGCAGCCTCGACGAAATCCGCGCCAACGACCTCGTGCCGTTCGCCAAGCTGAGCAAACAACTGGCCGCGATCATGCCGGCGCACGTCATCTATCCGCAGGTGGATTCGCAGCCAGCCGGTTTCTCCCGGCGCTGGTTGCAGGACATTCTGCGCGGCGAATTGCAGTTCGACGGCGTGATCTTCAGCGATGACCTGTCGATGGCCGGTGCCCACGTGGTCGGCGACGCCGCCAGTCGCATCGAGGCTGCGCTGACTGCCGGCTGCGACATGGGCCTGGTGTGCAACGACCGCGCCGCTGCCGAACTGGCCCTGAGCGCCGCACAACGTATGAAGGTCAAGCCATCGGCCCGAATCGCGCGCATGCGCGGTCAGGCCTTCGCCAGCACCGACTACCGTCAGGATCCGCGCTGGCTCACCGCCATCGGCGCGCTCAAAGACGCTCAACTGATCGATTAAGGATTTTTCGCTATGACGGTTTACGCAATCATCGGTGGCACCGGCCTGACCCAACTCGAAGGCCTGACCATTCGCCAATCGCTGGCAGTGGACACGCCCTACGGCGCGCCGTCGGCCGACGTGCAGATTGGCGAATACGCCGGCAAGGAAGTGTTGTTCCTCGCCCGTCACGGTCACCCGCATCGCTTCCCGCCGCACAAGGTCAACTACCGCGCCAATCTGTGGGCGCTGAAGCAGGCCGGGGCCGAAGCGATCATCGCGGTGAACGCCGTGGGCGGGATTCATTCGGCCATGGGCACAGGACATTTCTGCGTGCCACACCAGATCGTCGACTACACCAGCGGGCGCGAGCACACCTTTTTCGCCGATGATCTGGAGCATGTCACCCACATCGACTTCAGCTTTCCTTACAGCGAGCCGCTGCGTCAGCAATTGATTGCCGCGGTAGCTGCCGAGGGCTGCGAGTACAGCGATCAAGGCGTATACGCCTGCACCCAAGGCCCGCGTCTGGAAACGGTCGCCGAGATCGTGCGTCTGGAACGTGATGGCTGCGACATCGTCGGCATGACCGGCATGCCGGAAGCCGCACTGGCCCGCGAGCTGGATCTGGATTACGCCTGTCTGGCGCTGGTGGTGAATCCGGCGGCGGGCAAGACCACGGAAGTGATCACCATGGCCGAGATCGAGCAGGCGTTGCATGACGGCATGGGTAAGGTGAAATCGGCGTTGGCGCGGGTGCTGGCCGGCTAAGGACTGCCCATGAGCATTCTCATCGAACGGCTTAAGTCGTTGGCCTGGCCCCGGGCATTCACTAGCGGCGCGCTGGCCAAGGCCCGGGCTTATGCCGCTGATGATCGGGTAGAGATCATCGAGATCGATGACAGAAAGATTGAGGCGTTCTGCGTCGGTTCGGAAAATCAGGCGTATGAACAAACCATTTACCTGTCCGAAGATCGGCTGGGTTCTGTCAACTTGCGTTGCCTGTGCACCTGTCCTGTCTCAATCGACTGCAAACACTGCGCTGCGGTGCTCTATCACCTGCAGGGCAGTGATCATGAAGCGTCTGAAAGTGACGCACAGATCCCGTTGGGTCGGGCGCTGGAACATTGGCTTTCGACCATCCCCGTTCCGGCCAAGCCTGCCGAAGAAGGCGCGCAAACCGCAGGCACGCGCCTGTTTTACAAACTCAAGCCAACGCCTGTGAGCGGCAAGTGGCTGCTCGATATTTTCAAGGTTTCCCAGCTCAAGAGCGGCGAGTTACGCGAAGTCAAACCGATGTATTCGCTGGCGGAAATGCTCATGCGTCAGCCCGGCTACCTGTCCGAGCTGGATCTGCGTGTCGCCAGGCTGCTGGTTGCCATGCACTCTCACCACGCCTATTACAGCGGCTATCCGCTGGAAGGCAGCAGCGGCGCCGAACTGCTGGAAATGCTCCTGCGTACCTCGCGGCTGTTCCTCGATTTCGAGGATCTGCGACCGTTGGTGCCGGGCGCGAAGCGCATCGGCCAGTTCGCCTGGGCCGAGCAGGCCGACGGCGGTTTCCGCGCGCAGTGGAGCAGTGCCGAGGCGGCGCAGGAAACTGTGCTGGCGCTGGAGCCGCTTTATTACCTGGATCGTGAACAGCGGCAGATTGGCCCTCTGTTCAATGAGCTGGAAGAAAAACTGGCCAGCCATTTGGCTCTGGCGCCGGACATTCCGGCGCGTCAGGCCATGCAGTTCAGCCATCGCATGAGCGCCGCGACGAGAATCCCGCCGCCACACCAACTGACCGAACGAATCATCGACGACGTATTACCGCAGCCACAACTGACTCTCGTCAGCGGTCGGGAGCGCTCGCGCTGGGAATACGTTCTGGAGCACCGCGCTGCCCTGGTGTTTACCTACAACGGCCAGCCGACGGTGGATCGCAACCCGGAAGTGATGATCCTCAACGGTACCGAAACCCAGCGCATTCAACGCCAGCCGGCGGTGGAAAAGAAACTGCGCCAGATCCTGCAAAAGCTCGGCTTCAAGAAAGCCACGCGCAAGAGCTCGCTGGATCGTCCTGGTGAGATGTTCACGTTGCCGGATGATTCCGCCTGGCTCGGGTTTATGCACGAAGGGCTTGCCACGTTGCGCGCCTCGAACTGGGAAGTGGAGATGAGTCCCGGCTTTCATTTCAATGTGCAACCGGTTGAGCATTGGTACGCTGAGGTCGAAGAAGAGGCCGGGCATCAGTGGTTTGATTTGCAGTTGGGTATCGTCGTCAATGGCCAGCGCTATAGTTTGCTACCAATCCTTCTGCACTTGTTGCGCACCCAGCCGCGCTTGCTTGACCCGGTCAATCTGGCACAGCGCAGCGATGACGAAAAGCTCTTGATCGAACTGAAGCCCAGCGGCTTTGGTGACTCTTCGGGCGCCAAGGTCGCGCTGCCGCTGAGCCGGGTCAAACCGCTGATGACCGCGCTGGGCGAGTTGTACCTGGGCGGTCATCAGGGCGATGCACTGCGTTTGAGTGTCCCGGATGCCGCGCGCTTGAGTATGCTCGATGGCGTGCCGCTGGATTGGCAGGGGGGCGAGCGGCTGCGCACCTTCGCCAAGCGCTTGCAGAATTCCAGTCACACCCAGGTCGCTGCGCCGGCCGGCCTTAACGCGCAACTGCGCCCGTATCAGCTCGAAGGCCTGAACTGGATGCAGACCCTGCGCGAGCTTGAGGTCGGCGGCATTCTGGGCGATGACATGGGGCTGGGCAAAACGCTGCAAACCCTGGCGCATCTGCTCACGGAAAAACACGCCGGTCGCCTTGATTGTCCGGCTCTGGCGGTGATGCCGACCAGCCTGATTCCCAACTGGCTCGACGAGGCCGAGCGTTTCACCCCCCAGTTGAAAGTATTGGCGCTGCACGGCTCGGGGCGGCAAAAGGATTTCGCTGATCTGGCTGAGTACGATCTGATACTGACCACTTACGCGTTGCTGCCAAGGGATTTGGAGACCTTGCAGCCGCAGCTGTGGAGCGTACTGATTCTCGACGAAGCGCAGAACATCAAAAACCCGATCAGCAAAGCCGCGCAGGCCGCACGCGACTTGCAGGCCCGCCAGCGCTTGTGCCTGAGCGGCACGCCATTGGAAAACCACTTGGGCGAGCTGTGGTCGCAGTTTCATTTCCTCATGCCCGGTTGGCTTGGCGATAGCAAGTCCTTCAATCGCGATTACCGCACGCCAATCGAGAAGCACGGCAATGTTCAGCGCATGCAGCACCTGACAGCGCGCATCAAGCCGTTTTTGCTGCGCCGCAAAAAGGATCAGGTGGCCACCGAGTTGCCGCCGAAAACCGAGATTGTCCATTGGGTTGATCTCAGCGACGGCCAACGCGACGTCTATGAAACGGTGCGCGTGGCGATGGACAAAAAAGTCCGCGACGAAATTGCCCGCAGTGGCGTGGCGCGCAGTCAGATCATCATTCTTGATGCCTTGCTCAAGCTGCGGCAGGTCTGTTGCGACTTGCGCCTGATCAAGATGCCGCTGACGGCGAAGGCACTGCGCTCCGGCAGTGGCAAGCTGGTCAGCTTGATGGAGATGCTCGAAGAACTGCTCGGCGAAGGTCGCAGGATCCTGCTGTTCTCGCAGTTCACCTCAATGCTTGCCTTGATCGAGGAAGAATTGCAGCAACGTGACATTGCCTATTCGTTGTTGACCGGCGACACCACGGATCGGCGCACGCCAGTGAAGGACTTTCAGGGCGGCAAGGTGCCGCTGTTTCTGATCAGTCTGAAGGCCGGGGGTACCGGTTTGAACCTGACCGCTGCGGACACGGTGATCCATTTCGACCCTTGGTGGAATCCGGCAGTGGAGAATCAGGCCACCGATCGTGCCTATCGAATCGGGCAAAACAATCCGGTATTCGTTTACAAGCTGATCGCTCGCGGCACAGTAGAGGAAAAAATACAGGCGCTGCAGCAGGAGAAAGCAGCGTTGGCCGGGGCGGTGCTTGAAGGCGGGACGACGGGTGGCTGGAAGCTGGAGCAGAGTGACATTGAGGCGCTGTTTGCGCCGTTGCCTGTTGCCAAGGGCTGAGCCCTAAGTAATAGAGCAATATCTGATGGCCCCATTGCTGGCAAGCCAGCTCCCACAGGGTTTTGAGTCGTACACAAAACTGTGTTCCAACTCGATACCTGTGAGAGCTGGCTTGCCAGCGATAGCTATCTAACCGGCTACGCAAATCTCAACGCTTGTCGAGCTTGTCCGGCAGCGGCGCAAACAACGCTTCGATATCATCACTCTGCAACTTCCAGTCCCCGGCCTTGCGCCCATCCAGCACGCCCGCCGCCAAGTCGGACTTTTCCTTCTGCAGGTGCTGAATCTTCTCCTCCACCGTACCCCGGGCAATCATCTTGTAAACGAACACCGGCTTTTCCTGACCAATCCGGTACGCACGATCCGTCGCCTGATTTTCGGTCGCCGGGTTCCACCACGGGTCGTAGTGAATCACCGTGTCCGCTTCCGTCAGGTTCAAGCCGACACCGCCAGCCTTCAGGCTGATCAGAAAAATCTGACGCTTGCCACTCTGGAATTCCTTCACCGGCGTCCGTCGATCGCGGGTCTGGCCGGTCAACAGCGCGTAGGAAACGTTACGTTTTTTCAGCTCGTCTTCGATCAATGACAGCATCGAGGTGAATTGCGAAAACAGCAGGATCCGCCGGCCTTCCTCGAACAGTTCTTCGAGCATTTCCATCAAGCTGTCGAGCTTGCCGGAGGTGCTGCCGCGAGCGGGCAGGGTGGCGTCGTTGACCAGGCGCAGATCGCAGCAAACCTGACGCAGCTTGAGCAGCGCCTCCAGAATGATGATCTGGCTGCGCGCCACGCCTTTGCGGGTGATCTCGTCGCGGACTTTCTTGTCCATTGCCAGGCGCATGGTTTCATACACATCGCGCTGCGCTTCGTTGAGATCGACCCAATGGATGATCTCGGTTTTCGGCGGCAACTCGGTGGCCACTTGTTCCTTGGTGCGGCGCAGCAGAAACGGTTTTATCCGACCGTTGAGGTGCTGAAGTCTGACTTCACTGCCGCGCTTTTCAATCGGCACGCGGTAATCGGCGTTGAAGCTTTTCACGTCGCCAAGCCAGCCCGGCAACAGGAAGTGAAACAGTGACCACAACTCGCCCAGGTGGTTTTCCAGCGGCGTACCACTCAAGCACAAGCGCTGACGTGCATTAAGCTCGCGCGCGGCTTGAGCGGCTTTGCTGTTCGGATTTTTGATGTACTGCGCTTCATCCAGCACCAATACGTGCAGCGGCTGCTTGGCCAGCCGTTCGACGTCCTTGGGCAGCAGCGCGTAGGTGGTGAGGATCAGGTCGAAGTCACCCAGGTTGTCAAAATGCTTCTTGCGAGTGGCGCCGTACAGCGCGACTACTTTCAGTTGCGGGGTGAAGTGCGCCGCCTCATCCAGCCAGTTTGGAATCAGGCTGGTCGGCATCACCACCATGCACGGTCGATCGAGACGCCCGGCGTTTTTCTCGCTGAGAATATGCGCCAGGGTCTGTAGGGTTTTACCCAAACCCATGTCGTCCGCGAGAATCCCGCCGACTTCCAGTTGTCGCAGCGATTGCATCCAGCTCAAGCCTTCAAGCTGATACGGGCGCAGCGTCGCATTCAAGCCTTTCGGCGCTTCAACGCTGAAATCACGAATGTCGCGCAGACGTTGAGCGAACGTGCGGATCTGCTCGCCACCTTCCCACAGTAGCGGAATACCTTCCAGCGAGTTGAGTCGCGTAGCGTCCGCCTTGCTCAGGCGCAGGGTGGTTTCGCCCGGCTCCTGCAAATAGAACTCGCCGAGCGTCATCAGCACAGGTTTCAGCCGGCCTAGCGGCAACGCCACCTGCAGTGGCCCGTGCTCAATGTTGCGTTGTGGGACGTTGACCAGAATCAGCTCGTCATCGCGGCGGCGCGCAAGGCGTTCGGGATTGAGAATCTCCGCATGCGAGCGCATCAGATTGAGCAGGATCGGCAGCAGGCTCAGGCGCTCACCGTTAACGATGATCCCCAACTCCAGATCAAACCAGTCACGCTCCGGCGCCTGCTCGACTGTGGCGTACCAGTCATCCACAGCGGTCAGGTCAAAGCCGAACTCTTCATCGATCTGCAATTCCCAGCCCTGCGTTCGCAGTTTCGGCAGATCGTTAAGGGTGAACGTCAGCCAGGCGCTGTCGTTGACCATTTCGTACAGCTCGCCCGCGCTCTCCGGTAGCGCTTTGCTCTGGCGAGTGGCGATACGAAAGCCGAGGATTCTTAACTGTTCGCGGTAGGACTGTTCGACTTCCGGGTGACGTTTTATCCGCAGCGTCTGGGTTTCCTGACGGATCAGAATGTCGCTGTTCTTCTGCCCGCTGACGTATTCGTCGAGATAGCTGAACGACAGCGCCGCGCGATGCTGAATATAACGCTGCATCTTGCCGTTGCGTGGTTCGAAAGCGCTGAATTCGACGCTGGCCAGCCACAGCCGCGGCATCGGCTGAACATTATCGACCAGCACTTGCGGCGGTGCTTTCGGGCCACGATTCTCCAGCACGGCTTGAAGTTTCTCCAACAGCTCGGCGTCTTTCGCAGCGGCGGGGTAATCAAGGGTTTCCTGCACTTTCAGCAGTACCGCTGCGCAGTGTTTGCAGTTGCTGCGAACGGGGCAGGTGCAGCCGGCATCGACCAGCAGCAAGGTGCCTTTGGCTGACTCGCGCAGGTGAATGGTCTGACGGTAAACGTTACCCCCAGAGCCTTCACAACTGGCGGTGATCGTTGCATCGCCGACCTGGGCGATGCGTACCCGGTTTTCCAGGGCGTAGCGACGGCCACGCTCCAGGCTCTGTTCCTTGAATCGGCTGACCCAGGAGGGCGCCAACGGTTTACTCAGCGGCGGGTTCATAAGGACTTCGATCAGTCCGGAATCGCTTCAGGCGCTTCCCGTGGCGCAGGTGCGGTCAGGGAAGTGATCTTGATCAGCAGGGCCAGATGGCCGTTGTCGAGATAGTTGAGTTGGCCGTTCTTGGTGTGGCTGTTCTGTTTCAGGCGTTCGCTGGCAGTGACCATGCCGTTGCTGTCGATCTGGTTGACCCAGAAATCGGCGCTCACGTCGGTGAAACGCCCCAGTTTCATTTCCAGCGTGCCCTCGATCGGGAACTGACCGAACTGTTCCTGACCGTCGCTGACCGCAACTTTTGCCGGTGCTTCGCCAAGGGTTTGCTGCCAGGCCTTGTGCATCAACACGCTGTAGTCGCCGCTGGCGGTAAGCTTGCTGACAACGTCATTCAGCGCAGGCGTGCGCTTGCTGTCGTCGCCCAAGCGCTGGGCGCCAGCGGCCCAGTCTTCCGGCGCGGCGCGGCTGACGATGGCCGGTACGGCGTTCTGGCGCACCAGAATCATTTCGACCTGATACAGGTCATCGGCGAAAACCGAGGGTGCTACCAAGGTGAGCAGCAAAGTCAGCGAACGAAACAGGCGCATTGGGCGTCCTTCAAACAGATTTCGGGAGGAGGCGCTCAAACAGCGCCTCTACAGTATTAAAGCGCTCTTCCGGGCGTTCCATCGGCACCTGGAACTTGAACATCGTGGCGCCTTCGAATTTGTAGCGTTTTGGCTGGCTCTGGATCAGCTTGATCAGCGTCATCGGATCGACCGGCGTCTGCGCTTCGAACTCGATACGTCCACCTTGCGGACCACCATCGACTTTTTTGATGCCCAATTGCTCGGCCTGCAACTTCAACGCGGTGATGCGCACCAGATTCTTGGTCGGTTCCGGCAGCAGGCCGAAACGGTCGATCATCTCGACTTGCAGATCCTTCAAGCCTTCCTCGTCGGTCGCCGAAGCAATGCGCTTGTACAGAATCAGGCGAGCGTGAACGTCCGGTAGATAGTCTTCCGGAATCAGCGCCGGCACCCGCAGATTGACTTCCGGGCCACCGCCGAGGGGTTGATCGAGGTTCGGTTGTTCGCCCTTGCGGATCGACTTCACCGCGCGCTCAAGCATTTCCATATACAGCGTGAAACCGACGGCTTGAATCTGTCCGCTCTGGCCATCGCCAAGCAATTCGCCGGCGCCACGGATTTCCAGGTCGTTGGTGGCCAGGACGAAACCGGCACCGAGATCCTGAGTATTGGCAATCGCTTCCAGACGCTTTTCCGCATCCGAGGTGATTTGCTGGCGCGGCGGCGTCAGCAGGTAGGCGTAAGCCTGGTGGTGACTGCGGCCGACACGACCACGCAACTGATGCAGTTGCGCCAGACCGAATTTGTCGGCGCGCTCGATGATGATGGTGTTGGCGCTCGGCACGTCGATACCGGTTTCGATGATGGTCGAGGCGATCAGCACATTGAAACGCTTGTGATAAAAGTCGCTCATCACCTGTTCGAGTTCGCGCTCGCGCATCTGTCCGTGACCGATGCCGATGCGTGCTTCCGGCACCAGTTCGGCGAGGTCGGCGGCGCACTTCTCGATGGTTTTCACATCGTTGTGCAAGTAGTAAACCTGGCCGCCACGCAACAGTTCGCGGAGCAGGGCTTCTTTGACCGTACTCTTGTTCTGCTCCATGACGAAGGTGCGCACGGACAAGCGACGTGCTGGCGGTGTGGCGATGATCGACAGGTCGCGCATGCCCGACACCGCCATGTTCAGCGTGCGCGGAATCGGTGTGGCGGTCAGCGTAAGAATGTCGACTTCGCTGCGCAGGGCCTTGAGCTGTTCTTTCTGACGCACACCGAAGCGGTGCTCTTCGTCGATGATCACCAGCCCGAGGTTTTTGATCTTGACGTCGTCGGACAGCAGTTTGTGCGTGCCGATGACGATGTCGATCTTGCCTTCGGCCAGATCGGCGATCGCCGCGTTGACTTCCTTGGCCGATTTGAAGCGACTCATCACTTCCACGGTCACCGGCCAGTCGGCGAAGCGGTCGCGGAAGCTGTTGTAGTGCTGCTGGGCGAGCAGGGTGGTCGGTACCAGAATCGCCACTTGGCGGCCACCGTGTACGGCGATGAACGCCGCACGCATGGCCACTTCGGTCTTGCCGAAACCGACGTCACCGCAGACCAGTCGATCCATCGGTTTCGGCGCGAGCATGTCTTCGCGCACGGCTTCGATGGTCGATTGTTGATCCGGGGTTTCTTCGAACGGGAAACCGGCGCTGAACGTCGCGTAATCGGCTTTCGGGTCGGCGAACGCGTAGCCTTCGCGAGCGGCGCGACGGGCATAGATGTCGAGCAGTTCGGCGGCGACGTCACGCACCTGTTCGGCAGCTTTGCGTTTGGCCTTCTGCCAGGTCTCGGAGCCGAGGCGGTGCAGCGGGGCCAGCGCATCGTCGCTGCCGGTGTAGCGTGCAATCAAATGCAGGTTGGCTACCGGCACGTAAAGCTTGGCGTTCTCGGCATATTCGAGGGTAAGGAATTCGGCAGCCTGATTGTCGATTTCCAGAATCGTCAGGCCCAGATAACGGCCGACACCGTGATCGATGTGCACCACCGGCGCGCCTTCGCGCAGCTCGGTGAGGTTTTTGATCACCGCATCGTTATTGCCGTCGGCACGCTTCTCGCGGCGGCGACGCTGCATCACGCGTTGGCCGAACAGCGGACTTTCCGCGACCAATGCCAGCGCCGGATCGTCGAGCATCAGGCCTTCGTCGAGCGGGGCAATGGTGATCGCCAGACGATCCTTGCTCGCGACGAAGTCTGGCCAGCTGTCGACGGTTTTCGGTCGCAGCTTCAGGCGCTCAAGCAACTCCAGCAGCACTTCGCGACGGCCGGCGGACTCGGCGGTGAACAGCACGCGACCGGGGAATTCATCGAGAAATGCCGACAGCGCCGCCAGCGGTTGTGTGGCTTTGGCTTCGATCGCCAGATTCGGCAGTGCTTGTGCCGGGAAGCGCTCGCGACCTGCACCGCCTTCTACATCCTGTTGGCTGGCGACCACGCGCGGCCAACTCTTCAGGCGGGCGAAACAATCTTCCACCGGCAGGAACAATTCCGCCGGTGGCAATAAAGGACGCGATGGATCGACGCGGCGCTCTTCATAACGATTGCGCACGTCGTTCCAGAAGTTTTCCGCCGCTTGCTCGATGCCCGGCAGGGAGAACACTTGCGTGTCCTGCGGCAGGTAGTCGAATAGCGTCGAAGTTTCGTCGAAGAACAGCGGCAGGTAATACTCGATACCGGCCGGGGTAATCCCGCTGCTCAGATCCTGAAAGATCGGGCAGCGCCGGAAGTCGACGTCGAAGCGCTCGCGAAAGCGCGCCTTGAAACGGGTGACTGCGTCTTTTTGCAGCGGAAACTCACGGGCCGGCAGCAGCTTGACCGACTCGACCTTGTCGATGGAGCGCTGGTTTTCCGGATCGAAGGTGCGCAGGGTTTCGATTTCATCGTCGAACAAGTCGATGCGATACGGCAGTTTGCTGCCCATCGGGAACAGGTCGATCAACGCACCGCGCACGGTGAACTCGCCGTGCTCATACACCGTGTCGACGTAACGATAGCCGCTGGCTTCGAGCCGCGAACGCATTTGTTCGACATCGAGTTTCTGCCCGACATCCAGCACCAGGCTGCTGCCAAGCAGGAATTTGGTCGGCGCCAAGCGGTGCAACGCTGTGGTGATCGGCACCACCAGCACGCCATGCGCCAGTTCCGGCAGCCTATAGAGGCTGGCGATGCGCTGGGAAATGATGTCCTGGTGCGGCGAGAACAGGTCGTAGGGCAGGGTTTCCCAGTCGGGGAAATGCAGCACGGGCAAATCCGGGGCGAAGAAACTCAGCTCCTGTTCCAGTCGTTCAGCACTTTGGCTGTCGGCGGTCAGTAGCAGGGTGAAGCGCTTGGCAGCGCTGGCAGCCTCGGCAATCGCCAGGCTGAGGGCAGCGCCGGGCAAATTGCCCCAATGCTGTTTACCTGCCTCGGCAGGGAGTTGCGGTAGACGCAGAACGGGCACGGAAGGTTGAGCTCCAGGCTTTGCGACAAAGTCGGTAATTGTAGCGGCGTCCGGTGTCGCCTGTCAGTTGCAGACTACGTCTATCTTCGATGTTTGCGAGAAATGTAGTGGTAACCATAAAAACCAGCGCTTTTTTAGCGATTATGTAGTGCCAAAAGTGGGTGGTGTTACGGAGGGTTACAGACATCGTCTAACAGTCGTCGAAAAATTGACAGCGCTGGAAGCCGCGTATTTACTGGGCTGGCGCGAGGTGTGATTTTTTTGAAAGGAATTTTGTTACCGATTTCGCGACAAGCGCGCATTGCTGAATGAGGTTGTGGGCGGCATAATGTAGCCCCTTTTTTCTGCCCCTACATGTGGAAGGTTACCGTGACTCAGAAGCCCGACCAGTGTCTTGGTGAATGGATCGACCGTGAAGCACTCGCAGAAGCGATGATTCCGCTAATCGGTCAGCTCTACCGCAATAACAACGTGGTGAGCTCGATCTATGGCCGCAGCCTGATCAACCAGTCTGTCATCGCGATTCTCAAAGCTCACCGCTTTGCGCGCCACCGTTCTTCCGACGACAGCGAACTCTCCGTCCACGAAACATTCCCACTGCTCAAAGCCATGAGCGAGCTCAAGCTCGGCGCGGCTTCGGTAGATCTGGGCAAGTTGGCGTTCAAATTCCGCAACGAAGGCAACGGCCGTAGCGCCGAGCAATTCGTTCGTGAAGAAATGGCTGACGTGGTTGGCCAGCAAAACGCTTCCGCACGTAAAGGCACTGACGTTGTGCTGTACGGCTTCGGTCGTATCGGCCGTCTGCTGGCGCGCATCCTGATCGAGAAAACCGGTGGTGGCGACGGTCTGCGTCTGCGTGCCATCGTCGTGCGCAAAGGCGCCGACAACGACCTGACCAAGCGCGCCAGCCTGCTGCGTCGCGATTCGGTACACGGTTCGTTCAACGGCACCATTACCATCGACGAAGAAAACAACACCATCACCGCCAACGGTAACCTGATCCAGGTGATCTACGCGAAGAACCCGACCGAGGTGGATTACACCCAGTACGGCATCAAAGACGCGCTGCTGGTGGATAACACCGGTGTATGGCGTGACGCTGATGGCCTGGGCCAGCACTTGCAGTGCCCGGGTATCGACCGCGTTGTTCTGACCGCGCCTGGCAAGGGCAAGCTGAAGAACATCGTTCACGGCATCAATCACGGTGAAATCACCGCTGATGACAAGATCGTCTCTGCCGCTTCCTGCACCACCAACGCCATCGTGCCGGTGCTGAAGGCTGTGAATGACAAGTTCGGCATCATCAATGGTCACGTCGAAACCGTTCACTCGTACACCAACGACCAGAACCTGATCGACAACTTCCACAAGGGCGATCGCCGTGGTCGTAGCGCCGCGCTGAACATGGTCATCACCGAGACCGGTGCTGCCACCGCTGCTGCCAAGGCCCTGCCTGAGCTGGCCGGCAAGCTGACCGGTAACGCGATTCGTGTTCCGACGCCGAACGTGTCGATGGCCATTCTCAACCTCAACCTTGAGAAAGCCGCCACCCGTGAGGAAATGAACGAGTACCTGCGCTACATGGCGCTGCACTCCGATCTGCACAAGCAAATCGACTTCGTTAACTCGCAGGAAGTGGTTTCGACCGACTTCGTGGGCTCGCGCCACGCCGGTGTGGTCGACGCTGAAGCGACCATCGTTCAGGACAACCGCGTTGTTCTGTACGTCTGGTACGACAACGAGTTCGGTTACAGCTGCCAGGTTATCCGCGTGATGGAAGACATGGCTGGTGTAAACCCGCCAGCGTTCCCGCGCTAAGCGATAGCTGCACATGAAAACGCCCCGACCTAGGTCGGGGCGTTTTTTTATGCCTGCTAAATCTCGATTGACTGTTGCGGCCTCATCGCTGGCAAGCCAGCTCCCACAGGGTCTTGGGGTGTGAATGCAATCGTGTAACCGCCAAATAAACTTGTGGGAGCTGGCTTGCCAGCGATGGCGTCCTATCGGGCGCCGCCGGGTATGGCTGCCTGCGCCGTGCGCAGTTCATGCTTATTGCCCCGGAACAACACCAGCGTCGCAATCAACCCCAGCACCGCCGCACCACTGAGCCAGATCCCCGGCGCAGCCTTGTTATCCAGCACATGAATCAGATACGTACACGCCGCCGGGGTAAACCCGCCGAACGTCGCTGTCGCCAGGCTGTAGGCCAGCGAGAAGCCGGTCGTGCGCACTTCAACCGGCATGATCTCGGTCAGCGCCACCACCATCGCGCCGTTGTACGAGCCATACAGGAACGACAGCCACAACTCGACGATCAGCAAATGGCTGAAACTCGGGTTCGCCACCAGCCACGACAGGGCAGGGTAGGCCGTCAGAATCGCCAGAATCGTCGCCGCGAGCAGTAGGGGTTTACGTCCGATCTTGTCGGACACTGAACCCATCACCGGCAACCAGAAAAAATTAGACAGGCCAATGCACACGGTAACCAGCAACGCGTCGAAGTCCGACAGGTGCAGTTCAGCCTTGCCGAATGTCGGGGTGTACGCGGTGATCAGGTAGAAAGAAACAGTGGTCATCACCACCAGTGCCATGCCTGCGATGACGATGCCAAAGTTCTGACCGATCGAGCGGACGATTTCCCGCAGGGTAGGGCGATGTTTTCTGGCCTGGAACTCTGGGGTTTCCTCCAGTGAGCGACGGATCACGAAAATGACTGGCACAATCATGCAGCCGATCAGGAATGGCACGCGCCAGCCCCAGTCACCCATCTGTTCCGGGCTCAGCCAATGGTTGAGACCCACACCGAGCAATCCGGCGAAGACCACTGCCGCTTGCTGACTCGCCGACTGCCAACTGACGAAGAAGCCCTTGCGGCCCGGTGTGGCGATCTCTGCCAGATACACCGACACACCACCCAGCTCCACGCCGGCCGAGAAGCCTTGCAGCAAACGACCGAACAGTACGATTAATGGCGCAGCGACGCCAAGGGTCGCATAGCCCGGAACGCATGCAATCAGCACGGTGCCGGCAGCCATCAACGCCAACGTGATGATCAAGCCTTGGCGACGGCCATGACGGTCGATGTAAGCGCCGAGGAAAATCGCCCCCAGCGGACGCATCAGAAAACCGGCACCAAACGTGGCCAGTGAAAGCATCAGCGAAGCGAAGGCACTGTCGGTGGGGAAGAAGGTTTTGGCGATGGCCGTGGCGTAAAAGCCGTAGACCATGAAGTCGAACATTTCGAGAAAGTTGCCGCTGACAACGCGAAAGATCGCTTTGCCTTTGCCCGTGGTGGAGGACATGTTCAGGTACTCGCTATTGGATTTTGTATAAAGATGTTGCAGATCCTTTAATTCATAATGGCCGCCGCGGTTTTACGGAGAGATGAATAATTGTTCACTGGACGCTTGTTTTGGCTTGTGATGCTGGCTGGCGTATTGGCTGGCTGCGGTAATGGCGAGTCCATGGAAAGCTTCGGCGGGCCTACCATGGGCAGTACGTATTCAATCAAGTACGTACGCCACGCCGGCATGCCTGAATCAACTCAGGTTCGCAGTGAAGTGGAGGGCATCCTCGGCGAAGTCGATCGACAGTTGTCCACCTATCGCAATGATTCGGATATCGAGCGCTTCAACGCTTTGCCCGCCAACAGCTGTCAGAAAATGCCTGGGTCGGTACTCGAATTGGTCCGAACTGGCGAACAACTGTCAGCGCAAAGCGAGGGCTCCTACGACCTGACCGTCGAACCGCTGATGAACCTCTGGGGGTTCGGCCCACAAGGCCGCGAGGAGAAAGTCCCTGACGCCGCTGCGCTGGCCGAAGTGATGCAGCGGGTCGGCCATCAGCACCTGCACGTCAATGGCGATCAATTGTGCAAAGACGCCGCCGTCGAGGTCGACTTCAATAGCATCGCCGCCGGTTATGCCGTCGACACCCTCGCGGCCAGACTCGACGCCCTGGGTATCCACGATTACCTCGCTGAAGCCACGGGTGAGTTGAAAGCCAAAGGCAGAAAGCTTGATGGCTCACCGTGGCGCATTGCTCTCGAAGAGCCCCGTGACGATCAACAGGTCGCCGAGCGCGTCATCAATGTCGACGCCTACAGCGTTTCCACCTCCGGCGACTACCGCAACTATTTCCTGCAGGACGGTCGGCGCTATTCCCACACTTTTGATGCGCACACCGGTGCACCTGTCCTACACGATCTGGCGTCAGTCACGGTGATTCATCCTTCAGCGTTGATGGCCGATGGACTATCGACGCTGTTGTTGATTCTCGGCCCTGAAAGGGCCTGGGACTATGCCGAAAAGCATGACATTGGTGCATTCTTTGTGATTCGTGCCGATACAGGTTTTGTCGTCCGCACCAACAAGGCTTTCGAACGCCTCAGTGGCGAAAAAACTGACTGAGAACAATACGAAAGCTGGCGTTGTAGTGCAGGCAAAAGTAGCCTACGACGCGACCAAGGGTTAATGTGCGCGGCGTTGACGCTTCTATAGACTGTGTCCGGGTTCTTGATTGACCCCCAATTGTTCCTTCGCGCCGCCGTTCGGCGTGATTTAGCCGCCGGTGCTGCTGGCACCGCGGCCTGTTCTGAGGAGTACGCATGGCTGTCTACAACTACGACGTGGTGGTGCTGGGTTCCGGCCCGGCGGGAGAAGGCGCGGCAATGAACGCCGCCAAAGCAGGGCGCAAGGTCGCGATGGTCGACAGCCGTCGCCAGGTCGGCGGCAACTGCACCCACCTCGGCACCATCCCGTCCAAGGCACTGCGTCACTCGGTGCGGCAGATCATGCAGTTCAACACTAATCCTATGTTCCGGGCGATCGGCGAGCCACGCTGGTTCTCCTTCCCGGACGTGTTGAAAAGCGCTGAAAAGGTTATTTCCAAACAAGTCGCTTCGCGTACCGGCTACTACGCCCGTAACCGCGTCGACGTGTTCTTTGGCACCGGCAGCTTCGCCGACGAGCAAACCATCGAAGTGGTCTGCGCCAACGGTGTGGTCGAAAAACTGGTGGCCAAGCACATCATCATCGCCACTGGCTCGCGTCCTTATCGTCCGGCGGACATCGATTTCCACCACCCGCGTATCTACGATAGCGACACCATCCTCAGCCTCAATCACACCCCGCGCAAACTGATCGTTTACGGCGCCGGCGTGATCGGTTGCGAATACGCATCGATCTTCAGCGGTCTGGGTGTACTGGTCGAGCTGGTCGACAACCGTGGTCAGTTGCTGAGCTTCCTCGACTCGGAAATCTCCCAGGCGTTGAGCTACCACTTCAGCAACAACAACATCACCGTGCGCCACAACGAAGATTACGATCGCGTTGAAGGCGTCGACAACGGCGTGATCCTGCACCTGAAGTCCGGCAAGAAGATCAAAGCCGACGCCTTGCTCTGGTGCAACGGCCGTACCGGCAACACCGACACGCTGGGTCTGGAAAACATCGGCGTCAAGGTCAACAGCCGTGGCCAGATCGAAGTCGACGAGGCGTACCGCACCTGCGTGCCGAACATCTACGGTGCCGGTGACGTGATCGGCTGGCCGAGCCTGGCCAGTGCCGCCCACGACCAGGGTCGTTCGGCTGCTGGCAGCATTGTTGATAACGGTAGCTGGCGCTTTGTGAATGACGTGCCGACCGGCATCTATACCATTCCGGAGATCAGCTCGATCGGCAAGAACGAGCAGGAACTGACCCAGGCCAAAGTGCCGTACGAAGTCGGCAAGGCGTTCTTCAAGAGCATGGCGCGTGCACAGATCGCCGGCGAGCCGCAAGGCATGCTGAAGATCCTGTTCCACCGTGAAACCCTGGAAGTGCTGGGCGTTCACTGCTTCGGTTATCAGGCGTCGGAGATCGTCCACATCGGTCAGGCGATCATGAACCAGCCGGGCGAACTGAACACCCTGAAGTACTTCGTCAACACCACGTTCAACTACCCGACCATGGCCGAAGCCTATCGGGTAGCAGCGTACGACGGCCTCAACCGGCTTTTTTGACGGGCTCCGGCCGGTGGCCTGAGCCGGCCGGGGAGACCGATTTCAGCAATTCTCGAGGGTGGCAGTGGCCAAACCGGGAAAGTCTGTAATCAGGCTGTCAACGCCGAAGTCGGCGAGTCTGCGCATCAGCGCAGGCTCGTTGACGGTCCACACCGACACATGCAGCCCCTGACGCTGCGCCTTCTGCAGGCGTTCCGGCGTACACAGCGTCCAGTTCAGCGCAAGAATCTCACAGCCATAGCTGGCCGCGACCTTCAGCGGGTCGAGCCAGGCGTATTCGGCCACCAGTCCGCGCGACACGTCCGGCACCAGATCCAGCGCTGCTTTCAGCACTTCCCGCGAACTCGAGGTGATCGTCACCTTGTCGAGCAGGCCATGCCGTTGGGCCATTTCACGAATCGCCAGCACGGTGGTTGCTGCGCGAGTACGCGAAGCGCTTTTGACTTCCAGTTGCCAGTGCTCGAAATCGCATTTTTCGAACAGCTCTTCCAATGTCGGAATCGGGCAGGGTTTGATCCAGCCCGGGCCGCCCTTGCGCGCGTCGTAAGTGACCAGTTCGGCGGCGCTGTGTTCGACGACTTTGCCGCGCCTTTCCGTGGTGCGTTTGAGGGTCGGGTCATGAATGACCATCAACTCGCCGTCCTTGGACAGGTGCAGATCCAGTTCGCAGCGGCGCACGCCGTGCTTGAGACATTCCTGGAAACTGCTCAGGGTGTTTTCCGGTGCTTCGCCCTTGGCGCCGCGGTGGCCGTAGATGAGGGTCACGGTTCTTCCTTAAATTTAAATGCCTGATTCGTTCTGTTCGCGGGCCAGACGTCGTTCCTGGGCCTGCTTCTGCAAGATGTAGCGGGCGAGCAACTGGCGTTGGGCGTCGGTCAAGTGTTCGAACTCGGTGCCTATGTCATAACCTTCGCCCTTGCGATCGCAATGGGTGACGCGGGCGCGCAGCAGCAGGCCCAGCGCTTGCGGCATCAGCACCAGTTTCACCGACAGGTGTGCGCCGGTGGCAATTGGCGTCGGGTGCTGGAAGTCGATCCCGCCCTCGGAAATGATCACCGGTTGCGGCTCGCCGATATGGCCGAGCACGGTCAGGGCGACCACTTGGCTGAGCAGATCGATGCGTTTGTTCTGCGATTTCAGGAACGCGGCGATGGCCCGGTCGCGCTCGCTGATCTGGCGCAACAGGTGCTGCGACTCGAATTCGCTCAGGTGCAGTTCACTGAGCAGGTTGAACAGTGGGGAAGCATCCTGCAACACTTCCTGGCCTGCGGCTTCGGGAGCGGACAGGGGCCGAATTTCCAGTGCGATCGTGTCCTCGATACGGTAGTATTCGCGGCGATCTTCTTCATCTAATGTCGACATGGCGAACCCATGGTAGCGGCGGTGGTCTGAGTGTAAAGCTGGTTATCGACCCCCGCCACAAGGACGTTCCTTTTCCCTCCGAACAAGCCCCGACATGTTCAGACCTCTCTTCGTATTTATCGGCACGCGTTATACCCGTGCAAAGCGTCGCAATCATTTTGTGTCATTCATTTCCCTGACTTCGATGATCGGGCTCGCCCTTGGCGTGGTCGTGATGATCGTCGTGCTCTCGGTGATGAATGGCTTCGATCATGAGATGCGCACCCGCGTGCTGGGCATGGTGCCCCACGCGACCATTGAATCCACTGAGCCGATCAACGATTGGCAAAGTCTGGCCAACAAGGTCAAGCAGAACCCGCAGGTGACGGCGGTTGCGCCGTTCACCCAGATGCAGGGCCTGCTGACCAATAACGGTCAGGTGTCCAAGGTGTTGCTCAACGCCATCGACCCTGCGCTCGAGCGCAACGTGTCGATCATCGACAACTTCATGAAGCAGGGCAAACTCGACGATTTGACGCCGGGCAGCTTCGGCATCGTCATCGGCGACAAGGCCGCGACCAAGCTCGGCGTGGGCATCGGTGACAAGGTCACCTTCGTCGCGCCGGAGGTCAGCGTGACCCCGGCCGGGATGTTCCCGCGCATGAAGCGCTTCACCGTGGTCGGCATTTTTCATGTCGGCGCCGGCGAACTCGATGGCTATCTGGGCGTCACCAACCTGCAGGATCTGGCGAAGATGCACCGCTGGAAGCCTGATCAGGTGCAGGGCATCCGCCTGAAGTTCGACGACCTGTTCCAGGCACCGCGCGTAGCATGGAACATCGCCCAGCAACTCGGCGAAGATCATTACTACGCCCGCGACTGGACGCGCACCCACGGCAATCTGTATCAGGCGATCCGCATGGAAAAAGCCATGATCGGTCTGCTGTTGCTGCTGATTGTCGCCGTAGCGGCGTTCAACATCATTTCCACGCTGGTGATGGTGGTCAACGACAAGAAGGGCGACATCGCCATTCTGCGCACCTTGGGCGCGACGCCGGGCACGATCATGCGCACGTTCATGGTGCAAGGCACGGTGATCGGTGTGGTCGGCACGGCGATTGGTGCGGTGGTCGGGATTTTCGCGGCGCTTAATGTCAGCGCCGCGATCTCGGCACTGGAAGGCCTGATCGGCCACAAATTCCTTAATGCTGACGTGTATTTCATTGATTATCTTCCGTCGCAGGTGCAGAGCCAGGATGTGGTCATGGTCTGCGCGGCGGCGTTGGTTCTGAGTTTCCTCGCCACCCTGTATCCCGCCTGGCGTGCCGCGCGCACCCAGCCGGCGGAGGCGCTACGTTATGAGTGAGTCGGGCATGAGTGAACAAGCAATCTTGAGCTGCCGTAACCTGGGCAAATCCTACGAGGAAGGCCCGGAATCGGTAGAGGTATTGGCCGGCCTGCAACTGGAGTTGCACCCGGGCGAGCGTGTGGCGATCGTCGGCACCTCGGGTTCGGGCAAAAGTACCTTGCTCAACCTGCTCGGTGGTCTGGACACGCCGACCAAGGGTAGCGTCTGGCTCGACGGCGAAGAGTTGTCGGCACTGAGCGAGAAGAAGCGTGGCCTTTTGCGTAACCGTGCGCTCGGTTTCGTTTACCAGTTCCACCACTTGCTGCCGGAATTCACCGCACTGGAAAACGTCTGCATGCCGCTGCTGATCGGCAAGACGCCGATCCCGGAAGCCCGTCAGCGTGCCACGGCACTGCTGGAGCGCGTTGGCCTCGGTCATCGTCTGGAGCACAAGCCGGCGGAACTGTCCGGTGGCGAGCGTCAACGTGTGGCCATCGCCCGCGCGCTGGTGAACAAACCAGGCCTGGTGATGCTCGATGAGCCGACTGGCAACCTCGACTCCCACACCGCCCAGGGCATTCAGGATTTGATGCTGGAACTCAGCACCTCGATGCGTACGGCGTTCCTGGTGGTGACTCACGACATGAACCTGGCTCGCCAGATGGACCGCGTCTTGCACCTGCAAGAAGGCTGCCTCACGCCTATCTGATTGGCTGAAACCCGACGTCTGTAAAGGCGTCGGGTCTTTTATTTTTATACGGTGCCCCAGCGAATGTTCAGACCGTTATCGATCTTTATCGGCACGCGCTATACCCGCGCCAAGCGCCGCAATCGCTTTGTTTCGTTCATTTCGATGACCTCGATGATCGGCCTCGCCCTCGGCGTGCTGGCGATGATCGTGGTGTTGTCGGTGATGAACGGCTTCCAGCGCGAAATGAGCTCGCGCATCCTCGGCATGGTGCCGCACGCGACCATCGTCGGCGTCAAGCCGATTGATGACTGGCAGCCGGTTGCTGCCGCCGCGATGAAAAATCCTGAAGTGACTGCCGCCGTGCCGTTCACTGAGATGGAAGGCATGCTGTCTTACAAGGGGTTGATGCAGCCGATCCAGATCAGCGGCGTTGATCCGGCGCAGGAAGGCAAGGTCTCGATCGTTGCCCAGCACATCGTGCAGGGCCGTCTCGACGCGTTGAAACCGGGAGAGTTCGGCGTGGTGATTGGCGAAATCACTGCGCGGCGTTTCCGCCTCAATGTCGGCGACAAGATCACCCTGATCGTCCCGGAAGTCAGTACTGCGCCGGGGGGCATCACCCCGCGCATGCAGCGTCTAAACGTGGTCGGTGTGTTCAAGGTCGGCGCTGAGCTGGACGGCTCCATGGGCCTGATCCACGTCGCCGATGCCGCGACCATGCAGCATTGGGAGCCGAATCAGGTTCAGAGTGTGCGTCTGGCGGTCAAAGACCTGTACGCCGCACCGAAAGTCTCCTCGGATATCGCTGCCGGTTTGGGCGCGGACTTCAAGGCTGACGACTGGACCCACACCCAGGGCAGCCTGTTCAGCGCGATGAAAATGGAAAAAACCATGATCGGCCTGCTGTTGCTGATGATCGTCGCGGTGGCGGCGTTCAACATCATCGCGACCCTGATCATGGTGGTGAACGACAAGGGCGCGGACATCGCGATTTTGCGCACCATCGGCGCCACGCCACGGCAGATCATGGCGATTTTCATGGTGCAGGGCACGGTGATCGGCATTGTCGGTACGATCATTGGCGGCGTGTTGGGCGTGATCGCCGCGCTGAATGTCAGTCAGATCGTGGGCTGGATCGAGCGAGTCAGCGGGCAGCACATCTTCAGTTCGGATGTGTATTTCGTCAGCAATTTGCCGTCGGAATTGCAGGGTGGGGATGTGCTGTTGATTTGCTCGGCGGGCTTTATTCTGAGCTTCCTGGCGACGGTGTATCCGGCGTGGCGGGCGGCGAAGATCGAGCCGGCTCACGCCCTGAGGTATTCGTAAGCGACTCCATGCTCGTTCCCACGCTCTGCGTGGGAACGCCTCAACGGACGCTCCGCGTTCGGCTCTGGAAGGGACGCGGAGCGTCCCGGGCTGCATTCCCACGCAGAGCGTGGGAACGATCAGGTTCGAGGCAGCTCGATTACAAACCGCGTCCATCCCGCCTCTGATTCGCAATGAATCTGCCCACCATGGGCGCGGATGATCGACTGAGTAATCGCCAATCCCAACCCCGCATGCTCACTGCTGCCTTCCTGCCGCGCCGGATCGGCCCGATAAAATCGATCAAACAGGCGTGGCAACAACTCCGCAGAAATCCCCTCGCCACTGTTCTCGACTGAAATGCGTACCGCGTTCGGTTGATCAACGATCCGCAAGCTCACATCGCCCTCAGCCGGGGTAAACCGCAGTGCGTTATCCAGCAGATTCGACAAGGCCCGGCGCAACATACTGCGATCACCCTCGATCTGCGCATTGCCCTCACGCGTCAGTTTGACCCCGGCGTCCTCCGCCAGCGGCGCAAAAAATTCCAAAAGCACATCTGTTTCATCCGCCAGTTCCAGCGGTTCCCGCTTGGGCATCAGCAAGCCATGATCGGCCTTGGCCAGATACAACATGTCGTTGACCAGTTGTGCCATCCATTGCAGTTCTTCGAGGTTGCTGTGCAGCGCTTCGCGGTAGTCCTCGATCGGCCGGGGGCGGGTGAGGGTGACCTGAGTGTGGGTCAGCAGGTTCGACAGTGGTGTACGCAACTCATGGGCAATGTCGGCGGAAAACGCCGAGAGCCGCTGAAACGAGTCGTCGAGGCGTGCGAGCATGGCGTTGAAGCTGTGGGCCATTTCCGCAAGTTCTGGCGGCATTTGCGCTTCGGGCAGTCGGGCATTCAGCGATTGTGCGGAAATCCCACGGGCGACTGCACTCATGCGTCGCAATGGCCGTAAGCCGCTGCGTGCGGCCCAGGCACCGAGCAACGCCGTCGCCAGCGCTGACAACCCGACGGTCAGCCAGATCAGGTGCTGCATGCGTTGCAGGAAGTGTTGGTGATGGGTGATGTCCAGCAACAAGGACAGTTGCGGTGAATCGGCTTTGTCCGGGTAGAGCGGGGCGTTAAGCACGCGGTAATCGGTGCCGTCATGGCTGATGGTCGACAGGCCGGATTGTTGCGGCAAATCCTTGGGGATTTGCGTCGAACTGTCATACCAGCGCTGGCCGTCAGTGCCGGTAATGCGCAACGACAGATCGGCCTGACGGCTCAGCTCATCCGCCAGCCGTGCTTCACATTGACCGGGCTGAAGATCCTGCAAGGCGCGGCGCAGGCCGATCAGTTTGCCGTCCAGCTGTTGCTGGTCGAGTTCGATAAAGTGCGCTTCGCTGGCGCGGTTGAACAACACCCCGGCGAACAGCGAAACCACAGCGGTGCAAGCGGCAAACAACAAGGCCAGGCGCGAACTCAGGGACAATCGGCGCATCAGGCGCCACGCTCTTCGAGCACGTAACCCATGCCGCGCACGGTGTGGATCAGTTTGTTGGGGAATTCGTCGTCGATCTTCAGGCGCAAACGGCGGATCGCCACTTCGATGACATTGGTATCGCTGTCGAAATTCATGTCCCAGACCTGTGAAGCGATCAGCGACTTTGGCAGCACTTCGCCTTGGCGACGCAGGAGCATTTCCAATAGTGCGAATTCCTTTGCCGTCAGGTCGATGCGCTGGCCGCTGCGTTCGACGCGGCGACGGATCAGATCCAGGCGCAAATCGGCCAGTTGCAGGCTGGTTTCCTGGGTTGTAGCACTGCCGCGACGCAACAGGCTACGTACCCGCGCCAGCAGTTCGGAGAAGGCGAACGGTTTGACCAGGTAGTCGTCGGCGCCCAATTCGAGGCCGTGAACCCTGTCCTCTACCGCGTCTTTGGCTGTCAGAAAAAGTACCGGCGTATCCAGCCCGGCGCTGCGCACCGCTTGCAGGATCTGCCAGCCACTGCGCCCCGGCAGCATCACGTCGAGAATCAACAGCGCGTAATCACCGCTCAAAGCCAGTTGCTGACCGCTGTTGCCGTCGGCCACCAGTTCCGTGTTGAACCCGGCCTCGGTCAGGCCCTGGCGCAAGTATTGGCCGGTTTTTGCTTGGTCTTCGACGATCAACAGTTTCATGGGCGACTCGGGTGGGTTCGGGGGTGTTGTAGTCACGAAAGCTTTATACCGTGAGCGCTGGCGACAAACGTCAACCTGACAAAGTTGTAATCTGCCTGTCAGGTAGATGCCAGCGCAGGCCGGCTAAAGTTTCCCATAAGCTGAACCTTATCTTGTTGGAGTACGACCATGTTTTTACGCCAATCCCTGGCCTTCTGTTTGTTGGCAATGAGTTCGTCGGTGTTTGCAGCTCCCGCGCACACCTATGATTTCGGCCAGCCAGCGCCTGCCGCCAAAGCCTCGCGCAGCATTGACGTGGTGATGGGCGATATGTCCTTCGATCCCAAGACCATTCAGATCAAGGCCGGTGAGACCGTTCGCTTTGTGCTGGTGAATAAAGGCCAACTGCTGCACGAATTCAACCTCGGTGACGCGGCGATGCACGCCAAACACCAGCAGGAAATGTTGCAGATGCAGCAAAGCGGCATGCTTACGCCTACCGGCATGAAGGAAATGTCCCACGATATGGCCGGCATGGATCACGCAGCGATGGGCCATGGCATGAAACATGACGATCCGAACAGCGTACTGGTCGAGCCGGGCAAAACCGCCGAGTTGACCTGGACCTTCAGCAAGGCCACCAGCCTGGAATTTGCCTGCAATATTCCCGGGCATTATCAGGCGGGCATGGTCGGCAAACTGACGGTCAGTCAGTAAGCACTCAAAGGCGCGGGCAAAGGCTGGTAGAATCCGCTGATTATTCAGTCAGGTTTCCGCCATGCATCCCGCAGCCGAACATTCGCCGCTGGGCAAATCCAGCGAATACATCGCCACGTACACGCCGTCCCTGCTGTTCCCGATTCCGCGCACCGCGAAATGGGCCGAGCTGGGCCTGACCGCCGACACCCTGCCGTATAAAGGTGTGGATTTCTGGAACTGCTTCGAGCTGTCGTGGCTGTTGCCATCCGGCAAGCCAGTGGTGGCGATCGGCGAATTCAGCATCCCGGCGGATTCGCCAAATATCATCGAGTCGAAGTCGTTCAAGCTGTATTTGAACTCGCTGAACCAGACGGCGTTTGCCGACGTGGCGTCCTTGGAAGCGACCCTGATCAAGGATTTGTCGGCCGCCGCCGGCAAACCGGTGGCGGTGCGCGTTCGCAGCCTCAAGGACGTTGAAGCGGAAGGCGTTGTGGCGTTGCCGGGCGTGTGCATCGATGATCTGGATATCAGCGTCAGCAACTACGAGCATCCGCGCCCGGAATTGCTGCGTTGCGATGAGTCGCGGATCGTCGAGGAGACGGTGTATAGCCATCTGCTCAAATCCAATTGCCCGGTGACCAGTCAGCCGGACTGGGGCACGGTGGTGGTGGAATATCGTGGATCGGCACTGGATCACGCCAGTTTGCTCGAATACATCGTCAGCTTCCGCCAGCACTCAGACTTCCATGAGCAGTGTGTTGAGCGGATTTTCCTCGACTTGCAGCGCTTGCTGAAACCAGAAAAGCTGACGGTGTTTGCACGTTACGTGCGTCGCGGTGGATTGGACATCAACCCATATCGCAGCACCGAAAGCGTACAGCTGCCGAATCACCGCCTCGTGCGTCAATAAAGATCAACTGTAGGAGTGAGCCTGCTCGCGATAGCGGTGTGTCAGTTGACGATGATGTTAACTGACACACCGCTATCGCGAGCAGGCTCACTCCTACAGGGGGACGCATTGCCAAAGTTGAAATGAAAAAGCCCTGCCAGTGATGGCAGGGCTTTTTGCGTTTCGGGGGAGAATCAGATCCCCATGCTGCCCAGCGCATTAACGATGTTGCGCAGGGTGCCGGCAATGGCCGGATGTTCGAGTTCAAAGCGATCAACCGCCAGATTGACGCCGTCAGCGATGCTGGTGTCTTGCGTGGCAGTCTCCAGTTGAATTTCGGATTCAATCTGCGCCATCAGCGCATGCAAATCCTCACGCTCGGCTTCCGACAGCGGCGGATTCTGCTCCAGCTGCTCGCGCAGGGTATCGAGCTGTTTTTGCAGTTCTTGGGCGGGCATGGTGTTTTCCTTTTATCAATAGGCACTGGCATTGACCGCAGCCGCGCGCCAAAGGTCTATGGCTGACCTTTAGATTAATCCACTCCCGGCAAACCTGCATGATCCCGATCAGGGCTTTTCGCCTTTGTGACGGCGCAGGCTGATGTCGGCCAGGCAGGTGTCGAGTTCACCCAAGTGATCGATAACCGAATGCACGCCTAGCCCGAATAACTGCATCGTCGCCTTGCCACGCAGTTGTTCGCGTTCTTTCTGGCTCAGCGCTTGCCATTCGCCCGGCGCTAGGCCGCACAGCGAGCCGCAGGAGGCGAGACCGATCGTCCACAGGCCGGCGTTAAGGCCCGATTGCAGCAAGCGCGGCTCACCACTGACCAATACGCAGCCGTCCAGACTGCTGACGTTCAGGTCCATCAGGGCCTGCCAGCAAGCGTTCGGTGCAGGCCATGGATTGATTGTTGCCGAATGTTGCGCAGGTTTGATCCACGTCGGCAGTGAGGCCGACAAGGACCGGGCGAGGGCAGGGGGCAGTTCATCCAGCCAGACACAGGGAATCTGCTGGCGCTGCAAACTGTGCAAACTGTCGAATGCGCCTGGTGTGGCCTCAGCGTATTCAGGCAGGGCGATCGTCTGTTGCCGGGCGCGGGCACCGAAATCTACCAGGCAACCGCTGAGTCCAAACAGTACCGCGGTCAGTCTGGGCGCAGCGACGGGCAAGGTTTCGGCGTGTGTCATGGCAACATCCCTGAAATAACGATCAGGCTAGGGCGTATCAGTGACAGTTGGATGACAGCGGTGTGAAGGGCGATGCACGAAGCGTCCTACAGACTGCTGCATTGCGCGGACTGTCCAAACGGGCTTTTACGCTTATACTAGCGACCTGAATAGCCGGGCCCAGAGGTCCGCGACAGTACCATTCCAAGGAGTTTTTCTATGCGCTGGAGCAATCCGCTCGCTCAGCTTTGTTTATGTGCCGGCCTGTTGCTGGCTCCGTTCGCCACTCAGGCGGCAACGGAAGAAGACCCTTGGGAAAGCGTTAACCGTCCAATTTTCCAGTTCAACGACTTCGTTGATACTTACGCGCTGAAGCCATTGGCCCAGGGCTATGAGTTCGTCACACCGCAGTTCCTCGAAGACGGCATCCACAACATGTTTCGCAACGTCGGTGACGTCACCAACCTTGCCAACAACATCCTGCAAGCCAAACCGGCTGCCGCTGGCGTCGACACCGCTCGCCTGATCTTCAACACCACCTTCGGCCTGCTCGGTTTCTTCGATGTCGGCACCAAGATGGGCCTGAACCGTAGCGACGAAGACTTCGGTCAGACTCTCGGTTACTGGGGCGTGGGCAGCGGTCCGTATGTGATGCTGCCGCTGATGGGTCCGAGCACCTTGCGTGACGCACCGTCGAAATACGTCGACAGCTACACCGGTATGTACCGCTACATCGACCACGTGCCTACGCGTAACTCGATCTTCGGTCTGAACATCGTCGATACCCGCGCCAGCCTGCTGTCGAGCGAGAAGCTGATCAGCGGCGACAAATACACCTTCATCCGCAATGCCTACTTGCAGAACCGTGAGTTCAAGGTGAAGGATGGCCAGGTCGAAGACGATTTTTAATCTCGACCGATAAAAACAAAGGCGACCTCAGGGTCGCCTTTTTTGTGTGTAGCTATTTCATCTTCAGGATGGTCAGGCCGAGCTTTTGGCCGCCGCCATCCTGTGCACTGACCCAGACCACTTCGGTCTCTGCCTCAAGGCCGCGGAGTGCGGCGAGATCGGAGTCGATGCGTACGCTCAAACGGTCGCCGACCGCGAACCGACGCGGCGCTTCGACCTGCATGCCACTGCTGGAGAGGTCGATGCACACCCCTGAAATCTGATCGCCTTCATGAATCAACACGATATCGGCATCGACCCGCATGCGGATGAAATCGCGCTTTTCGCTGTAGTCCCGACTGGTTTGACTCATGGTTACGTCCTTCCATTGGGTTACGGTTTGAGCTGTTCTTATAACTCTCGGTGATTTGACAAGTAAAGTCGTCAAGCGACCATCGGCGCATGCTTGAAACGCTCTGCGGATGGGAGTACCGTCTGCGCCTTAGAAGGGCACCTCTGATGTAACCGCGTTTGCAGACAATGCTCGAAAGCGGTGCAGCAGAGAGGCTAGAAAGCGAATCCAGTAGTCTGCGCAGGGCCCGATGCCCCGCCAACTACGCCAACCTAATTCTGGCGCCGTTTGCCCACATGCCAAAAACCAGTGCCACGCTGCTGATAATCGATGATGACGAAGTAGTGCGCGCGAGCCTCGCGGCCTATTTGGAAGACAGTGGTTTCAGCGTCCTGCAGGCCAGCAACGGCCAACAGGGTCTTCAGGTATTCGAGCAAGAACAGCCCGACTTGGTCATCTGCGATCTGCGCATGCCGCAGATGGGCGGTCTCGAACTGATCCGTCAGGTTACCGAGCGTTCACCGCAGACGCCGGTGATCGTGGTGTCGGGTGCCGGCGTGATGAACGACGCGGTCGAGGCTCTGCGCCTGGGCGCGGCGGACTACCTGATCAAGCCTCTCGAAGATCTGGCTGTGCTCGAGCACTCTGTGCGCCGGGCCCTGGATCGTGCGCGCCTGCTGGTGGAAAACCAGCGCTACCGCGAGAAGCTGGAAAAGGCCAACCGCGAGCTTGAGGCCAGCCTCAACCTGCTCCAGGAAGACCAGAACGCCGGTCGCCAGGTGCAGATGAACATGCTGCCGGAAAGCCCGTGGAGCATCGACGAGTTCAAGTTCGCGCACCAGATCATCCCGTCGTTGTACCTTTCGGGTGATTTTGTCGACTATTTCCGTGTCGACGAGCGCCGGGTCGCGTTTTACCTGGCGGACGTCTCCGGTCATGGCGCCTCTTCAGCCTTCGTCACCGTGCTGCTGAAGTTCATGACCACGCGCTTGCTGTTCGAATCCAAGCGCAACGGCACATTGCCGGAATTCAAGCCTTCGGAAGTCCTTGGTCATATCAACCGGGGGCTGATCAGTTGTAAGCTGGGTAAACACGTCACAATGGTCGGTGGAGTCATCGACGAGGAGACCGGTTTGTTGACCTATAGCATCGGCGGCCATCTGCCGTTGCCTGTGTTGTACACGCCTGACAGTGTTCGTTATCTCGAAGGGCGTGGTCTGCCGGTGGGGCTGTTCAATGAAGCCACCTACGAAGACCACGTGCTTGAGCTGCCGCCGACATTCAGCCTGACGCTGATGTCCGATGGCATTCTGGATCTTTTGCCAGAACCTACGCTCAAAGAAAAAGAAGCCGCTTTGCCTCAACGGGTGAAGTCGGCGGGCGGCAGCCTGGATGGTCTGCGGCAAGTGTTTGGATTGGCCACGCTAGGGGAGATGCCGGATGATATCGCCCTGTTGGTGTTGAGCAGGAATCTTTAATGAGTACCGGTAGAATCCAGTTCGCCGAGCAGGACGGCACCTTCGTCCTGAAGTTCGTCGGTGAAGTTCGCCTGACCCTGTGTTCGGCGTTGGATGCGACTATTGAGAAAATCTTCACCGCGCTGAATTTCAACGCGATCGTGATCGATTTGACCGAAACCCGCAGCATCGACAGCACGACATTGGGCCTGTTGGCCAAACTGTCGATCCTGTCGCGGCAGAAGGTCGGCCTGTTGCCGACCGTCGTCACCACCCACGAAGACATTACCCGTCTGCTGCAATCGATGGGCTTCGAGCAGGTGTTCAACATCGTCAACCACCCGGTGCCATGCCCGGAGTGCCTGGACGACCTGCCGGATCAGGACCAGTCGGAAGAAGTGGTGCGGATCAAGGTGCTCGAAGCGCACAAGATCCTCATGGGCCTCAACGATTCCAATCGTGAAGCGTTTCATGATCTGGTGAATGCCCTCGAGCGGCATTGATCCGCTGAATTGAGGGTAGGCCCTGCTGGCCTCATCGCGAGCAGGCTCACTCCTACAGGGTTCTTCATTCGACACACAATCGCGATCAGACCACAGATCCCCTGTAGGAGTGAGCCTGCTCGCGATAGCTCTCGCAAGAACACTGATGTAATCCAGCGCACACAAAAAAGGGCGAACCTGTGAAGGTTCGCCCTTTTTGCATTTCACCCACTCAAATCACAGCTTGGCCTGCAACAGCGCCTCAAGCTTCTCCTGGTCGCGAGCAAACTGACGAATGCCCTCAGCCAGTTTCTCGGTGGCCATCGCGTCTTCGTTGGACAACCAGCGGAACTGCGCTTCATTGAGGCTCAGACGGGCTTCACCGGCGTTGCCTGGGGCCAGTTTGCGCTCCAGCTTGCCGGTATCGGCCGCCAGCTTGTCGATCAGGTCCGGGCTGATGGTCAGGCGGTCGCAGCCGGCCAGTTGCTCGATCTGATTGAGGTTACGGAAGCTCGCGCCCATGACCACGGTTTTGTAGTCATTGGACTTGTAGTAATTGTAGATGCGGGTAACCGACTGTACGCCCGGATCATCGGCGCCGGTGTAGTCGTTGCCATTGGCCTTCTTGTACCAGTCGTAGATGCGGCCCACGAATGGCGAAATCAGGAACACACCCGCGTCGGCGCACGCGGCAGCCTGTGCGAAGGAGAACAGCAGGGTCAGGTTGGTCTGAATGCCTTCCTTTTCCAATACTTCGGCGGCGCGGATGCCTTCCCAGGTCGAGGCGATCTTGATCAGTACGCGATCACGACCGATACCGGCCTTGTCGTACAGCTCGATCAAGCGATGTGCGCGTTTCAGCACGGCATCCTTGTCGAACGACAGGCGCGCATCCACTTCGGTGGAAATACGGCCCGGGATCACTTTGAGAATTTCCTGACCCACCGCGACGCCGAAACGGTCACTGGCCAGGCCGACATCGCCCTTGCAGTCGCTGACGCAGGCGTTCAGCAGCTCGGCGTAGGCCGGAATGGCCGCCGCTTTGAGCAGCAGGGAAGGGTTGGTGGTGGCGTCGACCGGTTTGACTCGGGCGATCGCTTCGAAGTCGCCGGTGTCGGCAACCACGGTGGTGAATTGTTTGAGTTGTTCCAGCTTGGAAGTCATGGGCGTGCTCTGTCCTATGGTTCTGATGACATTACCCGAGCGCTGACGGCCACTCAAGGGTAGGTGCGTGTATCGATGGCCCCTGCGGCAACAACCTGAAAACAATTGTTTGAAAGGCGGGGCGCGGTATCGATGAATACGATGCCAAAACGGCCAACAGGTTCAAAGCAACCGACCTGCGTACAGATCGGTTGCTCAGGAACTACCCGGCGTTCAACAGGGCTTCGACCGACATGCGCGCCGGTTTCGGCTGGCCGTCAGAAGTCAGCAGGCCGAAGTTCTTCTCGCGATCGTTACTGCCGGAATCGCTGTTCTTCCATTCGTAGATGGACGTCAGCGGGATATTGAGTTTTTTAACATCGCCAATAAACGCGTTGATCTTGCTCGCTTGTCCTTCCGGCCCGCCATTGGAGGTGAGCGCCGAAATCCCCCATTCACTGATGATCCCCGGCAGATGAAAGTTTTGCTGAATGAAGTTTTGCGCGTTGCTGATCTGTGTGGCGGTCATGCCGTAGGGGTGATAGGACACCGCGCTCAGGCATTTGGGATATTCGCTGACGATGCGGTTCAGCGCCACGGTTGAAGCCGAGCCGGCGCTAGGTGGGCGGGCGAAGCCGTAGCCGATCACCGGTGTCGATGGCGGTTGCGCCTGCAACGCCTTGCACACGCCGCTCATGAACGGCACAAACGTCGTGTCGAACTTGCCTGTCGGCCAGTAGGTTTCCAGATCGGGTTCATTCCATAGCTCGATCGCCACCAGTTGCTTGCCGTACGACTGTTGCAGCCCTGTCACGGCGTTGCCGAAGCCTTCACCGGCGGAGGTCAGCTCGGCGCTCGATGTGGCCGGTAACGGCTTGATCGCGCGGACCGTCAGCAACACCGGCAGGCTCGCCGATTGCGCCACCGCAAAGGCGTCGCTGACCTGTTTCTGATAAGCCTTGGCCGTCAGGCTGTCGCTCCACACACCGAAGCGGACAAACCCGAAGCCAGCCGATTTGATCTGCGCGGCGTCGGCGGCCGTGAAGTTCTGGATCTTTACTTGTACGCCGATGTTCTTGGCCGGAAGGTTGGGAAACAGCTCGCTGGCGTGAAGCTGGGTCGTAGCCCCCGCCATCATTAACGCCAAAGCGCCGAGTTTTTTGAGAGGTGTTGATTTCATGTCTGTTCTCCCGAAGAGAAGTGACAACTGCGAATAAATGATCTCGTTTCTCAATTTTCGAGTGAGGTAATGGCACTTAGTGCACGAATGTTATTTTTTGTCGGAAAACAATCACTCGAAAATCACAGTTATTTTTAGTCCGCTAATTGTGGTTGGGGGGCTTTTAAACGCTGTGGTACTTAATACTTCGGTACTAACAGGGCGAATCTATTTCTGAGTGCAGGAAGATCTTGAGGGTTCATTCAATTGCTCTTGAGATGTTGGCCGTTTGACATTACACAGGAAAGTAAAACCTTGTTCAGAAAGATCCTTGTCGTTTGCGTGGGCAATATATGCCGTAGTCCGACGGCAGAACTGATGCTGCGTAACGCGCTGGCCCCTTCAGCGATCACCGTCTCCTCCGCAGGCCTGTCGGCGCGGGTTGGCGAAGGTGTCGAAGCTTCCGCCCGGCAAGTGCTGGAAGACCATGGGCATAACGCCGAAGGCTTCAGGGCACGGCAACTGACCGCCGACATCGTCAATGAATCAGACCTGATTCTGGTCATGGAAAAACAGCATGTTAATCAAGTACTGAAGATTGCCTCTCACGCCAGAGGCAAAGTGTTTCTCCTCGGCAAGTGGCAGAGCGAGCGCGAAATACAAGACCCGTATCGTCAAGGCAAGGCCGCTTTTATTCATGCCCATGCATTGATTGAAGATGCTGTTAGCTCATGGGCGCAACGCCTCGCGCGTTGATAAATATTCTTCAGATCAATGAATGGTAAGAACAGACTTATGCAGTTACCGTCCGTCATCGGCACCCGCGACAATGATCAAGACAGTATTGATCTTCTCGGCATATTCGGCAGTTTGATCGACCAGAAATGGTTGATCGGCGCGCTCACCGGCGCCTTTATGGTCACCGGTGTGGCCTATGCAGTGTTGGCCACGCCCGTGTACCTGGCCAATGCGCTGGTGCAGGTCGAGCCGAAAAAGAACGACATGCTCGGGTTTTCCGACCTCAATAGCATGCTCGGCGGGCAATCACCGTCGGTGACCGAAATCGGCATCATCAAATCCCGCGCGGTGATCGGCAAAACCGTCGACGACTTGCGCCTGGATATCGATGTCACCCCCAACACCTTCCCGATGATCGGCGGCTTTCTCGCCCGGCGTTATCGCGGCGAGACTGAGACCAGCGTCGCTGCGCCGCGTTTCGGTTTGACCAGCTACGCCTGGGGTGGTGAACGCCTGGAGTTTGCCCGGCTGAATCTGCCGAAAGAACTGCTGGGCAAGAAACTCACCCTGATTGCTGGCGAACAAAAGCGCTTCCAGTTGCTCGATGACAACGACAACCTGCTGGTAGAAGGCACGGCGGGCGAAGCCTTCGCGCAGGATGGCGTAGAAGGGCAGATCACGCAGTTGTTGGCTAACCCAGGTACGCGTTTCGAAGTGGTGCGCAACCCGCGAATCGTGACCATTCAAGGCTATCAGGACGCGCTGGACATCTCCGAGCAGGGCAAGGAATCGGGGATTATCAAACTGGCGCTGGCCAGCAGCGACGCCGCTGAAGCGGTGAAGATCCTCAACAAGATTGCTGCGCTGTACGTCGATCAGAACGTGCGCCGCACCTCGGCGGAAGCGGCGCAAAGTCTGGCTTTCCTGCAAAGCCAGTTGCCGCAGGTCAAGCGTGATCTGGCCAAGGCCAGCGATGCGTTGAACGCCTACCAGACCCACGGCAAGACCGTGAACATCTCGCTGGAAACCCAATCGGTGCTCGGTCAGTCGGTAGCGCTGGAAACGCGAATCTCCGAGCTGAAAATGCAGCAGGCGGAGATGGATCGCAAGTTCACCAAGCAGCATCCGGCCTATCGCGCGTTGATGAGCCAGATCGGCGAACTGATCCAGCAACAGAAGTCGCTGGAAGGCAAAGTCGGCGATCTGCCCGCGACACAGCAGGAATTGCTCAACCTGACCCGCGATGTCGAAGTGGCCTCGCAGATCTACACGCAGTTGCTGAACAAATCCCAAGAGCTGGACATCGTCCGTGCCGGCGCGGTGGGTAACGTGCGTCTGGTCGACGCGGCGGATGTCGACCTGACCAGTCCGGTCAAACCGAAAAAAGCCCTGATTGTGCTGATTGCCACCTTCCTCGGTGCCTTCGTTGGTGTGGCGCTGGTGCTGCTGCGTAAATCCCTGAGCCGTGGTCTGGAAGGCCCGGAGGCCATCGAGCAACTCGGCTTGCCGGTGTACGCGTCGATTCCGTACAGCGCCTTGCAGGATGAAGAAGACAACAAAAAAGGCCGCGCCCGCGACGGTGTCGACAAACCGGCGTACCTGCTGGCCCTGCGTAACCCGACGGATCTGTCGATCGAATCGATCCGCAGCCTGCGCACCTGCCTGCACTTCGCCGGGCTCGATTCGACCAACAACCGCATCATGATTTCCGGGCCGAGCCCGCAGGTCGGCAAGACCTTCGTCTCGTCCAACCTCGCCGCCGTCATGGCCCTGAGCGGCCAGCGCGTGGTGCTGATCGATGCCGACATGCGCAAAGGACACCTGCACAAAACCCTCAACACGCCGATCACCAACGGCTTGTCCGACCTGCTGGTCAAGCGCTGCAGTATCGATCAGGCGATCAACAAAATCGAAGTCGACAACCTGCACTTCATCAGTCGTGGTCAGGTTCCGCCGAATCCTTCCGAACTGTTGATGCACGCCAACTTCCGCGAGCTGCTGGCGGAACTGAGCGAGCGCTACGACCTGGTGATCATCGATACGCCGCCGCTGCTGGCGGTGACCGATGCGGCAATCGTTGGCCGTGAAGCCGGGATCAGCCTGATCGTCACGCGCTTCGGGGTGAACCCGGCCAAAGAGATCGAACTGACCATTCGCCGCTTCGCGCAGAACGGCATCGAGCTCAAAGGCGCGGTGTTCAACGGCGTCGAGAAGCGCGCCGCCAGCTACTACGGCAACGGCGGCTACGGCTATTACAACTACGAATACGCGTCCGACAAATCCTGACTGTCAGCGACTGCTTTTTCCTGTTTGAAGTGGGTGATTTGTGAAAAAAATACTGCACGTGGCAGAGACGATCAAAGGTGGCGTCGCGACCGTTATCCGCACGATTTCGGCTTCGCCGGAAGGCGATGCGGCGAACTACGAGCTGGTGTATCTGGTCCCGGATGATCAGGCCAAAGAGTTGCACGGCATTGGCGAGCAACAGATCCGCACCTTCCCGCGCACCGGGCGCAATGTACCGTCGTTGCTGCGTTTCGCCTGGCGCCTGACCCAGGTCATGCTCAAGGAAAAACCCGACGTGGTGCATTTGCACAGCACCTTTTCCGGGGTGATCGGCCGTTGCGTGTGTGTGCTGCTGCGACCGTGGCGCAAGCCGAAAATCGTCTACTGCCCGCACGCGTTTTCGTTCCTGATGGAAAGCTCGCCGACCAAGCAGAAAGTCTATGCGTGGATCGAGCGAGTACTGCAGAAAGTAACCGACGTGATCATTTGCGTCAGTCAGTACGAACTCGACAAAGCCGCACGCTTCGGCATCGAGCGCAAGCGCATGACGCTGATCTACAACGGCATTCACCGCAAGGATGATGCGCCGAAAGCGGCGAGTCCCGAGCCGATTCATCTGCTCTTTGTCGGTCGTCTCGATTACCAGAAAGGCTTCGACGTGTTGCTCAAGGCCTTCGCCAATGTGCAGCGCAAAGACTTGAAGCTGACCGTGGTCGGCAGCGCGGTGAACGAGGACGCGGTGGAGTGCCCGCCGATGGACTCTGTTGAATACCTGCCATGGGTCACGCCGAGCGAAGTGCAGGCGCTGTATCAGCAAGCCGATGCGCTGATTGTGCCGAGTCGCTGGGAAGGTTTCGCCATGGTGCCGCTGGAAGGCATGGCCATGGGCTTGCCGGTGATCGCCAGCAACTGCACGTCGCTGCCTGAACTGGTCACCAATGAAGTCTCCGGTTATGTCTTCCCGTCCGGTGATCACCAGGCGCTGGCCGATGTCCTGACGATCATCCAGAAGCCGCGCCTGCTCGACCTCGGCAACCAAGGTCGGAGCATCGTCCGCGAGCGTTTCAGTGCCGCGTTGATGATTCGCCAGACCTACGACCTGTATCGCGCTCCCACTTTTTAAGTAGAACTCAAGCATATGAACGTAACGATTTTGCATGGCTACAGTGCGTCCAACTCCGGTGACGGTCTGCTCGTCGATCTGGCCATCGCGCTGGTGCAGCGCAACTTTGGTGAAGACACCGCGATCAGTGTCGTGGCCTCCGATCCGGACTCTTTCAGCTACTTGCCGCACCCGCGTTTCGACGCGCCGGTGATGGCGGCCAAAGGTTTGGGCCGGGTCAAGCAAGCGGTGTTCCTTAATCAGTCCTACGCCGGGCTGGCGGATCTGTTGAAGAAAACCGACCTGATCGTCGGTGTCGGCGGCGGCTACATGCGCTCGAAAAGTGCTTTCGAACACATCAAGCTGAAACTCGGCCACGCCAAACAACTGGAAACCGCGATCCTCAGCAAAGTGCCGTCGGTGTACTTGCCGCAAAGCATCGGCCCGTTCCATGGCGAGAGCAGTAAGATCGTCGAGCATTACGCCAGTGCTGATGCGGTGTTCGTCCGCGACAATCGCTCTTCGGCGATTTTCGATGCCTGCGCCAACGTCTACCGCGCACCGGATCTGGCGGTGCAGTCGCTGGCGAGCAAAATCCTCCAGCAAGCAAAATTCACCCGCTGCGCGTCTTCGCCAGCCACCGTGTGCGTGGTACTGCGCAAGCCGCCGGAGTGGAGCAAGGAAAAGAAAGTCGCTTACGTGGCCAATCTGAAAGTGCTGCTGCAGCGCCTGAAGAACAAAAGCAAAGTGGTTTGCGCCGTACAGAGCGCGGTGCGTGGCAACGATGACGGTGCGTTTTATCGCGAGCTGGGCATTACCGAAGACTTGCTGTCGTTGAAGGCGACGATTGCCAAATATCAGCCGGACCTGGTGATTTCCGTGCGCCTGCACGGCGCCATCGAATCGCTGCTCTCCGGCGTGCCGGCGTACCACATCAGCTATGAACGCAAAGGCTTTGGCGCCTATCAGGACATGGGTGTCGAGGATTGGGTGATCAACGGCGGCGACATCAATGTCGACACCATCATCAACACGGTTTACGCGCCGAATGCGCTGTCGAATTTCGGCAAACGCCTGACCGACACCTGCCGTGAAATCGAAGCGAAAACCGTGGCCATGGACGACATCATCAAGGGTGTCGTTCGATGATATTTCGGCTGCTGCTTCGCGGCGGAGCGTTAGGCGCGAAGTTTTTGCTGGTGTTGGCGATCACCCATTACCTCGGTTATGAGGCGCTGGGCTTTTACGGTGTGGTGGTCGCGGCGTCGCTGATTGCGTCGAAGTTCTACAGCGTCGGTTTCAGTTCCGAGATCAATCGCTTGATCAGCGTCGGCGGCAGTTCGCGCCGCGTGGTCGACAAAGTTCTGCTGCTGTATCTGGCAGTGGGGCTGGTGCTGTCGGTGGTAACGGTGTTGATTTATTCGCTGTTCCAGACAGTCGAAGCGACCGCCACGCTGATTCTCTGCGTGACCTTGGTGTTGCTCACAGAGCACCTGTCGTTCGAGATCAACTCATTCGTGTTTTCCGCGCAGAAAGCCACGGCCGGCGCATTGCTGTTCTTCATCAAGACCGGTCTCTGGGCGGTGTTGGCGGTGGGCGGGATGATGCTCGGTTGGGTCTCGGGAATCGCCAGTGTATTGTGGCTGTGGGTCGCCGCCAACGTGCTGGTGATCATCGCCGGTTACTTGATCGTGGTGAACGTTCATCACGGCCGAGAAGCCGGGACACTGGCCACCGCCGCCGTGTGGAAAGCGGGATTACCGTTTTACCTCGGCACCGGGTTGATCGCCTTGAGTCAGTACGCCGAGCGGTTTCTGATCGCCGACCTCGAACCGTACGCCAAACTGGGTCAATACGTGTACGCGTGGTCGGCGGCGAACACCTTGCAGGCGTTGTCTTACGCGGTGGTGGCGGTGGTCGGGATTCCGCTGTTGGCCAAGCGTTTTCAGGCGGATCAACAGCCGTTCACGGTCAAGCAACTGTTCATCAACAAGTGGGTCATGCGCTCGCTGGTGGTGTCGGCGGCGGTGGCGGTGGCGATCTATGTGTTTTTCAACGTGGTGCTCGATTACGTCGCTACCAGCGTGCCGCGCCCGGATAACGGCATTCTTGGCGTGCTGATTTTTTCCTTCGCCTTACGGGCGATTGGCGACATTGTCTGGGGCGGTTTGATTGCCTCGAAAAACAGTCGGGTGTCGCTGGCCAGTGCGGCGATTTGCCTGCTGGTGTCAGTGCCGGTCAGCTATCTGCTGATCAAGCATTATTCGATTTACGGCGCGGCGTGGGGCAATGTCTTCGCGATCATCGTGCAGCTTGTGGTGATTGCTGTGCTGACCCGTGCGACCCAGGCGAAAAAGGCCGCATTGTCATGGGCCTGAAGCTGCCGTGCATCGAGTTTCGTGGCAAGCGACTCGATTCGTATGTGTCGTTCCTGATCCTCTTCACCGGGCTGTTTCTGTCAGTGGCCATGCCGCTGCTGATCCCGCGTGATCCGGGTCCGGATGCGATGACCTTGTGGTCGTCTTACGCGCGTGCCGACAACTGCAACTTCTGGAACCCGTTCTCGCCGGATCGCTCGTCCTACGAGTGTTCGGCGTTCCTGCTGCGGCCCACCGGGATCAACCTGACCAATGCCTGGGCCTACGGCATGTTCTGTAATTTTTTCCTCACGGCGATTCCGGTGGTGGTGTTTCGGCGCATGCCGTTGGCGATCTTCGGCACCTTGTGTCTGTGGGGGATTGTGCGCTCGTTTTTCCTGGAGAACCTGACCAAGGAAATCATTGTGTCGGTGGCGGTGTTGAGCATTCTGCTCAGCTCGCTGACGCGTAAATATCGCGGCGGGTTTTTTCTCTCGGCAGTGATCTACGGCGTGCTGATCCGGCCTTACTGGATTCTGTTTTCGCTGTCGTGGGTCGGCGTCTGCGTGATGAAAAAGTACGTGTCGCGCACGACCTTCTTCCTGATGTTGTTCCTGTTCTACCTCGCTGTGGCGATGTCGATCCAGATCGCCCTGGGCTTTCCGGTGTCATCGATTCGCGCCAGTAACAACGAGTTGCGCACGGCGGGCGAGGAGGGCTCGAAATCGTTGATCGTGTCGTGGCTCAGCGGCAGCGACTTCGTTTCGCAGGCGCTGGACTCGATGATCATCTTCTTCCGACTGTCGTTTCCGGTGGAGCTGATTCTGCTCTCGGGGCCGGGGCAGGTGATCTTCGTGGCGCTGATGATCATGACCGCGTTGCTGCTGTTCAAAGTCATCACCTCGACCGACTACAAAGGCGCGCCGATCCAGACCAAGCCCAAGGAACTGATCGCGATCCCGCTGGCGTTTCTGCTGGTGCAAGGCCTGTTCGAGCCGGACTTCGGCTCCTTCGCCCGGCACTTCTCGATGGTGGTGCCGGTGTTGTTTGTCGGCCTGGGCCTGATGCTGCGGGCGAACAAACCGGTGCAGGTTGAATCACGAATTCTGAATTGAGGCAGGTGCTTTATGTCGAGCAAGAAAAAGTCCCTGGAGATTGAAACCCTGCGCGGGCTGGCGTGCCTTTTGCTGGTGCTCTATCACGTCATCGGACCGCTGGGCGGCGGGCTGAAGATCGATATCGGCTCGCCGTTCCGGGTGCTCGCCGATTCGATGGTGTATGTGCGTATGCCGCTGTTCACGTTCATCTCCGGGTACATCTATTCCATCTACAAGATTCGTGGCAATGACTTTTCCGCGTTCTTCAGCGGCAAGGTGCGGCGCTTGATCGTGCCGCTGTTTTGCGTCGGTGTACCGTTCTCGGTGTTGCAAGCGGTGGGGCCGGGGGTGAACAAGGATGTCGGGGTGATCGACGCGTTGTTGTCGTTCTGGGTGCCGATCAACCACTTCTGGTTCCTGCAGGCGGTGTTCATCATTTTCATGTTCGTCGGGCTGCTGGAGTGGCGCGGGATGTTGCGTTCGGCGACGCGCTTGTATGGGCTGTTTGCGTTTGCGGCGCTGTTGTTTCTGCTGCCGCCGTTCAAGTTCGATGCGTTCGGAATTAACGGCGCGATTTATCTGCTGCCGTTTTTTGTCGCGGGGATGATTGGCCAGGAGAATGTCGACGCGTTGAAGCAGCGCTTCAAGGTGATCGGGCCGCTGGTGTTTGTACTGATCTCGTTGACGCTGTTGTATGTGGCGGCGATTGATCGCGAGCTGATTGTTGATCGTCGCAGTTTGATCGGTCTGACTGTCGGTTGCGTGTCGTGCATCGCCTTGCTGTCGAGTGATATGCGCTCGAAGGCGCTGACCTGGCTCGGTGGTTATTCCTACGCGATCTTCCTGTTTCATGTGCTGTTTGCGGCAACGTCACGGTTTGTACTGGGACGGTTGGGGGTGAAGGATGAAAGCCTGCTGGTGCTCGGCGGCTTGAGTTGTGGCTTGCTCGGGCCGGTGGTGTTGTCGATGATTTTCAGCCGGTTCAATTTCACTTCGGTGTTGTTTCTTGGCGAGCGCGCGGCGAAGAAGAAACCGTTGGTGCCTGTCACTTCGGTGGTGCAACCACAAAACAGCTAAGAGCTTCGCGAGCAGGTCGAATCGTCGCACCGTCGCTCCCACAGTGGATCCGTGTCGTACACAAGATCTCTTGTAGGAGCTGCGGCACGCTGCGATCTTTTGATTTTGTTTTTGAAGCGCAGGATCAAAAGATCGCAGCCTCGTTTCACTCGACAGCTCCTACAGTTGATCTGTGTACATCCCGGCATCCAGTGGGCCATTTCAGACTGAAGGAAAATTTTGCATGGTGGCAGTAGATGATGCGCAACACGTCGCAGCGTCGGTGGTTCAGGTGGGCGATGCCCGCGAGCGTTTTGCCCAGTGGCGTGAAGGCAAGGCCGGCAAGGTGTTGTCAGTCTCGGTAATCGGTGACAGCTACACTGCCGGGCAGGATTTCTACCTGAACAAACTGGTGCAACGCGTGGCCGGGGAGGTCGGTTTTGCCGGGCCCGGTTACGTCGGTTTCAACCACGGTGCCGCGCTGGGCGGCACGCATTTCAAATACACCCGCAGCAGTGACAAGTACTTTGGCGGCGACTGGAAGGTTTCAGACCTGGGCCAGGCGAGCCCGGACAGTCGCACGGTAACAGGCCGGCCCGGCGCTTGGCTGCAAGTGGATGCCAACCCGACGCCGCGCATCGATACGGCGGTCACTCAGGCGAAATTGCTTTACCTGGGCACAGGCGAATCCTCCGAGATCCGTTACCGCTGGTCACCTTCAGAAGATTGGCAGCCCATGACGCTGACAGGCGCGGGGGTTCAGGAAGTGCCATTGGCAGGCCTGTCTGCAGCGAAAGACTGGTCCTTCAAACTGGAAGTGGTGAAGGGCGCGCCGACGTTGTTCGGCTTGTGGATGAGCAACGATCAGAGCGGCGTGCGGGTTTCGAAACTGGCGGCATCGGGCGCAGCGTCTGCAGATTTCTATCACAAGGATCCGCAATGGCAGGTGCAGTGGAAAGCTGCCGTGTCGAAGATCCCCGCTGATGTTTACCTGATCATGCTCGGTGGTAACGATCAGGGCTTCGGCGTTAAACCCGCGCAGTACTTGCAGAATGTTCAGGGGCTGGTGGGCATGCTGCGCGAGATTCAACCGCAGGCGAGCATCAACCTGATCATGCGTCAGGACACCACGCGCTCCAGTGCTTACCCGATGTCAGCGTATGCGCAGGTGCTTGAACCGTGGGCGCGGGAGCAGCATCTGGGGTACGCCAACCTGCAATGCGCGTTCGGGCCGGACGTTAAACGCTACGCGGCGGCGATGATTGGTCCGGACAAGATTCATCCGGTACCGGCCACGGGCGGGAAGGTCATTGCCGATTATTTTTATGGCTGGATCACTGGCACCCAAAGCGGTTGCGAAGCTTCGCCACACTGATCGTTCCCACACTCCGCGTGGGAATGCCGCCCGGGACGCTCCGCGTCCCTTCGCTGGGTGACGCAGAGCGTCACTGGATGCATTCCCACGCAGAGCGTGGGAACGATCAGGTGAGAGGAGTTATTCGAAGGCGTCGACCTGCTCGAGCAACTCCGCAATCTTCTGCGGCATCAACCGCGTATCACAACGGGTTTCCACGTTGATGATGATCGCCGGGTCGTTACAGCAAATCCGCACGCGAAAGCGCCAGTCGCTGAAGATCACCTTCAGCCCATCACTGTCATCCATCTCCAGCGCCTGCTCGCCGTACAGCTTTTTCAAATGCGCGAGCAGCGGATAGGGATCGCGCATCGGCCGGCGGATATCCCCGGACGCGGGAAACACGCCAATCCGCTCCACCAGCAGAATCGTGCCCAGCCAGGACTCGTTGGCGCTGGGCAACGGCTGATGGCGTGACAGCCAGCTCATCACCCCGAGGTTACCCACCTCGCGTTCAATCTCTACGGAATGTTGTGCAATGTTCATGGTGGCCTCGTTGAGTGAAGGGAGCCGTCTCAGCGGCCCTTGAGATAGACGTTTTCGTAGCAGAAATTGGTCGCCTGCAAGTAGCCCTCGGCGTCACCGCAGTCAAAGCGCAGGCCTTTGAACTTGTAGGCCAGCACGCAGCCGTTCTGCGCTTGCTTCATCAGCGCGTCGGTGATCTGGATTTCGCCGCCCTTGCCCGGTTGGGTGTCGGCGATCAGGTCGAAGATGTCCGGAGTGAGGATGTAGCGACCGATGATCGCCAGGTTCGACGGCGCGTCTTGCGGGGCCGGTTTTTCCACCATGTTGTTGACCCGGTAGATGCCGTCGGACATCAGCTCGCCGGCGATCACCCCGTACTTGTGGGTCTGGTCGGCCGGGACTTCCTGGATGGCGACGATCGAGCAGCGGAATTTCTTGTACAGCTCAATCATCTGCGTGAGTACGCCGTCACCTTCGAGGTTCAGGCACAGGTCATCGGCCAGCACCACGGCGAAGGGTTCGTCGCCGATCAGCGGACGACCGCTGAGAATCGCGTGGCCCAGGCCCTTCATTTCCACCTGACGGGTGTAGGAGAAGGTGCAGGTGTCGATCAGCTCACGGGTGCCGGCGAGGAACTTCTCTTTCTCGGTGCCGCGGATCTGGTGTTCGAGTTCGTAGCTGATGTCGAAATGGTCTTCCAGCGCACGCTTGCCGCGACCGGTGACGATGGCCATGTGTTGCAGGCCGGCGTCCCGTGCTTCTTCAACGGCGTATTCGATCAACGGCTTGTTGACGATTGGCAGCATCTCTTTAGGCATGGCTTTGGTGGCCGGCAAGAAACGCGTGCCGTAGCCGGCAGCGGGGAACAAACATTTACGAATCATAAAAGTATCCTGGACAGTCATGGAACACAGGCGACAGATGCGCGCCCTAATTAAGGGCGTACAAGTTTCAATGTTGGATTGAAGGCTTACTTTAATACCTGAGTCAGGTTATTAATGGCAAATGCTCGTGACGGTAAAACACGACAATGTTATGAGATGTCGGTAAGTGCCTTATTAGTTATTTTTAGTCGGTATCTGTTGATAGTGATGAGTGCACAGGGAGTGCTAATAAGTAGCGGGCAATACAGTGTGACCTGCAAAAATATTTATTGCCAGTCATTGAACTAGTTTTGTTTTCGGTTGTTGTCGCCTTGTTTGTGTGGATTGTGACACATCTTCAATGAATCAGGCTTGACACGCTACTTGTCACTCATTCAAAGACGGATCGCGCTATGAAGATTCTGGTAACGGGTGGCGCCGGCTATATCGGCTCGCACACCACACTTGCTCTACTTGAAGCAGGTTATGAAGTTGTTGTACTGGATAACCTTTGTAACAGCAGCGAAGCATCGTTGCACGCGGTTGAGGGCATTTGCGGCAAGAGTGCCTGGATGATCCGCGGCGATGTCTGTGACCGGGCACTGCTCGACCGGATTTTCCGTGAGCACAACATCGACGCGGTGCTGCATTTTGCCGGCCTGAAAGCGGTCGGCGAAAGCGTGCGCAAACCGCTCGAGTACTACGAGACCAACGTCAGCGGTAGCATTAATCTGTGCCAGGCAATGGCGGCGGCGGGGGTGTTCCGACTGGTGTTCAGCTCGTCGGCCACGGTGTATGGCGAGCCTGAGCAGATGCCGATCCGCGAGGATTTCCCCACTGGTAATCCGACCAATCCTTACGGCCAGTCCAAGCTGATCGTCGAGAACGTGCTGCGTGACCTGAGCCTGGCCGAGCCGCGCTGGAGCATTGCTTTGCTGCGCTACTTCAACCCGATCGGCGCCCACGCCAGCGGCCATATGGGCGAAGACCCCAATGGCATCCCGAATAATCTGGTGCCGTACATCAGTCAGGTGGCGGTCGGCAGCCTGCAAGAGTTGTCGATCTTCGGCAACGATTACCCGACTGTCGACGGTACTGGCGTGCGCGATTACATCCACGTCGTCGATCTGGCGGACGGTCACTTGAAGGCGTTGCAGTCGATCTCCGGACGCACCGGCATTCATACCTGGAACCTTGGCACGGGCGATGGCTACAGCGTGCTGCAAGTGCTCCAAGCGTTTGAACAGGCCTGCGGGCAACCGGTGCCTTACCGGATGATGCCGCGCCGTTCCGGGGATATCGCCGAGAGCTGGGCCGACGCCTCCAAGGCTGCGAAGGAACTTGGCTGGAAAGCCACGCGCAACTTGCAGGATATGGTCACTGACACTTGGCGCTGGCAATCGAACCATCCCAAAGGCTACTTGGGATGATGGCCATTTAACTCAATGTTATTTTCAGTCAGGTTGTTAGATAACGTCGGGAAATTACACTGGCAATGCCTTTTGCAAGTCCGTAGATATAAACCTGCCGTTCGACTTTTATCAGTTGGGTAAGACTGTGAAAGAACGACGGATCATGTTCGCGCTTTTTGCGGACTTGAACTCACCACCGCTAACTGAGGCCGGTTTTTTAACAGGTCGAATGTTAGAAAGGAGTTGATATGAAAAAAGTGATGGCAGTTGCCCTGTTGACGATGTTGAGCAACTGGGCTGCCGCCGCTGAAGCACCGCTGACAGCGGTAACCAATGTAGGTGGCAACGTGGCGGCTTCTCAAGCGCCCGCAGCCAGTACTGCAATGGTTGCCAGTGCTGTAGCGGCGTCTAACAGCGGTGGCAGTGCCAACGGCGGTACCACCGGTACGACGGGTACCACCGGTACAACCGGCACGCATAACTAACAGGAAGTTCTGTTAGTGCAGTACAAGGTCGCCCGACGCAAGTCGGGTGACTTTGTTTTTGGATTCGCCCTTGAATAGCGTAGTGCCATTATGACTCGTAGTGTTTATCTTTTAATGTTGGCAAGTCTCGCTTTGCAAGGTTGCATGTTTTCCCCCGGTCAATACCTCAGCACCGGCAGCATCACCCGCCAGGGCGCCAGCGAAAGCAGCCGGGTCGAGCTGATTCCGATCACGCCCAAGCTGATTGCCATGAACCGCGCCACGCAAAAGCGTGAGTCGCTGCCGCCGGAGTTGTTGGCGACCCCGGCCGAATACCGCATCGGCAACAACGATGTCCTGTACATCACCGTGTGGGATCACCCCGAGCTGACGGCCCCGTCCGGCGCGCAACAACAGATCGATGCCAACGGCCGTCTGGTGCGCTCCGATGGCACGCTCTATTACCCGTTCATCAAGGAAGTCCAGGCCACCGGCCGGACCATCCAGCAACTGCGCTCGGACATTGAACAGCGGCTGTCGGCATTCATTGCCGAGCCGCAGGTGGATGTCGCGGTGTTGCGTTTTGCCAGCCAGAAAGTCGTGGTCACTGGCGCGGTGGCCAAGGCCGGCCCGCAAGCGATTTCGACCAATCCGCTGAGCGTGGTCGAAGCCCTCGGTTCCGCCGGCATCGATACCAACAATGCCGATTTGTCCGGGCTGTTGCTGACCCGCAACGGCCGCACGTATCCGCTCAACCTCGACTCGCTCAATCAGCAGGATTCCGAGTTGCAGAACGTCTTCCTCAAGGGCGGCGATCAGCTGTATCTGCCGTACAACGACAACAAGCGCATCTACGTGATGGGCGAGGTCAACCAGCCGCGCGCGTTGAGTTTCAAGACCGCGACGATGAACCTCACCGATGTGCTCGGTTCGGTCGGCGGCTTGAGCCAGACCACCTCCAACGGCAACGCGGTGTACGTCATTCGTGGCGTGGAAAACCTCGATGTCGAGCCGGCGAAGATCTACCAGTTGGAAGCTGAATCGCCGACTGCCATGGCGCTCGCTTCGCACTTCGAAGTCCGCCCGCAGGACGTGGTGTATGTCGGGCCTGCCAACGTGACTCGCTGGAACCGTCTGATCAGCCAACTGGTGCCGTCGGCATCGATTGTCGGCACTGGCGCTTCCGCTGCGAAGAACTGGAGCGAATACAGTAACAACAGCAAATAAGGTCGCCGACTTTGAATATTTTGAAAGTTGGCCTGTGCCTGATGGCGGCCTCGTTGTTGTGCGGCTGTAACCCGCTGATGAGCGCTTCGTTGAACAACCTTAAGGCGGCAGTCGTCGGCCCGGATGAGGTCGACGTGTCGGCGGCTGAAGTGGCCGGGGTCAATTATCCGCAAATGAAACTGACCACGCCGTCCGGTTCCGGGGTGCTGGCGCTGGTGCGCGAGCGCGAAGACCTGCAGTTCTGGGTCGCCTCGGGCAAACAGGTTCTGCTGCTGCGCAATGGCCTCGCCGTGCGCAGCATTGGTCTGGGTCTGGAAGGCGATCTCGATGGCACGCGGCTGGCCGATGACTCGCCGTTCAAACAAGGCCTGCACCTCGTCGCCGACGGTTTCACCACGCGGCGCTGGATCGACCTCTACAAGGGCCAGGAAGTCGGGGTGATCGTCAACAGCCGCTTCTCCCGCCGCTCCGAACAGACCCTGCAGATTCTCGACAAGGAATACACCGTGCTGCGTGTCGATGAACAGATTGACGCCCCGGCCATTGGCCTGAGCGCGACCAATCGTTACTGGGTCGATCCGCGTGACGGTTTCATTTTGCAGAGCGAGCAGCAACTGACCTCGCAGTTACGCGTCAAGGTTGTGCAACTGACCCCTGATCGCAGGCACCTGCCGTGATGCGCCTGAAAATATTATCGGCGAGCTTGTTGCTGGTCGCGAGTGTGAGTCAGGCGGCCGTCACGGTCTCGGGCGATGTCGCCAATCCCGGGCCGGTCGCGTTACCAGCCGGCGGGCGCTTGCTCGATGTGATCAGCGAAGCCGTGCCGAATGCCGAAGGTTATTGGCTGGCGGGCGGGTTGCTGCGTCAGTCGCTGATCGAGGAGCAAACGCGGCTGAAGGTCGGCGTGTTGTTTGACCTGGATGTGCTGCAACGCATGTCGATGCTGTTCGATCTGCCGAGTCGGGCGGCGCTGGCGCAGCGTATTGCCGAAGAAGTGCGGCGGATGCCGGTGACCGGACGGCAGATTGCCGATCTCGATCCGGTGGCGCTGGAAGTCGGCTTCGCGCGCAACATTCGCCTCGATGACGGCGATCGTCTGGTTTATCCGCAACGCGTCGACGAAGTGCAAGTGTTGGGCGCAGTCGCCGAGCCGTGTCACTTGCCGTATCAGCCGTTGCAGGAGGCCCGTGAGTATCTGCAAGACTGCTCGATTCTGGCCGATGCCGAAGCCGATTACCTGTGGCTGATCCAGCCCAACGGCGTGTCGCGGCGCGTCGGCATTGCCCACTGGAATCGCGAGTCCGGGCAGTTTCCGGTGGCCGGCAGCAAGATTCTGGTGCCGTTGAAGAATGATGATCTTGATCCGCCTATCCCTGAGCTGAATCAGCAGTTGGCTGAATTTATTGCCACGCAGCTGGCCGAGGTGGTTCGTTGAAGTTACGTTTTGCAGCTGTGTTGTTATTGCCGTGTGGTTTGGCTCATGCAGAGCCGCGCATTACCCAGAATGACTTCGGTGGCACCGGTCTGTTGCAGACGCCGACCGCGCGCATGGCCCCGGCCGGCGAGTTGAGCGTCAACGCCAACCGCACCGATCCGTACAGTCGCTACAGCGTGTCGTTGCAGCCGCTGGACTGGCTCGAAGGCTCGTTTCGCTACACCGCGATCACCAACCGGCCGTACGGCTCGGAGGCCCTCAGCGGTAGTCAAAGCTATAAGGACAAGGCGGTCGACGTCAAAGTCCGGCTGTGGCAGGAAAGCCACTGGCTGCCCGATGTGGCGCTGGGCTTCCGAGACGTCGGCGGTACGGGTTTGTTCTCCAGTGAATTTTTCGTTGCCAACAAGCGCTACGACAACTTCGATTTCAGCGCCGGGATCGCCTGGGGTTACCTCGGTAATCGCGGCGATATCGACAACCCGTTGGGCTACGTCAGTGATCGTTTCGATACCCGTCCGGCCCTGGAAGGCACCGGTGACGTCAACTCGGGTTCGTACTTTCGTGGGCGGCCGTCGTTCTTCGGTGGCGTGAGCTATCAGACGCCGTGGGATCGCCTCAGCCTGAAACTCGAATTCGAAGGTAACGACTACAAGCACGAGCCGAAGGACAACGAGATCAAACAGGACTCGCCGATCAACCTTGGCGCAGTGTTCAAGGTGACTGATTCGGTCGATGTCAGTGCGGCGTGGGAGCGCGGTAATACGGCGATGTTTGGCGTGACTTTCCACACCAATTTCGTCAGCCGCAAGGCACCGGCGAAGACTTACGATCCGACCCCGGAACCGCTGCCGGCGAAGGCACCGACCACGGCGATGGATCAGGTCAACTGGGCCAACGTCTCGCAGCGTTTGCAGCAGAATGCCGGCTACAAGGTCGAGCGCATCACGCAGCGTGATTCCGAACTGATTGTGTATGGCGAGCAGCAGCGTTACTTCCATTCGTCCAAGGCAGTCGGGCGGGCGAGCCGGATTCTCGACAACAGCGTCAACGACGACATCGACTGGTTCACCGTGGTCAACAAGCGCTACGACTTGCCGCTGGAAGAAACCAGCGTGCCGCGCCAGACCTTCCGCGAAGTGATCAACAACGAAGAGCCGCTGCAATCGCTGCACCGCACCACCGAGATCAACCCGGCGATGCCGCGTAACGAAAAGACCCTTTACACCGAAGCGCCGCAGCATTTCAGTTATGGCGTGGGGTTGGGCTTCAAGCAGAACGTTGGCGGTCCGGATGGCTTGCTCTATCAATTGAGCGCCGATGCCGACGCCGAATACCGCTTCAATCGCAACACCTGGTGGAGCGGCTTGCTCAGTGCCAACCTGGCCAACAACTTCGACAAATTCACCTACGACGCGCCGAGCGGCTTGCCGCGTGTGCGCACGGATTTGCGTCAGTACCTGACCACGTCTAACACCACCATGCCGTTGTTTCAGGTCAGCCATGCCGAGCAGTTGGATAAAGATTGGTACGGCATGGTGTATGGCGGTTATCTGGAATCGATGTTTGCCGGTGTTGGCGGCGAAGTGTTGTTCCGCCCGACCGGTGAGCGCTGGTCGGTGGGCGCGGATATCAACTGGGTGCGGCAGCGTGATTTCGATCAGGGTTTTGCGTTGCGTGATTACTCGGTGGTGACCGGGCATATCACCGGGTATACCGATCTGCCGTTCGATACGCTGGCGGCGGTTAGCGTCGGGCGTTATCTGGCCGGAGACTGGGGCGGCACGCTGGACATCTCGCGTGAGTTTTTCAATGGCGTGCGCTTTGGCGCGTGGGCGACGATCACCACGGCGGGCAGCGCGGAATATGGCGAAGGTAGTTTCGACAAAGGCATCTACCTGTCGATCCCGTTCGACGAAATGATGAGCATGTCGACCATGCGCCGCGCCAACCTGGTCTGGGCCCCACTGACCCGTGACGGTGGTGCGCGACTGAATCGCGGCTACCAACTGCACTCGATGACCGATAGCCGGGAAGGGGATATGTTTTATCGGAATTTCGAGAAGATTACCGAGTAAGCGCAGATATCCGAAACACCTCTGAAACCTGTGGGAGCTGGCTTGCCAGCGATGAGGTCGGCACATTCAAGATTGATATTGGCTGACCCACCGCCATCGCTGGCAAGTCGAATCGTCGCACCGCAGCTCCCACAGGTTATGTGTCTAGCCACAAGGCCTGAGCCAACCACAAATCCCCTGTAGGCCTTCGCCTGCTCGCGATAGCGCCCGACCAGCCGACATCCTTGTTGCCTGACCCATCGCCATCGCGAGCAGGCGAAGGCCTACATTGGTTATTTGTCACGCCACAAATCCCGAGCCAGCCAAAAATCCCCTGTAGGAGTGAGCCTGCTCGCGATAGCGTTCGACCAGCCGACATCCCTGATGCCTGACCCACCGCCATCGCGAGCAGGCGAAGGCCTACATTGGCTATTTGTCACGCCACAAATCCCGAGCCAATCCCGAATCCCTGTGGGAGCTGGCTTGCCAGCGATGAGGTCGGCACATTCAATATTGTTATTGGCTGACCCACCGCCATCGCTGGCAAGCACCTGCAACATTGATGTCGCCTGACACAGCGCCATCGCTGGCAAGCCAGCTCCCACAGGTTACGTGTCTAGCCACAAGGCTTGAGCCAAACACAAATCCCTGTGGGAGTGAGCCTGCTCGCGAAGGCGTCGGCACAGTCAGCATCATCATTGCCTGACCCACCGCCATCGCGAGCAGGCTCACTCCCACAGTTTTTGCATCCATCCAAGATCCGATTCCATCCCCAAATCCCAGGCACAAAAAAGGGGACTTTCGTCCCCTTGCGGTATACAGCTTCAAACCTCAGTAAATATCCTTCGACAGCAACGTAAACGGCGTCTTCACCAGGATCTTCAGGTCCAGCCACAACGACCAGCTGTTGATGTACTGCAGGTCAATCTCGACACGCTTCTGCATCTTGTCGATGGTGTCCGTCTCACCGCGGCAGCCGCTGATCTGGGCCAGGCCGGTGATCCCCGGTTTAATCCGGTGACGCGCCATGTACGCGAGGATTTTCCCCGAGTAGTAGTTGTTGTGCGCGACGGCGTGCGGGCGTGGGCCGACCAGAGCCATATGCCCTTGCAGCACGTTGAACAGTTGCGGCAGTTCATCCAGCGAAGTGCGGCGAATAAAGCGGCCGACTGCGGTAATGCGCGAGTCATTGCGGCTGGCCTGCTTCACATCACGGTCATCGTGAACACGCATCGAGCGGAACTTCCAGACCTTGATCACCTTGCCGTTCCAGCCATGACGATCCTGCTTGAAAAACACCGGGCCGGGCGAGTTGATCTTCACCGCCAACGCAATGATCAGCAGGATCGGACTCAGCGCGATGATCGCCAGAAACGCCACGGTTTTCTCTACCAAGCTCTTGCTCAAAGCAGCGGTAGGGCGGCTGGTCAACGGGCTCTCGTTCAAGTAGATCGCCGGCAGACCGTCCACGACCTTCACCGAGTGATTCAGCAGGGTTAGACTGTTCAAGTCCGGCACCCACACCACATCAACGTTGGCTCCTAGCAAGTCACCATAAATCGCCTCGATTTTCGCGGCTTCACACAGCGGCAGGGTGATATACAAGCGGCGAATGTCATGCGCCTCGATCAGCTCCAGCAGTTGCTCCTGATCGCCAACCACGCGCGGTGCATCCGGACCCAGCGCAGACACATCACCATTGCTGACCAAACCTACCAAAGGCAGGTTTTCCAGTTGGCTGAGCTTCTTCGCCAGACCCAACGCCAGTTCGCCGGTGCCGACGATCAGCGTCTTGTGCTCGCTTTTACGCGACCGTTGGTAGTACTTGGAAAACGCATGCAGCGGAGCGTACAGAAACGCCTGACCAAGGAAGCCATACACCGCCCAGCTCAGAATCACCTGTCGTGAAAACAGCTCATCGGCCTGGCAGACAAAGGCGATGCACGCCAGCGCCGCCATGGTCATCGACCAACCCATAAACAGTCGACCGAGACCGGTGAGGTAATTATCACGCTTGCGATACACACCGCTAAACGTATAAGCCGGCACCGACGCCAGTACCGCCAGCGTTGCACACATCCGGTAGTAAAACGCGACCGTCCCGGTGTGCTGCTCGGCCAGTATGAACAACAGCGTCACCACAAAGCCTTGTGCCAGCGCCCATTGGCCCCAAAAGGTCAGTCCCTTGAGGCCTGTGCTTCGATTGATACTTAGAGAAAGATCCATACGGTATCCCCAAAAGACGTCCATTCAGGTTTCAACAGTTGAAAACCGAGTTGTTATGCAGACTTATTGTTTTTGTTCTAACGAGTGTCCTGAGGTAACAACATCGATATGCCGAACTGTCGTCAGTCAATAGACTAAGTTATTGCCGGGAATGGTGTCTGACGAGTTCTAACAAGATGGCACAGTGCCAACTTTTTAATAATTAAATATAAGAGTGTTAGAAAAGGTCGCAGAGGAGGGGGTGAATAAATGATGTTGTATTTGTTACTGTTGGAGGGTGGAGGCAGGGAGTGTTCAAATCAAGGAGGAAGATGAAATCAAACAGAGTGCTCTTGTTGTTTTTGTAATCGCACTTTTTTCTGTTTGTTCTGTTCGTGGAGGTCTTGCGAGGTTACGCGACGATTTCCTGAATCAGGCAATAACCGCGGTTTCTGACGGCACGAAACAGTCGTTCGCCATGACTGGCGCTTTTGAACTTGTCTTGCAGGCGACTCAGGCACATCTCCAGGCCGCGATATTGTTCCGGCTCCCGGCCGATGCTGAGAATCAGCTCGTCACGACTGACAACACGCTCTTCATGGCTGAGCATTTTCCTGACCAGTGCTGTTTCCAGGCCAGTCAGGCTGATTTCGACACCTTCTTTGACCAGTGCACCCTGATCAGGGTCGAGATGCCAGGTTTCATTGCCGGGTATATCACCTTCAACGGCAGGTGGCATGTTGCGGGTTTCCCCGGTAATGGCCGGGACATTCTGGAAAGGATTAGCCGATTGCGCTGCGCGCCATTCGGACTCGAGCGTGGCCAATATTCGCTGAGTATCGTGTTCGATACTGCGCGGGGCGTTTTTTCGACTGATGCCTGGATATGTGAACTCCATCACCATTGGAGCGGAAGAGGGCGAATCCACCCCTTCAAACGAATTGAAACGTTCGCTGGACAGCATGCTCTCCAGTTCGCGTTGCGACGTTGTACTGTGAGTCACGACAACAAAATATTTCCTTGGGAGGGTTGTACTAGTTTCCATGTCTCTCTCCTGAATACATACCAAAATTGGCTAAAAGATAAATCGGCAGGCGAGCAATGACTTCCTCGGAAGTAATCGATAGGCAGGGTCTGGGCCCAAGATTGGCCCTCGATAAATTCCACTCGATCTGCTGCTATGTTATGGAGTTTTATTGTTATGGGTCGTGTTGTCGCGCTCATTCAATTGCTTGATTTCAAACAGGCGTGAAGCAGAACGGGAGCTATATGGTTGCATTAGACGATCCTTCGTACGTATGCAAATGGGATGGCTGCCCGAGAGTCAGGCAGTCGATATCAGACCCCGCAGCAGGCGATAGCCATAGCCGCGAATGCTCTGAATCGCGTTTGTACCATACATGTCCTTGATTTTTCCACGCAAGCGACTGATTGATTTTTCCAGTGCTCGAGGGTCGTAGAAATTGGCGTTGAGGCCCATGATGCTGGCGATTTCATCATGGCTCAGAATGTGATTGCTGGTTTGCGCGAAGGCTTCGAGGATCTTCATTTCGGCAAACGAGATGTCGAGTTTCTTGCTGGTGCCCATCAGGCAGATACGGGTCGGATCAAGCGTCAGATCGATATCGCGTTGCCATTCTTCACTGTTGAAGAACTCGCCCAGCAACTCGGCGCCATCCTCGGAAAGGGTATTGAGCTTGATACAAACATCCGCGCCAGCCAGATAATATTTGATCTTGTTGAAGGCGCCGCGACCGGTGATGACCGCGCAAATGATCGGCTTCAAGTTGTCGCTGCGCAGGTTCTCGACCAGCGCCAGATTGTCTTCGAGGGCCTGTGGGCTGTCGATAATCAGGAAGATCGCTCGATACGAACCAGACTGTTCATTCAACTGATATGCACTAGTGTACGCATTGGCTTCGAGCGCCATATCGGTACGTATATGCTGGGCGACTAGCGCTTTGAAATGTTCAGCCACGCCACGGGTACGACCCAGAGTAAGAACACCAGGTTCGTCGTTTGTCGGGCGCGGGCTTCTAGTCGCTAAGTTCGCTGAGAGCATCATGCATTGACTCGAATTAAGTGCTGACATCGGGATGTTAAAGCACCGGTTCTCATCTGTGACTGACAATTGGTAACATTCACGCGATTTTTAGACGTGGCTCCCGAGTTTTCTAACAATAATTAAGCTTTTCAAGCTTTTAGTTGATTTTCTCGAAAGGGTGAACTACTGCTTAGATGGTGGCGATATGCAATGGTGCCACTATTTTGAGCTTATTGCGATGGCTTTGTCTATGTCCATCTGCCACTGTCTGGCCATCTCTGGATAATGTGATATTGATCACACTTTATTGTCAGAGCAACTTTTTTCTGCAAAAAGGCCTAAATATTTTCTGCGTAGTTCGTCGGCCGACGATTACTAACATGTCTTGAGTGTGGCAATTCATAAGACCTATTCTTCAAGATCAAAAGATCGTCCGATCGCGGCCCGAACATTCGGCAGCTCCTACATTTGAAATGCATTCCCCTGTAGGAGCTGCCGAAGGCTGCGATCTTTTGATCTTCATATACGCCAATTGTGTAACTTCAGATACTCAACCCCTGAGTGTTATTACCCGGTCGCTCATCAAGAGCGCTCTGACGGAGGATTAATGGATTTCTGGACCCTTTTCCAGGTGTTGATATTAGGTGCGGTAGAAGGCCTGACCGAGTTCTTGCCGATCTCGAGTACCGGCCACCAGATCATCGTCGCCGACTTGCTGGAATTCGGCGGCGAACGCGCCATGGCGTTCAACATCATTATTCAACTGGGTGCCATTCTTGCCGTCGTCTGGGAGTTTCGACCGAAGATCTTCGAAATCGTCAAAGGCCTGCCCACCGAACGTAATGCACAACGCTTCACCCTCAACTTGCTCATCGCTTTTCTGCCCGCCGTGGTCTTGGGCGTGTTGTTCGCCGACGCCATCCACGAATACCTGTTCAACCCGATCACCGTTGCCGTGGCACTGGTCGTCGGCGGCATCATCATGTTGTGGGCCGAACAGCGCAGCCATGTGATCAGCGTCGAACACGTCGACGACATGCGCTGGTCTCACGCACTGAAAGTCGGATTCGTACAATGCCTGGCGATGATTCCCGGCACCTCGCGCTCCGGCTCGACCATCATCGGCGGCCTGCTCTTCGGCCTGTCGCGCAAAGCCGCCACCGAGTTCTCGTTTTTCCTCGCCATGCCGACCATGGTCGGCGCCGCCGTGTACTCCGGCTACAAATACCGCGACCTGTTCCAGCCCAACGACCTGCCAGTCTTCGCCCTCGGCTTCGTCACCGCGTTCATCTTCGCCATGATCGCCGTGCGTGGCTTGCTCAAATTTATTGCCAACCACAGTTATGCCGCGTTCGCTTGGTACCGGATCGCGTTTGGCTTGTTGATTCTGGCGACGTGGCTGTTTGGCTGGGTCAACTGGACCGCCGCAGCGGCCGCCTGATCACTGAGCGCTGATCAACGCCGCAACGGCGAGATCGTTTAACGCCGAATCCGGCGACTCCTGGCGATAGCGCTGCAAGGCCGAGGTGAAATACGCGGCCTGCAGCATGCCGTCGCTGGCCAGATAGAGTCGCGCGTCTTCTTGCTCCTCGGCAGAGTAAACACGCTTGTGACTGTCGGTCGTTTCCTGGCTAGTCGAAATAGGTGCGAGGATTAAAGACACCAAGGTGAAGCCGGAAAACTGCGTCACCTCCCACGGCGTATCAGTGCGGCCCATGCAAAAGCCATCGCAGTGCGCATAAACGTCGGAAGTGAAGCTGAATAAGGCGAGTAGGGTGAAACGCTTCAAAGCAGAAAAAGTGAACGCGGGCATAAACAAAAGACATCCTGTCAGCACAACAAAACAACGGGCAACGCTCATTCGCCGCCCGCACACTCAAACCATCAATCAACGACCTTCAAGCAACTCAGCCGCCTGATCCAGCAACGCCAGCGGATCCTTGGCCTTGTGAATATCCACCGACAACAACTGACGGAATTTCCGCGCCCCCGGGAACCCCGTGCCCAAGCCCAGCACATGCCGCGTGATGTGATGCATCGCACCACCGGCCAGCAAATGCTCGGCTATATAAGGACGCAACTGCGCCAACGCCTCAGCCCGACTGATCACCGGCGCCGAACTGCCGAACAACTGCTGATCCACCTCCGCCAGCAAATACGGATTGTGATAAGCCTCACGCCCCAGCATCACACCGTCGAACGTCTGCAAATGCTCGTGGCAAGCCTCCATCGTCTTGATCCCGCCATTCAGCACAATCTCCAACTCCGGAAAATCCGCCTTCAGCTGCGCCGCCACGTCATAGCGCAACGGCGGAATGTCGCGATTCTCCTTCGGCGACAACCCCTCAAGAATCGCAATCCGCGCATGCACGGTAAAACTGGTGCACCCGGCATCACGAACGGTGCCGACGAAATCGCACAGCTCAGCGTAACTGTCCCGACCGTTGATGCCGATGCGGTGCTTTACCGTCACCGGGATTGTCACTGCGTCTTGCATCGCCTTCACACAATCCGCCACTAACTGCGGGTGACCCATCAGGCACGCGCCGATCATGTTGTTTTGAACGCGATCGCTTGGGCAGCCGACGTTCAGGTTTACCTCGTCGTAACCGTGCTCTTGGGCCATGCGGGCGCAGGCTGCCAAGTCCAATGGAACGCTACCGCCCAACTGTAAAGCGAGCGGGTGCTCGGCTTCGTTGTGACGGAGGAAACGTTCGTGATCGCCGTTGAGCAGCGCGCCGGTGGTGACCATTTCGGTGTAGAGGAGCGCGTTCTTCGATAGGAGGCGTAGGAAGAAACGGCAATGGCGGTCTGTCCAATCCATCATTGGGGCGACGGAGAAGCGGCGGGAGAGTGGGGCGGGTGTGGCGGGAATAGGGGACATTAGGGATACGGAATCGGTGTGGCTGGGAGGTGGGGGAGTTTATCAGGAATGGGAGGTGGGGGCTTGGGGGCAGGAATGGCAGAGTGGGTTTACAGCGTCCTACTTCTGGACCTGCTGAGCTTGCTCAACCTGCATTGGATTGAGCGAGACAAATCCAATGCAGGATTGATAGCATGTGGCTATCAATATTCACATCCTTGTAGGAACGGAATCCATGTCGAAAAAAATCCATGCTTTAGTGCTTTGCCTGGGCGGCCTTGTTGGCGCTATGCAGAGTGCCGTTGCAGCTGACAACCTGTTCAAGAGCTACGGCTACGATACGCCAATCACGAAATACACCGAGGCTGGCGGTTACTATGATTGCTCGGAAGAGGTGGGCGCGCCCGCCCGGTGTATTGATGACGTGGATTTCATTGATCAGAAATTCACCGCTGGCTTGGTGTTCAGCGGTGACAAGCTGATTATGGTTTCCCTTTTCGCGCCCTATGAGCGTGAACTGTTTGGGCGTGCCATCGGTGCGCTGGCCAAGTCGTTCGGTCTGGTCGCACTGGCTGACGGCAAGTCCATGCTGGATCTTGTCGATCTGGCGGCAAAAGCTAAAAGTAAGGATGAGTACACCGCTAAACTCACCAACTACGAAAGTGTTGCTCTAAACGCCAATAATCTAACTTACTCGTTTATTGAGGGTGCCGCCTCGATCAAAGGCACCCCTAGTGTTTCTGGTTTGATGGCAGCCGCGCCTGCGAATGTCAGGGGGGCTGATCTGATTGTCACGGGCGAGGGCGAGGAATCGGTCATCATGATCAAGTTTTCTTTCCCGAAACTTGACGAGAACAAGCTCGTTGAGCAGACCAAAAAACCGGTTGAATCTTTCTGAGTTTGGTACTTTGTTGTTTAACACGCCTCGCTAACAGTAGAAAGGGATAGATTTGTTTGCTAATTTTTAGAAGATAAATAAATCTGTCCCCGTTGTTCCCGGGGGAGGTGTGCATTAGTACTCTAAGGGGATGGGATATAAATAAATCCGTCCCCTTTTTTCGAAGTGTAGGGGCCCGCCTCACTTAAGAATCATGAAATTTCATAATTTCCTTCCAGATATAGCTGTAGCTGTAGCGCAGCCATGTAACTTTTAACAGGTCGAAGCTACGTCGAAGCCAACTGTGTTCTCGCGCATTGAGTTCTTTGGCTATTTCATCAAGTAACCACTCATCCTGAAAACCACTCCAAACAGGAGGAACGGGCGTTTCAAGGTTGCTGAAACACACAGGCGCAACTTCTGAGTACAAGATTTCTTCAACGACCTTCGGGTCGTAGCTCCGAATTCGCTCTGCGATAGAGGAATAGTCGACAGCGCTGTCTACGAAGGCTTCTGCCAGCGCGATCTGGATACTCGCCCGTTCCGCAGGAGTCAGAATATGTCCCAATGTGCCAGCTCCTCTAACTCTGCATCGAACGTATCAGCCGCGATCCCGCCAGCAATCCCGCCGGCGATGCTTCCAATGAGAACAACGGCTATGGCACAGGCCGGAGCTCCAGGACCACAAAGAGCGGATATGCCCAAGCCCGCCAGAAACCCACCAGCCGCACCACCACCGAGGATGGTGGCTTGACGGGCCGTTTCCTTGGCCTTGTCGTCTGCGTTCAGTATTTGGTATGTGGCAAGCACCGCCGTCATGATGATTCCAACCTTTCCCATAACAGACATGATTTTGGTTCCAGCAGAGAATTTGGCATTAGCACTGCCAGACCGCTCTAGAGCTTTGTATAAGACTTCTTTCTGTTGGGCCTTAGAAAGTTGTTCGTAATTTTTGTTGAACTGGGTTTGAGACTTTCCGTCGAGGATTTCGCTGTATGTCTTTCCAGTTTTTTTCTTTTTTTGCACGATGGCCAGGCCCTGTGCAGAGGTCAGCTTGCGGTGTTCGTACATGATTTTGTTGCGCATCTCGTTGCTGAACTTTGTCGCGTCCTCGACGCTGATATTGCCGGCTCTCACGTCAGCGAATATCTGCTGTGACATTCGTCGAATATTGCCCTCGTAGCTTGCACGGACGCGCTCGTCCTTGATGGCATCGATGGAAAAACGGCTGGCCGCCCCCTCCATGCCTGAAATCGCCATCTCAAGGGGAGACCGGTCAAGCGTATGTTCGCTTTTGACAACATAACTTCCGGTTACTAGGTTCGGTTCCGTCACGAGAATATCCTTATCCCAAAATATCGTTCAGCAGTCCGTCAATACCTGCGGTTGTGCAGGTGTTCTCGTGTTGGGCAAATGCCAAGGTATGGCATGTCTTTCCAGTGGGGTTGGAGAATTTGACCGAGTTGTTCGCGTCAAAGACTCCGGGCATCGAGGAGCCATCGTCAAAGTGAGCGGTGCAGGAAAATCCTTCATAGCTTTCTTCTGCGGGAATATTAAAGCCGATCCAGTTTCCGTGGATGACCATGGGTGTTGGCGGAATAAAGGTGGCAGGCGTATGGGCGCTGCCGATGATTACTGTACCCGAACCTCCAATCACAACGTCGCCATGGGTGCCCACAGTACCGAGTAATGCGGCATTTTTTCCGTTGATAAACACGGTGCCGGACACTTCCGAGGCTAGCGCGCTGCCGCAAGTACATGTGTCATCTTTGCGAGCGGCTGCAAGACCGTCGAAGAACACATCAGGAGAGCCGGACGCGATAGCTTTGGGGCCGTGCCCAGGTATGGGGCAACTGGTTGGGTCGGTGATACGTGCAGCTGGCTTCGCCATGATTGACTCCCTGTCAAAGAATTTAACGGGAACAACTGTATCAGACCTGCTCTGAGAAATGGCTGGCGGAAACCTTAACGAAAAAGTAACGAAATGGGGGGCGAAATGGGGGCAGATTTATTTTCATACGGCGTTGATTCTATAAATGGGCTGGTTCTCCCCAATCACCAAGGTTCGGGGAGCGCGCCAACGGGTTGCCATGGGTTGCATAAATTTCGTCTTGGGCGAAATTCAACATCCGAGACTCGATGTATTTATGGGTTGCCGGCTTCAATGACTCGTACCACTCAGGAGAAAGCGCAACGTTTTCACTGAGATCTAGTGCTGCGTGTATTACGGCTAAGGTGGGTGAGCCTGAATGTGCCAATGACTCAAAAAGTCTCAATGGAGCGTCATTCGCTGTATCGAGCCAAGAAAAAATTGCTGCGCTTCCGGATTTCAGGGGAATGATCGAAACCATTACATGGGATATTTCGACAGTTCTGTCTGCCAAGTCTTGAAGCCGATTTCCGTTAAAGTCGACGGTTGGCTCAACAGCGAAAGACGCTACTACAGTTGGCGGCTCAGGGAAGATCAAAGCCCGAGACACAAGCCTTTTCCAATCCTTAGCTATCAGTACTTCATCTAGTCGGCTTTTCAGCGCTTCAATGTCTGATGCGCTTTCGAGAACCTCTGAAAGATATTTTTCAAATTGCTCTGAGAACTGTACGTCCTCTTGAATGCTATGCATCGCAGCGTACTGTTCAAGAGAAGGGGTGGACTCAAACTGTTTTCGTTTGTAATAGCTTTCGCGAGCTACGGCCCGGTATGCAAGCATAAACAGTTGCTCAGAGGTGAATTCGAAAGCCCGAGTCTCAATGCACGCAAATAGATCCCGATCATGTGCACGGCAGAAGCCGTTAAAAACAGAAACATCTCGCAAACCTTGCAACTCGAGATTCAGGGGGAATTTTAAGTGGTCTCCACTGATGTTTCCGCGCATAGCATAAACGCGACCGTCTCTTGATATTGGTCTTAAAAATGCCTCGAGGGACAGAGTGTGCGCAGATACGATTGGACCTTCATGATTTTGGTGTGGTGCAAGGCACACCTTGGTCTGATAAAGCTTGTTGAACCTGGCAATCTGCTGGCCCACGGCTCGCCGACGCTCTGCGGCTGCGCGGTCTGCCTCCATCTGGCGATTTAATGCTTGTTCTACTCGCTCTTGTTTGCTGCCTCGTGATTTCGCCTGTCCCATTTCTATTCCCTATTTCCTATTCCCTATTCCCAAGTTAGTAAACCATACCGCGACGGTTCAGAGGCTTGTGCATCTAAAATGGCGAGCATTCGTACCTGCCAGGGTTTTACTCTAAATCAGACTGACACTACCTCGTAAATTCAGGCCAGCCAACTCTCTAGGTGGGTCAGTAGCTTCGGGGACGATTAAAGTGCTGGACACTCAAATTCTCAAGGTTGGTGGTGCTGCAGGTAATAGGACATTTCAACTTGGCGTGCATTCGTCCCCCCGCCACGCCTGCGGACCACTCGCGATTCGGTGAATGGTGGTACGAAAATGCTACGGGGTTTTCAGAGGTTCGCTATAAACCACGGTTTTACTGGACTGTAGAGTTCGTGGTTCCAATCCATTATCGGTGCGACGGACAGCGCTTGAAAAATAAGTGCACAGAGCGCCTAGCAAATGGCGACAGGCTTGGGTTCGATCTCTGTGCTCATTAAGATTTTAAACACAGAAAAACGCGCATGTTTAGATGAGACACATTGTTGTAGTTGGTCACCTACAACACCTTGCGCCACCCCCTACACCTAAGACAGAATCCGCCGGCTTGTGCCTCTAGCTCGCGGGTTCTATCGTTCCTAGGTCACTGAAAAGCAGTGATCGGGTTTGGTAGACCCGCAGCATTGATGCATTGCGTCATCCCAGCACAGCGCCTTTCTTGGGGGCTGTTTTGATGGTGGCCATGCGCAGGGCTTCTTCGGAAGCGCCGGTTCCAATGCCCGGTCTACCAACCTTCGTATGGCCGCCACCCATCGTTTGGTAGCGAGAGGGTGAAAGCTCCACTAATAGCATTGGAGTTTCACTTATGTTCAAACCAACACCGAATCCACCAGAAACCGATCCCGCATCCCCCTACGATTCCCTCAGCCCCAAAAAACTCCACGAAGCCGCCGAGCGCGCCCTCGATCACTATCTCCTTCCCGCCGGCCACATCATGGCCAGCGTCAACGAACCCGAGCGCATGTACCTCGCCAACCCAAAGTACGACTCGGAATCCCTGCTGGCCAACGCCAGTGAGACGCTGAGTTCTGCCTCGGAAATGCTCAACAACTTCGCCGCAGCACTCGAGCCCTCACACCGCAAAACCGCGCTGGGCATCGCGCAGGTTGTGATGTTGGGTGAATTGGCGGTGAATCAGGCGTTGGATAACGTTGAGGTGAAGGCGTAAAACCTGTCCCGCCATGGGCAGGTGAAATGCTCGTTCACTGATAACCAAAAGCCGTCACTTTAAGGTGACGGCTTTCGCTTGCAGATCTAGCCAAACTGACTCGCCGATTCAACCGCAGATTTCGGCTTCCTCAACCGCGTCAACTGGTAAGCAATCGCCAACCAGACAAACCACCCCGGCATGATCATCAGCGCAATCCGCGTATCAGGCCGCAACGCCAGCAACCCCAGCACAAACCCCAAAAACGCCAACGAGAACCAAGCCATCGGCACACCGCCCGGCATCTTGTAAGCCGACTTCGCATGCAGATCCGGACGTTTTTTGCGGTAGGCGATGTAAGACGCGAGGATGGTCGACCAGGTGAAGATCACCAGAATCGCCGACACGGTGGAGACGATGGTGAATGCGGTCATGACTTCCGGCACGATGAACAGCACCAGTACGCCGACCAGCATCAACAGTGTGGTGAACGCCAGGCTCAGCAGCGGCACGCTGTTGCTCGACAGTCGGCGGAATAGGCCGGGCGCGTTGTCTTGGTTGGCCAGCCCGAACAGCATGCGGCTCGATGAGAACACGCCGCTGTTGGCCGAGGATGCCGCCGAGGTCAGGACCACGAAGTTGACGATGCCGGCCGCTGCGGGAAACCCGGCGACGAGGAACAGTTCGACAAACGGGCTCTTGACCGGGGAGACCTGTTGCCATGAGGTCACGGCAATAATGCAGGTCAGCGCGAGTACGTAGAACAGGATGATCCGCAGCGGAATCGAGTTGATCGCTTTGGGCAGGGTCTTCTCCGGTGAGCGGGTTTCGGCGGCGGCGGTGCCGATCAGTTCGGTGCCGGCGAAGGAGAAGATCGCCATTTGAAATCCGGCGAAGAAGCCGAACAAGCCGTTGGGGAACGCCGCTTGTTTGTCCACCAGGTGACTCAGGGACGCGGTGACGCCACTAGGCGAGACGAACGAACTTGCAATCAGCACGCTGCTGACGCCGATCAGGGTGACGACGGCAATGATCTTGATGATCGCGAACCAGAATTCCACTTCACCGAACAACCTGACGGTCAGCACGTTGAGGGCGAACAGGGTTGCCAGCATGCCGACGGCGGGTATCCACGCCGGTACGTCGGGGAACCAGTACTGGAAGAATCCGCCGACCACGACGGCGTCGCCGATCACCGCCACGCTCCAGCTCAGCCAGTACGACCAGCCGAGAAAGAATGCCGCGCGCGGGCCGAGGTAGGCGCCGGCGAAGTCGGCGAAGGTTTTGAAGTTGAGGTTGGACAGGAGCATTTCGCCCATGGCGCGCATGACGAAAAACACGAACAGGCCGATGATCATGTAGATGAGGATGATCGACGTCCCGGAGAGGGCGATGATTTTCCCGGAGCCCATGAACAGGCCAGTACCGATGGCACCGCCCATGGCCATTAGCTGGATGTGACGATTGCTGAGCGTGCGCTGCAGCGCAGGCTGTTCGAGCAGCCCGGAAGGGGTCGATTTCATTGCAAAACCTCTTGATTTTATGTTTTTGAGTTTTGGCAGAAAGTAGGTGTCGAGCGTTCTTGTTAGAGGTGCAGCGGCTAATCACAAGGTCAATCGCCCCCTGTCGCTTGGGGGCGGTCATGACCGATTAACTGACGGTGCGCAGACGCGCGGTTTTGGCCGGTTGCGGATCGAGCAGTTGAAAGAGGTTTTTGATGTTGGCCGGCGTCGGCACCAGGTGGATGCGCTGGCCGATTTGCTGTGCCTGAGCCAGGTCTTTCAGGTAGCGCAGTGAGGAAAAGTCTTCCAGGGCAAAACCCACCGAATCGAACACCGTCACCTGCGCATCGTTCTCGCGTCCGGCCACTTCGCCCAGCACAATGCGGAAAAACTCGATCACCGGGGAGTCGGCTTCCAGTTGCTGAATGTCGCCCTCAATACGCGTCTGCGGCTCGAATTCGACGATGACCCGGGCATTGCGCAGGATGTCGGCGTGCAGTTCGGTTTTACCCGGGCAGTCACCGCCGACCGCGTTGATGTGCATGCCGGGCTCGATCATTTCGGGGGTCAGAATGGTTGCGTAGGCTTTGTCGGCGGTGACCGTGGTGACGATGTCCGCGCCCTTGACCGCGTCCTTCACCGAGCTGGCCAGAATCACGTCGATGTCCGGGAACGCGGCGAGGTTTTGCTTCAACTTGAGCGAAGCGTCGCGATCGATATCGAAGAGGCGGATTTCGCTGATACCCAACATTTCATGGAAGGCCAGTGCCTGAAATTCACTTTGCGCGCCGTTGCCGATCAGGGCCATCGAGGTCGCACCGGGGCGAGCCAGCGATTGCGCGACCAGCGCGGAGGTGGCTGCGGTGCGCACGGCGGTGGTCAAGGTCAGTTCGCTGAGCAACGTCGGATAGCCACTCTGCACATCCGCCAGAAGCCCGAAGGCCATGACCGTCAGTAAGTTCTGCTGGCCATTGTTCGGGTGGCCGTTGACGTATTTGAACGAGTACTGCTGGCCATCGTCAGTCGGCATCAACTCGATCACGCCGTCTGCCGAGTGATTGGCCGTGCGCGGCGATTTATCAAACTGCGCCCAGCGTGCGTAGTCCGCTTCGATGTAGCCGGCCATTTCGCGGATGGCGCGGCGAATGCCGACTTGGGTGAACAGGCGTGCAGCATCATCGACATCAATAAAAAGCGTCATGTTCTTGTTCTCCGATCCAGATATTGAAAGGCTGTAGAGCGCGGGATGGCTCAGCTGCGTTGGCTCTCGAAACCGTGCAGTACGTTGACGGCATTGATGCCGATTTCATCGACCATGTAGCCGCCCTCCATGACGAACAGGGTCGGGCAACCGACGCTGGCGATCAGTTCGCCGATGCCAATGAAGTCCTCGCTTTCCAGCAGGAAGTGGCTGATGGGATCGTCCTTGAACGTGTCGACACCGAGGGAAATCACCAGCACTTCAGGCGCGAACTGCTGAAGCTTTTTGCAGGCGTGGAGCAGGGCGTTGCGGTAGCTCTCCCAGGTGGTGTTTTTCGGCAGGGGATAGTTGAGGTTGTACCCCTCGCCAACCCCCGCACCGACTTCGTGGCTGTAGCCCGAGAAGTACGGATAGGACACCGCCGGTTCGCCGTGCAACGAGACGAACATGACGTCGCTGCGCTGGTAGAAAATGTTCTGCGTGCCGTTGCCGTGGTGGAAGTCGACGTCCAGCACCGCGACGCGTTTGGCGCCTTGGGTGATGGCTTGTTGTGCGGCAATGGCGGCGTTGTTGAGGTAGCAATAACCGCCCATGTATTCGCGCGCGGCGTGATGGCCGGGCGGGCGGCACAGGGCGAAGGCACTGTCGTGGCCTTCATCGATCAGGGCCAGGCCGGTGAGGGCGATATCGGCGCTGGTTTTCACCGCTTGCCAGGTTGTCGCGGTGATCGGCGAACCGGCGTCCATCGCATAGAAGCCGAGCTTGCCGTCGATGAACGTCGGCACCTCTTCGCCGGCCAGATCGCGCACCGGCCAGACCAGTGGCAAGGCGTCGTGGGTGCGACCGGTTGCGCACCATTCGCCCCAGGCAGTTTCGAGAAAACTGACGTAGCGCTCGCTGTGCGCGTTGACGTAGCACGAGCGATCAAATGCGCGCGGTTCGACGATCTGCCCGAGGCCGACCTGTTTTACGCGGTTGTGCACGGTGTCGGCCCGACTCGGTTGTTCGAACGACGGCTTGAGCACGCCGTCTTTCAATTCGGTGCCGTGGTGCAAACGGTGGGAATCACTGAAAACTGTAAACATTCTGCGCATCCGTTATTGTTAGCCAGTGCAAATATTCTGTTCCGGCTGGGCTGCGCTTTCTTTGCTTTGTGTTCGTGGTTTGGTGGATTAATCGGGCGTTTTTACTCAGGAATGGCGTCATGCAGAAAAAAATATCCAAACGCATCAGCCTCGACGAGACCGACCTGGCGATTCTTGAGTTGTTGCAGGAAGACGCCAGTATTTCCAATGCTGAACTCAGTGAGCGGCTGTCGTTGAGCCTTACGCCGTGCTGGCGGCGGCGCAAGCGCATGGAGGAGGCGGGAGTCATCAAGGGCTATCAGGCCAATCTGGATCGGCGAATGCTCGGGCTGGATATCATGGCGTTTGTGCACATTCGTTTTTCCACCCACGCCGACCACGCGCCGGACGCTTTCGAGGCGGTGATTGCACAATTGCCGCAGGTGGTGGCCTGCCACAAGATCACCGGCGATGCCGATTATGTGTTGCAGGTGTTGGCGGAGGATCTTGATCACTACAGCGACTTTATCGAGCAGGTGCTCAGGCGTCAGGTGGGGATTGCGTCGATCCAGTCCAGCCTGGCGTTGCGTGAGGTCAAGTCCGGTAGCCGTATTGCTATTCCCAAGCCGGGAAAGGACTGAGTCGGCAGGCGTTTGAGTCAGCCTTTTCAGCTGCGTTTTACGCCGATAGCGATATGCCACAAATCGTGATGGCAATGCGTCATCACGTCGCTCAAAAAGTTCAACGATTGTACAAAAATATAAAGTTGTACAAGTTTTCACAAAATTACTAGCATCCCTCCAGACACCTTTGCTGAAACGATAAATCCAGCGTGCAGACGCCCTGTCTGCGACGTGATGGTTTTGTCTGCCGATGCTCGCGTCGGGTTTCTTTTCGACGCTTCAACAGCATCCGCATTTTGCATTTCCGGGACAGCTGGAGCGTCCCGTATTACGCCTTGGATGACGACCCCCGAATGTCTGGACGGTGACTGTGGTCACCGGAGATCAATTTTTTGTGCCTGGCGTTTCGCGTCAGGGCGTTTGAGGCTGAATATGGCAGTTGCATCGAATTTCCTCGGAGATATCAAAGTTTCCCGCAAGCTGGGCACCGGCTTTGGCATTCTTTTGCTGGCTGTTTTGGCGGTGGCCTTCATTGGCTATAACAGCAACAGCGTGCTGGTTGATCGCTTGAGCACGACGCGTCTGATCGGCACGCTGAATGACGCTACGCAAGATATGCGGCTGTCCGAGAAACAGTACGAAGCCGCCGCTGACGCAGCGTTCGCCGATTCCTATAACGCGCAGTTGAATGTCTTGCAGGGACTTGTCAGCAAGGCCCTGGAAACGTTGACCCGCGCTGAAAACCAGCAAGCCTTGAAGGCCTTGCAAACCACGATTGTCGCCTACGACCAGAAGGTCAAACGGCTGATCGCTGCCGATAAGTCGACCACCGATGCCCTGAAACCGCTGACTGCACTGTCGGACAAGTACGCGCAAACTTTTGCCGGCATGCTTGAGGCCACCACCACCAGTGCGCTGGCGTCTGCCGATGGCGAACGTGTTCGGGATCTGCGCACGGTGGCCGACTTGCGCAATGGCATGACCACGTTTCGCCTGATGTTGCGTCGTTACATTGCGGTGCCCAACGACGCGAACAAAAACCTGCTGATGGAAACCATCGATACCTTTTTGAGTGATATCACCAAGGCGCGTAGCAACTTGCCGGCGACCCTGTCGAGCCAACTGGAAGAAGCGCACGCCGGGATGCGTCGTTATCGCGAAGTATTGGTGGAAGTGGCCGGGCTGTTTGAGCAGAAGCAGAACATGCGCGAGCAGGTCGACCAGGAAAGCAAGGCGATGGACAAGATCATGAATGGCCTGATGGACACCCAGCAGCGCCTGGCGCGTGAAGATCAGCACTCAGCCTTTATTCAGATCGCCGTGTTGACCGTGTTGGCGCTGGTGATCGGGCTGATTGCTTCGGTGGTCATCTCGCGCCAGATCACTGCGCCGCTGGCGCTGACGGTTGAACTGGCTCGACGGATCGCCAAGGGCGACCTCACGGTACAGGCCAAATCAAACCGCAAAGACGAGTTGGGCGATCTGCAAAATGCAATGCAGGACATGGCGCAGAACCTGAACACGCTGGTGCAAGGTATCGGCAATGGCGTCACGCAGATTTCCACTTCTGCGGAAAAACTCTCGGCCATGAGCGAGCAGACCAGCGCGGGCGTGCGTCAGCAAAAAAGCGAAGTGGATCAAGTCGCCACAGCGATGCACGAAATGGCTTCGACGGTGCAGGAAGTTGCGCGTAACACGACCGATGCGTCCGCCGCCGCGACCTTGGCCGATCAACAGGCGCGCCACGGCAGTACGGTGGTGAAGCAGGCGACTTTGCAGATCAGTGAACTCGCTGCGGCCATTGAAGCGTTGGGCGGCGCGATGAACGTGCTGTCCCAGGACAGTGAGCAGATCGGCAAAGTGATCGATGTCATCAAAGCCGTCGCCGAGCAGACCAATTTGCTCGCATTGAACGCCGCTATCGAAGCCGCGCGAGCGGGAGAGCAGGGGCGTGGGTTCGCCGTGGTCGCAGACGAAGTGCGCTCGCTGGCGCAGCGCACGCAGGACTCGACCAAGGAAATCGAAGCGCTGATCATCACCCTGCAACAAGGCGCGCAAGCGGCCTCAACACTGATGGCCTCCAGCCGCGAGCGCACCCTCGATACGGTGGTGTTGGCGCAGAAGGCCGAGCTGGCCATTACCGAGATCAATCAGTCCATCGGTACGATCCAGGAGATGAGCCTGCAGATCTCGGCCGCTGCCGAGCAGCAAAGTGCCGTGGCCGACGAAATCAATCGCAGCATCGTCAGCGTACGGGATGTGGCTGACCAGTCGGCTGTTGCCAGTGAAGAGAGTGCGGCTGCGACGGTTGAGTTGGCGTCACTGGGGCAGGACTTGCAGCGAATGACTGCGCATTTCCGCACTTGATTTTTGGAACGATGAACCTGCGGCGATTTCGAATATTCAAGCGTCGCAGGGCTACCGATGGGGCGTGGTGAGCAGGTGACTCGGTTCAACAGCAGTTTTTTACCTATAGCCAAGCAAGGTTATAACCCGATATCAGGGGGTGTCATGACCGACTTTCCAGAATCATTCGCGTCTCGCGGAGGCTGCCAGGGCTGTAAGGACAAAGGCGTGCCGGACATGGATTTCGCCTTCGCTTTTCAGCCCATTGTGGATGTGCGTGATCAAACGATTTTTGCCCATGAGGCCTTGGTTCGCGGCGTGAAGGGTGAGGGCGCCTTGTCAGTTCTGGAGCAGGTGGACGATCAAAACCGTTATCGATTTGATCAACTGTGTCGAGTGCGGGCGATTTCCACGGCGGCTGAGTTAGGGATGACGCAGTACTTGTCGATCAACTTTTTGCCGAATGCCGTTTACCGCCCGCAAATGTGCATTCGCAGCACGCTGGAGTCGGCGCGTGCTCACGGCTTTCCACTGGAGCGCCTGATCTTCGAGGCGGTGGAGGGCGAGCACGTTGAAAGCAATAAGCACTTGATGAATATCTTGCGTGAGTATCGTGAGTTTGGGTTCAAGACGGCGATCGACGACTTTGGCGCAGGCTATTCCGGCCTTAACTTGTTGGCGGATTTTCAGCCGGATTTGATCAAGCTGGATATGGCGCTGATCCGCGATATTCACCGTGACCGGGTTCGCCAGACCATCGTGCGTAATGTGGTGAACATGTGCAGAGAGTTGGACGTGGAGGTGATCGCCGAGGGCATAGAAGTTGCCGATGAAAGAGACTTTCTCGCCGATTGCGGCATTTACCTGATGCAGGGGTACTGGTTCGCCAGGCCTGCCTTCAAATCGTTGGCGCAGATCCCGACAAGTGCGTGGCTGAAGCGATGATCGCTTTCAGCTCGCGCTGATCCGCTCGATAACCTGGCTCAGCGCCGGACGTTTGTTGAGCCTTTGGCGTTGGTAATCCCCTGTCGATGAGCAAAGTTTCATCTTGCCGGGTTCGGCGCAGGCCTAGGATGTTGGCACAAGATCGTCGCTTTTCATCCCGAGGGGAATCGTGCCATGCGCCTTAATGTCGTCAAAGTGCTGTTGATTACTGCAGCGGTATCGGTGTTGAGTGCCTGTTCGGGCGCGGGTGGCCTGACCACCACCAGTTGTTTCTCCAGCGACTGTCAGTCGCCGGAGGGGCGCAACGCCAATACGTTGAAGTTTGGCGGCAACAGTATTGGCAGCAGTCTCAATCAGTACAGTTCTGGCATGTTGAAGGATGACTAGATAAATCAAACCCTGTATGTAAAAAGCCCCGCGTATGCGGGGCTTCGTGTTTAGCTGCTGGATTCAGTTCCAGGCGCCTTGTGGGCGGTTTGCACGCAGGTAGTCGGCAAATGGATCGCTGTTGGCAACTGCAACGCCGTGTTGTTCCAGATAGACACCCGGCTTGAAGTTCGTGCCTGGCGACGGCGGGTTGATGCCGCTCGCCCATGCCCGTACATAGCGTCGTACATCCTGCTCCTTGCTGTTGAACACGCCGGAATCAAGGATGGTTTTGACATCCAGTTTTTCCTGTTGCGCACGCACGGCCGCCTGAGTACCGATGGCTTCCAGTTCAGCGACATATTTGTCCATGTCGAAGTAGCTGGCGGACGCATCATGGCTGAGCGTGGCAGCCTGTTCGTACAATTGGCTGGAGTTGGCCAGGGCAAATATTTTCTGAACCGCGCTATCGACATCCAGGTAATCAGCGATGCAAGACTCACGCAAGCCACACGTCGACAGAAAGTCGGAAATGCCTGTGGCCTTGTCGAAGCAAAGTACTGGAAGGCGAGCGCCCATGGCGTCGATGGCGACGTTTGGCAAAGGGTCCAGTCGGGACGAAATAAACAGCAAATCCGCTTCTTCGTAGGCAACTTCGATTGCCGATGTTTCATCCAGCATCACGAAACGATCCTGCAGCCCGGATCGCTTGATCTGGTCGGCCAAATATACCGAATAGCCATCTTCTACATCAGGGTTGAATCCCTTGCCGATCCAGACGAAGCGAAACTTCTCGCCGCCAGGCGTCAGCATGGTTTTGATGGCGCACTGAATGAAAAGATCGGCACCTTTGCGGAAGTTGACGTAGCCGGCGCCGAGGATCACGAACTTTCTGTCGGTGTCGCTGGCAGGGCGCATTTTGTTGCGCAAGTAGTTGGCGTCATCTTGCTTCTTTTGCGCATCGGTTGCCTGCTGAGGCAGTACGCAGTGCCCCTGCGGAATGATGTGCGCGGTCAACGACAGCAGGGCCGGGCAGGAATCCTGTGCGCTTCTCCAGGTCAGGTCGGCGGAGAACACCAGGTCGCTGGACCACAGTTTCGCATCGCTGAACAATGCGTTCGACTGAGGGTAGGCAGACGCAAATTCGTGGATCAGAGGGATGGCAGGAACAAAGTGTCGGGCCAATGGCTCCAGAACGACACGGCACTCCATGCTATTAACCAGTGCGAATTTGAAGTTGTAATCACTGCACAGTTTCTCGATGGCGAACTGTGTGTATTGAACGTTGTTCTTCAGCCGAGGGCTGGCCATTGTGGCGACGGCAGCGGCTTCGAAAGATTCAAGAAGTGCGCCTTGACCCAACAACAAAGCCACCACGTTGTAACGGCTGGCCAAGCGCTCGACCAGATTGAGTGCAAGTATTGGAGCACCGGAACGGGACGCTTCATGGCTGACCACCATGACTGTTTCGCGCGCCGGATCAAAAGCGCGGTTATTCGACAGCTTGATTTCTGGCAGGGTGACTATCCGCCAGCTTTCTTGATGACCGTGGTTCAGATAGTGAGCGACCGGATCCATGGCTGTACCCAGGTCCGGATTGAGCTTCAGGTACAGCGCCGGGTCGAAATTCGCCGGAAGCTTAACGCGATTGGCGACAGTGGCCTGGCGTTTAGCAACCACTGGCTCAACCGCTTCAACGGCCGGGATGGCTGGAACGGCTTCGGCTTGAACAGAGATCAATGGCTCGCTTTGAACCGGCGCAGACACTTCAGGAGTTCTCAGGATTTCTGATTCTTTGTTGGAAAACTTGAGAAGTTTTGAGAGAAACCTGTTGCGAGCCAAAATCTGTTCCTTTTAATTGAGCTGTATCAAAAACGAAGTCTACCGGGGAGATTACCCATGGGAGGCAGAGGCTGCCGGGGTGCGCCTCTGGTTCTCTTTATAAAGTAATATCCGCGGTCAGCGCATGGCTGACAATTACTGCAATTCGTCGTCAACCGAGCAGGGACGGCGCTTCCGTGCCGGTTGTGCATCATACACATTTTGTACAGCTTTCAGATGAATGTTGACATGCAAGACAGGTGTTTTTTCAACTTCGTTACACAGTTGTGACCAGTTGATGATCATTTCTCGGGTGTTTACCGCCGAAACGCCAATACTTTGGCGATATTGGTGTGCGGAACATTGGCGCTTTGCGGATTGAGAGTGCTTCAAGAAGACCTTGTCGGCACCTGTGAAGTGGACTCGGTTTGAGACGCCAGTTTTAGAGGGGCGCAGGCACCGCAATCCATTCGCTCAAAGTTTTCTGGTAAGTACCGGTGACTTTGCTCAAGTGCAGCCACTGATCGACATACAGTTTCCAGCTGATGTCATCGCGCGGCAGCAGATAAGCCTTCTCGCCATATTGCATGTACTGATGCGGATTCACCGCGCACAAGCCCGGTTTGAGTTTCTGCTGATACAGCGCTTCCGAGGCGTCGGTGATCATCACGTCGGCCTTGTTGTCGAGCAGTTGCTGGAAGATCGTCACGTTGTCGTGCAGGGCCAGTTGCGCCTTGGGCAGGAAGGCGTGGACGAAGGCTTCGTTGGTGCCGCCGGCAGGTTCGACCAGACGCACATTGGACTGGTTGATCTGTTCGACGGTCTGGTACTTGCTGACATCGGCGCAGCGCACCAGCGGAATCTTGCCGTCGGTGTCGAGGGTATTGCTGAAGTAGGCTTTTTTCTGCCGTTCGAGCGTCACCGAGATGCCGCCCATGGCGATGTCGCACTTGCCGGCCTGCATGTCCGGCATCAGGGTTTTCCAGGTGGTTTGCACCCATTGCACTTTGACCCCGAGGCTGTCGGCCAGCGAACGGGCCATGGCGATGTCGATGCCTTCGAAATCGCCGTCGGGGCGTTTGAAGGTGTAGGGCTTGTAGTCGCCGGTGGTGCACACGCGCAACTGGCCCTGTTGCTGAATGCTGTCGAGGTGCGAAAGGGTTTGCTCGGCATGGGCGCCGGCGGCCAGGGTCAGCAGGCCGCAGAGGATCATCGTGCTTTTTAGTGTTGTCATTGCGATCGGGGCTTCTGATAAGGACGGTGGCCCAGTGTAGTGAAAGGCTTTCCCGGGTGTCATCCTGCTTCCGGGCTTAACGTGCCGAGCCACGCCACCAGTGTCACGATCAACAATGCGATTGCCAGTTCAACTACCACGCTGCGCCTTAGCGCATTGGCCGCGATGGCATGCTGCCCATCGCGCAACGCTTTCGCCAATGCCGGGCCAAGATGAAAGCGATTCAGCGCCGCCAACACCAGCATCCCGGCAAACAGCAGAACTTTGATCGCCAACAGCATCCCGTACGTGCCGAGCAACACGTCCTCCAGCTTCGGGCCGACGATAAACAGGTAATTCACCACACCAGTGATCGACAGCGTCAGCACGATCACCGCACCGATCCACTCAAAGCGCCGAACCGCAAACGCCAGCGAACGAATGCGAGCTTCATCGAGCGGCCCCCGCGCCATCAACACCAGCGCCAGCATCGCACCCAGCCACGCACCCGCTGCGAGCAGGTGCAGAATGTCGCTGAGAAAATGCCAGAACCGCAGTGCTCCGTCGTCCATCGCCCCGTGTCCGCTCCAGGCCAAAGAGGCGAGGGCGACGGCGCCGGCAATCGATGCGAGCCATAAACCCGGTCTGATCAACAGCACAATCAGGGCAATCATCCGCAGCGCCCACGCCAACCCAACGTCGGTTTCCAGCAGCATCATTTGCAGATGTGGCCACAGCGCCGCGAGCGCCGTTTCGCCGCTCATGGCGCGGGTCATCAGCACCAGTCCCGCCATCGACAACAGCGCCCCGATCAACGCCATCCCGCGCAGCATCGGCCGCAACCGCAGCAGCGCATCAGTGCTGTACAGCGCAAACAATGCCAGCCCGAACACCAGCAGCAAATCCACATACAACGTAAACCGCAGGACGATGTTGATCAGCTCAGCCATCGCTTACTTCACTTTGAACGTGACGTTGCCGGTGATCGGATGCGTGTCGGACGACACCGCGCGCCATTGGACTTGGTAAGTGCCGGCGGGCAGCGGCGCGAGCGGGGTGATCAGCATGCTTTTCGGGTCGCTGCCGGCGCTGACTTTGGCTTTCATCGGCATCGGTGAGTGGGCCATGCCGGGCATCTCGGTCATGACCAGTTTGGCGCCGGAGAACTGAGTCAGCAGGTTCTCGGAAAAGTGCAGTTCGATCTTGCCGGGCGCGGCGCCGTCGGCACCTTCGGCGGGCGTCGACGACAGCAGTTTGGGGTGGGCTTGAGCGAGGCTGCTGAGGAGCAAGCCGCTGGTGAGTACAAGGGTGATTTTCAAGGTGCGCATGCAAGACCTCTGGGTTGTTTTCTATTGGAATTCAGAACCATAGCCGCACGCCGAGGACGAGGCGCGCTTCGCTGCGATCCTCGCCTTCGTCGCGGGCGTAATCGGCGCTGTTGCCGTAGGTGCGGTTCCACGTCACGCCGATGTAAGGCGCAAATTCGCGGCGGATTTCATAGCGCAAACGCAGGCCGACTTCGCTGTTGGATAGCCCGGAACCGATGCCCCGTTGCGCATCGTTTTTGCCGTAGATATTGAGTTCAGCGGTGGGCTGCAGGATCAGGCGATTGCTCAGCAGGATGTCGTAGTCACCCTCGAACCGCAGCGCGCTCTGGCCGCCTTCGCCGATGAACGCAGTGGCCTCGGCTTCGAAGTTGTACAGCGCCATGCCCTGCACACCGAACGCGGCCCAGGTCTGCGGCGCGCCGGGTTTGAAGTCCTGACGCACGCCGCTGACCACATCCCACCACGGCGAAATCGCGTGGCCCCAAAACGCCTGAATCTCGGCGTCTTCGGTCTTGCCGTTGCTGCGTTCACCTTCGGAGCGCAGCCACAGACGGTCGATGTCACCACCGATCCAGCCGGACAGATCCCAGGCCAACGCGCTGCCGTCATCGGCGTCCTGCCATTCGAGTTTGTCGGCGAGGAAATACGTGTTGATCGCGCTGTCGTGGACTTGATGGCCGCCGGGGCTGGTGAACACGGCGGCGCGGTCGGCGTCGGTCAGTGGCGGTATCGGCGTGCGACTTTCGGTCGGGGCGGCGGGCTGCATCATGCCGTCGTCCATACTCTGCATCCCGGCATGATCCATGCCGGACATCTGGCTGTGGTCCATGCCCGGCATGTCGTTGGCGGCTATCGCCGAGCTGCCGATCAGCAATAAAGAAAACGCTGTGAATCGAGTCATCATCGGCCCCTTCATTCTTCTACCCGCACTTCGCGGAACATGCCCGTTTCCATGTGGTACAGCAGGTGGCAGTGATAGGCCCAGCGACCCAGTGCGTCGGCGGTCACGCGGTAGGAACGGCGGGTGCCGGGCGGCATGTCGATGGTGTGTTTGCGCACCTGGAAGTCGCCGTTTTCGTCTTCCAGATCGCTCCACATGCCGTGCAAGTGAATCGGGTGGGTCATCATCGTGTCGTTGACCAGCACCAGACGGATGCGCTCACCGTACTTCAGCCGCAAGGGTTCGGCGTCGGAGAATTTGATGCCGTTGAACGACCAGGCGAATTTTTCCATATGCCCGGTCAGGTGCAACTCGACCGTGCGGCTCGGATCGCGGCCATCCGGGTCTGCGAAGGTGCTGCGCAGGTCGGCGTAGGTGAGCACGCGACGGCCGTTGTTGCGCAGGCCGAGGCCGGGGTCGTTGAGTTTGGGCGCGGTGGTCATGGCTTGCATGTCGACCAGCGGGTTGTCTGTTTCGCTGTCGGGATGGGATTGCATCGGACCCATCGTCGAGTGATCCATGGCGCTCATGTCCATCGAGCCGTGATCCATGCCACCCATACCCATGTCGTCCATGCTCACCAGCGGGCGCGGATCCAGAACCGGTGCGGGCGCGGATAGCCCGGCGCGAGTGGCGAGGGTGCCACGGGCAAAACCGCTGCGATCCATGGCCTGAGCAAACAGGGTGTACGCCTCGGCGTCCGGCTCGATGATGACGTCGTAAGTCTCGGCCACGGCGATGCGCAATTCATCGACGCTGACCGGTTTGACGTGCAGGCCGTCCGCCGCGACCACGGTCATTTTCAGCCCGGGAATACGTATGTCGAAGTAGGTCATCGCCGAGCCATTGATCAGGCGCAGGCGCAGTTTTTCCCCGGGGCGAAACAGGCCGGTCCAGTTGTTATCCGGCGCGTGGCCATTCATCAGGAAGGTGTAGGTGGCGCCACTGACGTCGGCAATGTCAGTGGGGTTCATCTTCATCTGCGCCCACATCTTGCGATCGGCAACGGTGGCGCCCCAGCCTTTTTCGCTGACGTCATCGATGAAATCGCCGACGGTGCGTTTGTCGAAGTTGTAGTAGTCGGACTGTTTTTTCAGGGTCTTCATCAGGCTGGCCGGGTCTTCGTCGCTCCAGTCGCTGAGCATCACTACGAACTCGCGGTCGTAGTGGAATGGCTCAGGGTCTTTGGCGTCGATCACCAGCGGCCCGTAAACGCCGGCCTGTTCCTGCAACCCGGAATGGCTGTGATACCAGTAGGTGCCGTTCTGCCGCACCTTGAATTGATAGACGTACACGCCACCCGGTTCGATGCCGTGAAAACTCAGGCCCGGTACGCCGTCCATGTTCGCCGGCAGCAGAATGCCGTGCCAGTGAATCGAGGTGCTGGCGCTGAGCCGGTTGCGCACCCGCAGCGTCACCGTGTCGCCTTCGCGCCAACGCAGCAGGGGGCCGGGCAAGCTGCCGTTGATGGTCATCGCCGTGCGTGGGTTGCCGGTGAAGTTGACCGGGGTTTCGCCGATGAACAGCTCGAAGTCGCTGCCGCTCAGTTCATCCAATTGACCGGGCGCATTCAGCGCCCAGACCGGCGTGCGCCACAGGCCGAGGCCACCGAGCAGACTGCCGGCGGCGAGGCCTTTGACGAAGGTGCGTCGTGATGGGTTGGAAGGCATGCGCTGGAAATCCCCGTTTGACTCATGACGAGGAGGCTAACCAGCGCCGGCTTTCAGTTAGCTGAGTAGGGGATTACAGTTTTGACAGGTTCAGCCAATTGCTCAATGCGGCGTTGGAGTTGGAAGACCTGTGGCGATAGGTGAATCGGCTTGAGAATGGCTGAGCGCAAGTGATCCCAGCCAACGACGTGTTCAGCACGCTGCTGCCAGCTGAGTAGCGGCGCAAGCCCTGGACGCAACGGTTTCTGAGTGACCTTGCTGTTACGTGTGGCGATGCAAAAGTGTGTGTAGCGAGGCAATTCATACAGGTTCAAACGCTGCAGGTCTCTGCTGCACAACAGCAAGATGTCGCCAAAGGTGAACAATGGAAACGCCGTGACTTCGATCTTTTGTTTTTCATTGAGTGTGGTTCGCCAAAGTCTGTTATCCAGATCGTCCAGGCTGATGTTTTCGTCAAGTATGAATCGCGCCGGCTGCTGACGAATCGCCAGATTTCCAGCGGCTGCGTAGGTGATGCTTGGCATTGCACCTGGCGATAAAAGAAGAAACCCGCTGAACAGAACCAGTGCTGTTGCGATTCCATAAGCGATACGCGCAAAGACATGGCCTCTGCTGATATAAAAAATCAAAATCGGGACGAGACTGAAAATGAGTGTGCCGAGGGAAAACAACCCGACAACCACTACCGCCTGCGCATTATCTTCGCCGACGTAGGTCTCGAGGATCAGCAATGTGGGGAGTGACGCACACAGAACGGCTAAGCCGATCATGCTACCGATCAAGAGTCGGAAACCGTTTTTCTTCCAGCCTCCCATTCGACGGGTGTTTTTGTTGAAAATCTTTCGAAAGCGTTTGAACAGGAAAAGTGCGAAGTAGGCCAGCAGGGTCAAGGAAAAAACAAACAGCATCGAACCTGCGGCGCTGAATGCGTTCGGGAAATTGAAAAGCAGAGAAATGAAGGTACCAAAGCCAAAACACATAGGAAGCAGCAAAAAGGCAGCGATCTGTTTGTGCCTTTTTGGCACTTTTTCGAACATCGAAACGGTGATTCCGTAGAACCATGCGCTGGCGGAGAGTACGCCAAGGTAGCCCACCATGATCAGCACGATCAGTAAAAGCCAGATAGCAAGCGCTGACTTGGCATCGCTGCCTGCCAGGAAAAGGTCAGTACGACCAATTGCCCGGGTGTAGACGTAAAGCCCAAGGATTGCCAACCCCGCGCCGAGAAAGCCCAGAGTGACGGTGATCTGGCTCCAGTAATCAAGAACACGTTTGAAGTTGCGCTTAAAAAACTGGGTGAACGTTGGTGCGGTCGAAGCATCCATGCGTAAAGGCTTTCCATCGATTTTGGTTTGTGGGTCCTGTAACGACAAACGGCCAGAATTCTTTAGGAAGTCTGGCCGTTGAAATGGCGGGCCCGTGTTGCTCCGGGCAGGAGCTCTTGTGGTGGCGTGGAGAATTTAAAGTCCCAATCCTTCCTGCACCGCCAGCAACAGATTGTTTTCGGTCAGCGCAATGGCATCCAGCTGCTGGCCTGTTTCAATCGACTGCATCCACCAATGGCTTTCACCGTGCTCATCCACGGTACGCAGCAGATAAGTGTCTGTGGCTGACGGGCTGATCTGCACCCGCCCGGCGCCATCCTCGGTAAACCGCGCAATGGGATCGAATGTCAGGCTTTGATGGTTGGCTTCGATCACCAGTTGGTCGATGGCGTAATCGTGGGATTCACCATCCGGTGAAGTTTCGCAAACATGCGTAGGATTTCGCCGAATCTTCAGTCCTACTTCGGTGACGGGCTGCAACCACGCCTCAATGCGGTGGTACAAGTCATACACCTGAGCAGGCCAGCAATCGATTTCCAGTGCCGCATCCGCGTGGGTATGCCGGGTTTGCTTGAGTTTGGCGGCGAGTTCGTCTGCTTTACTCATTTTGGTTCCCTAGGTTTGGTGGCTGCCTGTTAATCGTAGACCTTTCAACGGCGTACGGCGTTGCCTTGCGTCATGCGCTTGCAACACAAGCGTGTCGAAATCAGCGCTGGCCAAGTCGGTCAGGATCGAAAACCATGGACGCAGGCGTCCCAAAGGAGTGGGTACATGAAAAAGCTGTTTACAATTTTGGCAGTGATTGCGCTGACGGCCGGTAGCATCGGTTTGAGTTCGGCGCGGCAATCGCAGTCGAGCAAGGCCCAGACGGAATCGGTGGCGGGGGTATTCGATTACTACCTGCTGGCGTTGTCCTGGTCGCCGACTTTTTGTTTGACGCACAAAGATGACTCGCAGTGCACGGGCAAGGGCTACGGCTTCGTGCTGCACGGTTTGTGGCCGCAATACGCCAAGGGCGGCTGGCCGGAATCCTGCCCGCCGCTGACCACGCTGAACGCGGCGGAAAGCAGCAAAGGCCTGACGCTGTTTCCGACGAAAAAACTGCTCGACCACGAATGGTCCAAACACGGCACCTGCAGCGGTCTCGGCGCGATGGGCTATCTGGATGAAGCGGACAAAGCCGTGGCAGCGGTGAAAATCCCCGATGAGCTGCAACCGTTCAGCTCCTCGTATTACTTCGAGGCGCAGGAAATTGCCGACCTGTTCCGCAAGGCCAACCCGGGCATTCCAGCCGACGGCATCGCGGTCATTTGCAGTGGCCCGGAACTCTCGGAAGTGCGCGTCTGCATGGGCAAGGATCTGCAGTTCGGCGCGTGTGGCAAGGGTGTGAAAACCCAGTGCCGGGCGGGGGATATTCGGGTGCCGCCGTCGCGTTGAGACGAGCGGTTTCCACGTATAAAAAAGGCGCCCGATCGGGCGCCTTTTTTGGTCTGATGGTTTGAAGTACCCGACGAACTCCCGCATGCTTGCGCCCCCGAAAGGATGACCACGTTACATTGCAAGGAGCTGTTCATGAGCGGAAAACCCGCCGCCCGCGACGCTGGACAGCACCGGTGGTCACGGCAATGTCGTCATCGGCGGTTCAGGCACGGTCATCATCGGTGACACGGTGACAGTCGCGCCCTTCAGTGGCTTGTTGCCGATGCCGGTGCATTTCACTGACCGGTTGAAACTGGTCAATGACGTAACCGGTGAGCCGATGCCTGATCATCCTTACGTTATTCAGCGCGCTGACGGACGTCTGGAACATGGGGTGTCTGACGCGAACGGATTTACTCACCCAGTCAGCTCGCACCTGCCTGAAACCATCAAGTTGTTTTTGGAGGAGTGAGGCATGGCTGCTGAAACGGTAACGTGCGCGAAGGGCAACAATTACAAGCTTCACAAGGAACATGCGCTGACGGACAAGAAGGAGGTCAGTGACAAGACTGTGCCGGTGGAGAGTACCAAGGCGATTGTGGTTTTTATCGGAGGTGCGGGAGATAAGGAGAGTTATTATTTTTCGGGTCCTTATGAAAACATCCAGGATGCACGACTTGCATTTGATAGGCGCACTGAGACATTAAAGGCAGAAGGGAAATATAAGTCGCAATGGTTGGGTTACAACGAAGTCAGAGGAAAGCAGGACATTCAACGGCACGTGCTAAGCCTTATTCCGTATAAAAGCTGTCCCGTCTATATCGTCGGCCATAGCCTCGGCGGCTGGAATGGTGCGCACCTGTCCAAAATAATGTCGGATTGGGGTTACAAGGTTCAGATGCTGATCACTCTGGATCCTGTGGGTGAAGGGGCTTTGGTGTGGCTGGGCTCAGACATTTATCGCGAACGTCCCGCGCCAGTTTCGGTTGATTGGATCAATATCAAGGCAACACCTTCCAAGAGAGACCCATCAGACGGGGTCGCGGACTTCGGGGAAAAATGGATTATCTCCTGCGGACCGTCAATTAACGTAAATGTCGACACGAATCACGCTAACGCACTGGGATTGCTAAACGCCCCAATCGCTGATGGTAAATCTGCAAGTGACTTGCTGTTTGATTCAATCATGAAGGAGTTTTCGTGATGTACAGGTTTTTCCTTTGTGTGGTTCTGGCTGTCTGTTCGGGATGTGCAAAGGACCATTTACAGCCTCCGGCAAATTTAAGTTATGTGTCCGTAGAAAGGTCGAGTTCCCTTTTATATGTCATCAAATATCAATCCGATGTGGATGTTTTGAACCTGTTTGGCCGAGGCGAAAGGCAAGGGATGGCTTCGGGGACATTGAGGTGCGCGTTAGCGGATGACCACGATTTTTCTGTTGGTAAAGCTATTCAGTTTTCTGCGGTGGGGCTGGTAGATTCTGATATACGCGAAAACGGCAACTCCAAATTCTCCTTTTCGACCAGTACATTCATCACTGAAACATCCAGCGACCGAAGTACGGAGAGAGATCTGTCAGCGGCAGAACTGAACCAACTCCTCGCCAACAAACAACAAATCCCCTGCAAAGTCGTCGTCACCGCCTACGGCTACAAACCCTACTACTCAAACACCATGAACATTCCCGTCGCGGATCTGCTGCGGGAAATCAACAAACCCCAATGATAAAAACGGGGGGGATTTCAGGCGAATCCCCCCGCATCCACCCCCAACTCCCCACGCAAAAACTCCACCAAACCACGTTGCAACCCGGTCAAAACCCCATCACGACTGACCAACGCCAATTCCGTCGGCGCCAGTTCCGGCAAATCCGTACACACCTGATGCTCAGGCAACACCGCCGACACTGGCAGCACCGACACCCCCAACCCCGAGGCCACTGCCGCTTGAATCCCGGTCAGGCTGTGACTGCCGAACGCGACCCGCCAGGGGCGCTGGGCAACATCGAGCAAACGAATGGCGCGCTGCCGATACAGGCAGCCTTGCGGAAACAACGCCAACGGCAACACGCCAGTGGACGAGTCAAATTCCGCACCTTTGACCCACACCAGCCGCTCCGGCCAGGTCGCCCACGCCCGGCCGCTGTCGGGTTCACGTTTGATCAGGGCGATGTCGATGTCGCCGGCATCCAGACGCTGGCGCAGATCGAGGCTCATGCCGCTGATCGTTTCCAGCCGTGCTTGCGGATGGCTGCGGGTGAAGCCGGCGAGAATCAGCGCCATGCGCCGCGCGTCGAAGTCTTCCGGCATGCCGATCCGCAGGATTTCCAGATCGAGGTCGCTGGCCAATGCTTCGGTGGCTTCAGCGGACAGCGCCAGTAATCGGCGCGCGTAATGGATCAGTAATTCGCCGTGTTCGGTGACGGCGACATTCAGCCCGGTACGGTCGCGCAGCAGCAGGGCGTGGCCGACCAGCTCTTCGAGTTTGCGCACCTGCTGGCTGACTGTCGACTGAGTGCGGTGCACGCGCTCGGCGGCGCGGGTGAAGCTGCCTTCGTCAACCACGCAGACAAAGGTTTTCAGCAATTCCAGGTCCAGCATGGCGGCGCTCTCGATAGTGGTTTTTCAACTGACGATTGGCTATTTATTTAATTTCACACTATCACCGGGCGCTCATAAGCTGAAGTCCTCACCACGGAGGACTCGATCAATGACACTCATCCACACCCCGCGCCCGCAATGGCTGACCTTCGATTGCTACGGCACTTTGATCCAATGGGACGAAGGCCTCAAAGCTGTGGTCGGCGAAATTCTCAGCGAGAAGGGCGAACATCAGGTCGACGCCGGGCACCTGATCGAAGTCTATGATCGCCATGAACATCGACTCGAACAAACCCCGCCGCACCGATCGTTCCGCGAACTCAGCACCCTCGGCCTGCAATTGGCCCTGGAAGAATTGGGGCTGCCCAGCCTGCCTGAAGACAGCCAGCGTCTGGCCGCCGCCATCCCGAAAATGCCGCCGTTTGCCGAGGTGATCGAAACCCTTGCGCAACTCAAGGCGATGGGCTTCAAACTGTGCATCGTCTCCAACACCGACGACGACATCATTGCCGGTAACGTCGCGCAGCTCGGCGGCCACATCGACCGGGTGATCACCGCGCAACAGGCTGGCGCCTACAAGCCGGCGCCGCGCCTGTTCGACTACGCTCATGAGCAGTTGGGCGTCAGCCGCGCAGAGGTGGTGCACATCTGCGCCAGCCCGATGCTCGACCATACGGCCGCGCGGGACATGGGCTTTCGCTGTGTATGGATCGATCGTGGCACTGGTCGCCAGATGCTGGCGGACTATCGCCCCGACGCGATCCTCAACCGCCTCGATCAAGTCTTGCCGCTGTTCAAATCCCTCGGTTGGTAACGGAGAATCGTCATGGCTCACACCCTGACTGCCAGTGCGCGGGCCGCACGCCCGACAGCGCTGAACCTCGACACAGAAGCCATCATCACCGCGCGCACTGAGCTGGCGGCGTGCTTTCAACTGGCCGCGTTGCATGGCCTGGAGGAGGGCATCTGCAATCACTTTTCGGCGATGGTGCCGGGGCACGACGATCTGTTCCTGGTCAATCCCTACGGTTATGCGTTTGCCGAAGTGACCGCGCAGAATCTGCTGGTCTGCGACTTCGACGGCAATGTGGTTGAAGGCGAAGGCTTGCCGGAAGCCACGGCGTTTTACATTCATGCGCGTCTGCACAAGCAACTGCCGCGAGTGAAAGTCGCCTTTCACACCCACATGCCTCACGCCACGGCGTTGTGCCTGCTACAAGGGCCGCCACTGTTATGGCTGGGGCAGACCGCGCTGAAGTTCTATGGGCGCACGGCGGTGGACGAGGACTACAACGGCCTGGCGCTGGACGCGTCCGAAGGCGACCGTATCGCCGGGGTCATGGGCGACGCCGACATTCTGTTCCTGAAAAATCACGGTGTGATCGTTGCCGCGCCGACCATCGCCGAAGCCTGGGACGACCTCTATTACCTGGAACGCGCCGCGCAGGTGCAACTGCTGGCGATGGCCACGCAACGGGAACTGAAGCCTGTGCCCCACGCCATTGCGCAACGGGCCTATGAGCAGATGCGCGAAGGTGATCCGCAAAGTGCGCGAGCCCACCTGCACAGTGCGATGCGGCGCCTGGCCCTTCACAACTGACTAACCCTAAAGGAGCGATCGAAAATAAATCGGCGAACAGCGATCATCCAAACTCGTTGTGCGCCGATATACCTGAGCGGGACCGGGGCGTTTGCCCCGTAGATTCCGGTGGGCTACGCTCACAAACATAAGGGTTTTGCCGCTGGCGCCCTTGTCGTACCTGCCCAGGACTTGCTTTTGCCTATCCCTATTCACGATCCGCATCAGGCCCCCGGAGGCACCCTTAAACGCCTGCCGCTGCGCAAAGCGGCGGTGTTGTTTATCGTTGCGGTGGGGTTGTGCCTGTCCGGTTTGCTGTACCTGCAACTGGAGCAGTCGCGTCGTCAGGATCTGGCCGTGGCGAAAATGGCCTCGAGCAACCTGACCCGGGCGATGGCGCAGCAGGCCGAAGACACCTTTTTGGCCGCCGATCTGGTGATGACCAGCCTGGTTGACTGGATTCAGGATGACGGTTACGGCGCGGCGCAAAGACCGCGCCTGCAGAAAACCTTCGCCCGGCGCGTGCAGCAACTCGATCAGCTGCACGGCATTTTTCTCTTCGACACGCAGGGCCAGTGGGTGATTACTTCATTCGCTGATCTGCCCCGTGGCAATGGCGTGGCCGATCGCGAGTACTTCAAGTTCCACCAGCAGAACGCCTCGACGCTGGCGCACATCGGCCCGGCGATTCGCAGCCGTGAGAACGGCGAGTGGATCATCCCGATTTCCAAACGCGTCAATGATCACGCGGGCAATTTTCAGGGGGTGTTGCTGGCCGGGATCAAGATGTCGTATTTCGACCGCTTTTTCGAAAGCTTCAGCCTCGATGATCAAGGCATCATGTTTCTCGGCTTGAGTGACGGCACCTTGCTCGCCCGTCGGCCGTTCGATGAAAACCTGATCGGCACGTCGCTGGCGCAAGGGCGGATTTATCGCACGTTGCTGCCCGAAGCGGCGGCCGGCACGGCGATGATCAACTCGGTGGTCGATGGCGTGGTGCGTTTGTATGGTTATCGACGCTTGTCGGCGTATCCGCTGGTGGTGTCGGCGGCGACCTCGCGCGACACGATTCTCGAGGGTTGGTACGCACGCGCCTTCCAGTCGAGTGTGATTGTCGCCTTGGTGATTCTTGGCGTCGGCCTGTTTGGCTGGGTGTTCATTCATCAGGTGCGCGATGGTGAACGGATCGAAAAAAACCTGCGCAAAGCCCAGCGTACGCTGGAGCAGATCGCCACTCACGACAGCCTGACCGGGTTGGCCAATCGACGTTTGTTCGAGCGCTCTCTGGAAGTCGAATTCGCCCGTGGCGCGCGGCAGGTCAGCCCGGTCAGCCTGATCATGCTCGATATCGATTTCTTCAAGCGCTACAACGACGCCTATGGTCATGTCGCCGGGGATCATTGTCTGACTCAGGTCGCCCAAGTGCTGCAGACGTGCTGCCAGCGCAAGTCGGATCTGGCGGTGCGCTACGGTGGCGAGGAGTTTGCGGTGCTGTTGCCGGACACCGACATCAACGGCGCACTGGCGATTGCCGGGCAGATCCGGCGCAGCGTGATCGACAAACACATCATCCACAGCGGCTCGCCAACCGGGTATTTGACGGTGAGTCTGGGCTGTTATTCGTTTATTCCGAGCGGCAATGACAGCCTGGAAGTGTTTATCCAGCGTGCCGATGCGGCGTTGTATCAGGCGAAAAATGCCGGGCGCAATCGTGCGGCGGTGTTGTCACTGGACAGCGGCCTGGCCGAATTGATGCGCTCCGATCGCTGACCCAGAGCCTGGCACAAACCCTATGGGTGAGAGGGGATTGTGTGATTGTCGCAGGAACTTGTGGGAGCTGGCTTGCCAGCGATAACGGTCGGTCAGTCAAGAAAGATGTTGACTGTGCTGACGCTATCGCTGGCAAGCCAGCTCCCACAGTGATTTTCATCAAGCCAAGGTTATGTGAATACCCATACAACCGAGGGTTTTCACCACGGGTGGCTCTTGTTCGTTCAGCCGCCAGTGCCACCGCCCGCACCGCCAGTGCCGCCGCCGGCCGATCCGGTACCGCCGCCAGCCCCGGAACCCGAACCACTGGCCCCGCCATTGGTGCCAGTCCCGGAACCCATACCCGAAGAGCCGCTGCCACCGGAAGGCGCGCCCGGCGTGTTGTCTGGCGGCGTAGTTGTGCTGGTCGGGCCGCCGGACTTGGTGCCGGTGGCGTCAGCGCCGTCGTTGGCGGCGAAGCTGGCGGCCGAGGCGCTGGCGAGCAACCCGGCGAGCAATAACGAAGTGAGTTTGCGCGTGATCATGATCCGTCTCCAGAAAGGGCATGTACCTGATATTGGTCTGACGCGCAGAACCCTTGGTGCCGAATGGCTGACGAGCGGTCAGCGGGAAAACCGAGTGGCCTCCTGATCTTCTGGAATATTGGCTATTTGTCGAACCGGGTGTGAGGGCTAACGTAGCCACACATTCACTTGCTACCCGGAGCTACCATGCAACCTCGTACCGATTTCTACACCGCCTCCCCAGACGCCTTGAAAGCGATGATGGCTCTGGAAACTGCCGTGTCCAAACTGCCGCTGGAAAAGACCCTGATCGAATTGGTCAAGTTGCGCGCCTCGCAAATCAACGGCTGCGCATTCTGCATCGACATGCACACCACCGATGCGATCAAGGGTGGCGAAACCCCGCGCCGCTTGTTCGCGGTGACGGCATGGCGTGAAGCGCCGTTTTTCAGCGACCGCGAACGCGCCGCGCTGTTGTGGACTGAATCGCTGACCCAACTGAGCCTGACCCACGCCCCGGACGAAGATTACGAGGTGGTTGCGGCGCAGTTCACACCGAAAGAAATGGTCGACCTCAGCGTGGCGATCAACACCATCAACAGCTGGAATCGTCTGGCCGTAGGCTTCCGCAAAATCCCACAGGCTTAAGCTGCCCACAATCCCTACACGGGCCGGGGAAACTTTATAAAACTGGATCAATGCCCATCCGCACTCGGCGCCGCCGGTGGTTGCACCTTGCGCATCAAGGGCACCATCGCCGTGGCGATGACGAAGCACGCCCCGATCATCAAAAAGGTGTCACCGTAGGTTTGCGTTTGCGCCTCGCGGTAGGTCAGCAGCCACAACTGGCGCAGGCTGGCGGTGACACCGACGTCGCCGCTCTGGCCCAGGTTCGCCAGGTTTCCACTGACCTGCGACAGCCACTGATTCATCGCTTCATTGCTGCTGTTCAAGTGTTCGGCTAATCGCGTGAAGTGCAGGTTGGTGCGGTCATTGAGAATGGTCGCGCACGCCGCAATACCAATCGCACCACCCAGATTGCGCATCAGGTTGAACAGGCCAGATGCGTGTTTCAAACGTGCGGGCGCCAACCCGCCCAAGGTCAGCGTCACCGCTGGCGGCACCGCCAATTGCTGGGCAATCCCGCGCAACGCTTGCGGCAGCATCAATTGCCCCGCGCCCCAGTCGTGAGTGATCGGGCTGAACTCCCACATCGATATCGCGAACAGACCCAGACCGATCATCATGATCCAGCGCAGATCGACGCGATTGGCCAGAAAGGCATACAGCGGAATCGCCATGATCTGGAACACGCCGGTGGAGAAAACCGCCAGACCAATGTCCAGCGCGCTGTAGCCGCGCACCCGGCCGAGGAACAGCGGCGTCAGGTAAATCGTCGCGAACAGGCCGATGCCGGTGACAAACGAAAAGAAGCAGCCGAGGGCGAAATTGCGATCCTTCAAGGCGCGCAGATCGACGATCGGATTGGCCACGTGCAAGGTGCGGCCAATGAAGGCCAACCCGGCGAGGCCACTGATCCACGCGGTGGTCAGAATGGTCTGATCGCTGAACCAGTTCCAGCGCGGGCCTTCTTCGAGGGTGTATTCCAGGCAGCCGAGAAACAGCGCGAGAAACACCATGCTCAGATAGTCCGCACCTTTGAGCAAGGACAGTTCCGGCTGGTCTATTTTCACCAGCATCGGCACCGCCACAGCGACGAAAATCCCCGGCACCAGGTTGATGTAGAACAACCAGTGCCACGAGGAAATATCAGTGATCCAGCCACCGATCACCGGCCCCATGGTTGGCGCCAATGATGCGACCGCACCGATGGTCGCGGCGGCGATCACCCGTTGTTTGCCGGTGAAGAAAAAGAACGCGGTGGTGAACACCAGAGGGATCATCGAGCCGCCGAGAAAACCTTGCAGCGCCCGAAAGGCAATCATGCTCTGGATGTTCCAGGCCACGCCGCAGAGCAGGCTGGCGAGGGTGAAACCGACCGCCGACGCGCAGAACAACCAGCGCGTGGAGAACACCCGCGACAGCCAGCCGGACAGCGGAATCACGATGATTTCGGCGATCAGATAACTGGTCTGCACCCACGCGGTTTCGTCGGTGCCGGCGGACAGTCCGCCGCCGATATCGCGCAGTGACGCCGAGACAATCTGGATATCCAGCAGCGCGATGAACATGCCAATGCACATGGTCGCGAAGGCGAACACTTTGGTGGCGGTCGCCATGTCCGCTGCGTTGAATGGCTGTGCAGGAGCGGCGAGGGCGGTGCTCATGGCGCGACGGCCACGGCACTGGTTTCCGGTTGTGCGCGGGTGTCGACTTCCGCCGTCACCGACAGGCCCGGGCGCAAGTGCCCGAGCACGCCATCAGCCGGGTCGAGGAGGATGCGTACCGGTACGCGCTGGACGATTTTGGTGAAGTTGCCGGTGGCGTTTTCCGGTGGCAGCACACTGAATTGCGAACCTGTGGCGGGGGCGAGGCTGTCGAGGCGGCCGTGGAATTCCTGTCCGGAAAGGACGTCGGCGCGGATGCTCACGCGTTGCCCGGGTTTCATCCGCGCCAATTGGTCTTCCTTGAAATTGGCATCGACCCAAAGGCCGCTGGCCGGCACCACCGACAACTGTTGCGAGCCGGCCTGAGCATAGGCGCCAACCCGGGCGCGGCGATTGCCGATCACGCCATCGACCGGCGCGCGCAGTTCGGTGTAGCCGAGGTTGAGTTGCGCCAGATCGCGTTCGGCGCGGGCTTGCTGAAGGGCGGCGCGGGCCTGTTGTTTCTGGGTGTCGATCACCGCCAGTTGGCGTTGCGCGGCCAGCAGTTCGGCCTGTGCACGGGCGCTCAGGGCTTGTGCGGTTTTGAAGGTAGCGTCGGCGCGTTGTGCGCTTTCTACGGACACGGCGTTGCTGGTCACCAGGCGTTTGTAGCGTGCGTTGTCGTCCCGCGAACGCGCGGTTTCTGCGCCGGCGGCGTCGATGCCGGCGCGGGCCTGGCCGATCACCGCTTGTTGCAGTTGTTCGGTGGCGTCGAGGTTGGCCAGCAGGGCTTCTTCGGCGGCGACGGCGCCTTCGGCCTTGGCCAGATTGGCGCGATAGTCGCGGGCGTCGAGGCGGATCAACACATCGCCGGCCTTGACGTGCTGGTTGTCGCTGACCAGCACTTCGTCGATGTAACCGGCGACTTTCGGCCCGATCACCGTGACATCGCCACCAATATAGGCATCGTCGGTTTCTTCGAGAAAACGCCCGGCGCCCCACCAGTGCACGGCGTACAGACCGGCAAAGATCAATGCGAGCAATCCTGCGCCGGGAAGCAGCAGGCGTTTAAGCAGGGGCGGCCTGGTCTTTACCACAACAGGTTCGAGGGTGGGCATGCTGGTCATGGCGGGATACCTGCGCAAACGGGTCGTTATTACGTCCGTAATATGACGCAGGTAATATTTAGTCGCAAATTATTTCTGCTGCCAATCGTCAGTTGCTCACTTGAGCCAGTGGCCCGGCGTGCTGCCGGTCATGGCTTTGAAGAAGGCGATGAAGGCGCTGTCGCTGGCAAAACCCGATTCGAACGCGCAGTAACTCAGGCTGCGCCCGGTGGCGAGCAACTCCATCGCGCGCATCAAGCGCCACTGCTGGCGCCATTGCTGATAACTCATGCCGGTTTCGCGCTGGAAGATTCGCCCGATGGTGCGACTGCTGGCGCCGATCTGCTGTTCCAGCACTTGCAGCTCCGGAGGCAGACGTTCGGGCGTTTGTAGTAGCGGCGCGAGGCGTTTGTCTTGAGGTAACGGCAACAACATCGGTTGTTGCGCCGCTTCAGCGATTTCGCTCAGGCACAGACCGAGCAAGTGGGCGAATTTTCCTAGCTGCCAATCGGTGGCGAAATCGGCCAGCGCCATGGGCTCCAGCACCGCACGCAGCAAAGGGCTGACTTCAATCACGCAGACCTGCTGCGGCAGTGCAGCGCACAGTTCGGGGATCAAGTAGATGGAGCGGTAATCGACACTTCGCTGCATCACTGCCCGATGGCTGACACCCGGCGGAATCCACGCCGCCCGCGACGGCGGCAACAGGCACAGTTGCTGCGCCAGAGTAATCCGCGTGCAGCCTTGTCGCGTGTACAGCAGTTGCCCGCGTTGATGACGGTGCAGGCCGGAGTCGTGGTCGCCCAAGGTAGAGGCGATGCCAATCACCGGCGCCTGAAAGCGATCTGCGTCGAATGTTGCGTGGGCATCGAGCCAGGCCATGGGTTGTCCGATTTCAGCGATAAGTTGGCAGGATTTGGATAATACGCCAGTGGCCGGTTCTTAAACTCCTCGGCGGTTCAAGTGAGGAGTGATGAAGGATGAACAACAGATATTTCTTGTGGCTGGCAATTGCGCTGCTGATGTTTCCGCAGATCGCGCAAACCCTGTACAGCCCGGCGCTCGGCGATATCGGGCGTGCGTTTAACGTTGGCCCGCAAGCCGCCGCGCAGACCTTGTCGGTGTATTTCCTCGCGTTTGCCGTCGGGGTGGTCGTGTGGGGGCGTTTGTGTGATCGCATCGGTCGGCGCCCGGCGATGCTCGCGGGCCTGGCGATCTACGCCGCTGCCACACTTTTCGGTCTGCGGGTCAGCAGTTTCAACGGCTTGTTACTGGCGCAGATGTTGGCGGCTTTCGGTGCTGCGGTGGGCTCGGTGGTCACGCAAACCGTGTTGCGCGACCGCTTCAAAGGCGCCGAACTGGCGCAGGTGTTTTCCCTGGTAGGCATCGCGCTGGCGGCCAGTCCGGCGATTGGCCTGTTCAGCGGCGCCAGCCTGGTTGAGGTTTTCGGGTATCGCGGTGTCCTCACTGCATTGCTGTTGCTGGCAACGCTGTTGTGGCTATGGAGTTGGTACATCCTGGCGGAAACCCGGCCAGCGCCCTGCAGCCATGTCGGTCTGTTCGAAACCCTTGGGCGCATGCTGCGAGACTGGGGGATCTGGCGCTCGGCGCTGTGGATTGCATCGTTCAACGTGGCGCTGTTCAGCTATTACAGCCTCGCACCGTTCATGTTTCAGCGGCTGGACGTGGACGCCAGCGGGTTCGGCTACAGCGGCGTGATCCTCGCGCTGGGCTCAGGTTTTGGAGCATGGTTCAACCGGCGTTTATTGACGGCCGGGTTCAAGGCATTGCAGTTGATTCGCCTCGCGGCTGGCATCGCCTTGCTCGGTGGCGTGGGCGTGTGGTCGCTGCAAGGCAGTGTCGCGTTCGTGCTGCCGATGCTGCTGGTGGTGTTGGCGTTTGGCCTGGCAATCCCGAACATTCTCGGTTCGGCCCTGGCCAATTACGCGGATCGATTGGGCACCGCCGGGGCGTTGTTGGGTTTGATGTATTACCTGCTGATCGGCGCGGGACTGATGCTCGCCGGCTGGTTTCAAGCCCTCGGGGAAACCCTGATAGCGTGCAGTGCCGTGGCCTTGCTGCTGACAATAAAGCCGGGCAAAGCAATTGTTTAAGAAATGTAAGCGCTGTAGGAAGCGTCTTGCATTTGTGTAGGAGGGCTCCGACTATCACGATCATTGATGACATGGCATTACGCCATTTGATGATCGCAAGGATGTTGCGTGCCGTTTCCGTTTCGCGCTGTTTTTCGCCGTCGTTCCCCGCTTTGCCCGCTGTTGTCGGCCTTTGTGTTGAGTGTGTGTGCCTCCTCGATTGAAGCCGCCGAACCTGTCGCGCCGGGCCAGGAAGTGCTGCGCCAGCAACAACAGCAACAGCGCGATCTGCAACAACTGCAACTTGAGCAAAGAAAGCGGCAGTTGGAGCGCGGCGCGTTCGGTCCGGCGCCGGTCACCCCGGTCACCCCGGCCATTCCGCCAACCGTCACCGCCGATGAACGTTGCTGGCCATTGAGCGGTGCGCGCATCGGCGGCGTCACGCTGATCGACAGCGCCAAACTCAACGCGCGGATCAAACCGCTGCTGGCGCCGTGCATGGGCGTCGGCCAGATCAATCATCTGTTGGCGACCATCACCGCGAGCTACGTCGACAAGGGCTATATCGCCAGCCGTCCGTATCTGCTCAGCGCACCGGCAGCGGGGCAGTCACTGGATATCCGCGTTGACGAAGGCTACATCGAGTCCATCGAACTGGCCGATCAGAGTCTGCCGGTGTCCCTCGGCGGCGCGTTTCCGGGGATGCTCGGCGAGCCGCTGAACCTGCGCGATCTGGAGCAGGGCCTTGATCAACTGAATCGCCTGCGCTCGATCGATCTCACCGCCGATATCGCTCCCGGCAGCCAGCCCGGTGCCTCGCGGATCATCCTGCGTTCTCGCACCTCCGCGCATTCGCGCTGGGCCTTGAACGCGGGCATCGACAACCTCGGCAGCGCCAGCACCGGACGTGATCGCGACACCGTCAGCCTCAGTCTCGACAGCCCGTTGCAACTCAACGACCTGTTGAGCCTCAGCGCCAGCGACACCCTCAATCAGGGCGATCGCTACAGCCGCAACGCCAGCCTGTATTACGCGATTCCCTACGGTTACTGGACCTACAGCGTGTTCGCCAGCCATGCCGAATATCGCGCGCCATTCAAACTGCCAAGCGTGATCTTTCACAACACCGGCATCACCGATCAGGTCAGCCTGCGCGCCGACCGTGTGCTGTGGCGCGACCAGAGCCGTCAGCTCAGCGCCAACCTGCAACTGGCGCACAAGGATGTCGACAGCTACCTGCAAGACGTTCGCCTCGGTATTCAAAGCCCGACGCTGACGGTGGCTGAGGCTGGCCTCAATCTGTTCTGGCTCGACCGCGCGGTGTGGAACCTTGATGTCAATTACGCTCAGGGCCTGCGCTGGTTTGGCGCCGACGACGACTCACAGCAGCAGATCAACAATCTGCCCAAGGCGCAGTTCCGCAAGTACCGCGCCGGCCTCAGTCAGTGGCGCAATGGTCAGCTTGGCGCGCTGGCCTGGCAGTGGCAGAGCCAGCTCAACGTGCAATACAGCCCGGACCCGTTGCCAGCGATCGAACAGTTACTCGGCACCGATGATTCGGCGGTGCGCGGCTATCGGGTCAGCAGTGCCTCCGGCGCCAGCGGCGCGATCTGGCGCAACACCTTGCGCTTGCCGCTGCGCAGTCAATGGCCGGTGCAGATCACCCCGCGGGTGGGCCTCGACCACGGCTGGATCAAGGCCGATCACGGCGCGCAGGGCCAACGCCTGAGTGGCGCCAGTGTCGGTCTGAATCTGGGCTGGAAGAATCTGCAAGTGGACGTCGATTATCAACGCGCGCTCAACACCCCGAGCGGTCTGCAACACGAACCGCAAACCTGGCTGATGCGCGTCGGGGTGCAGATATGACGCTACCGCAACGAACAACGCAGTGAACAAACAGCCGTCGGATCTGAGCGCGTCAGCCACGGCCAAGACTAAACGCGCGACGTGATGCCGTACTCACATGGAGACGTTTTTATGCCAGCACACACCTTTGCATTTCATCTTTCGCCGCGGGGCAAATTGCGCTGGGCGATTGCCAGCCTGTTCTTCGCCGTGCACCTGCCGAGCGCGCTCGCCGGCGGCGTCGTGGTCGCACCGGGACCCGGCGGCACCGCGCAATTGCAGACCCAGGGCGGTGTGCCCATCGTCAACATCGTCGCGCCCAACGGTTCGGGCCTGTCGCACAACCAGTTCCTCGATTACAACGTCGACCGTCAGGGGCTGGTACTGAACAACGCCTTGCAGGCCGGGCAATCGCAACTGGCCGGGCAACTGGCGGCCAACCCGCAACTGCAAGGCCAGGCGGCGAGCGTGATTCTCAACGAAGTGATCAGCCGCAATCCGTCCGCCATCAACGGCGCGCAGGAAATCTTCGGTCGGCCTGCCGATTACGTGTTGGCCAACCCCAACGGCATCTCGGTCAATGGCGGTAGTTTCATCAATACGCCGAATGCCAATCTGGTGGTCGGTCGCCCGGAATTGAATGACGGCAAACTGCAAAGTCTGAATACCCGCGACGCCAGTGGTCAGTTGCAGATTCACAGCGGTGGACTACGCAACGGCGAGGGCTCGATCAACCTGATCGCGCCGCGAATCGACAGCCAGGGCGCGATCACTGCGCGCGACCAGTTGAACCTTACGGTCGGGCGCAATCAGGTTGATTACGCCAGCGGCCAGGTGAAAACCGTCGACCCTGCCGGCAACACCGGCGATCAACGCATCGACGCCAGTCTGTTCGGCGCCATGCAGGCCGGGCGCATCAACATTGTCAGCACCGCCGAAGGTGCCGGCGTACGGGTTGGCGCGGTGCAAGTCGCCGGGCGTGATGGCGTGCAGATTCGCTCGGCCGGTGACCTCAGTGTCAGCGGTGAAGCCGTGGCCAACAGCCTCGACGTGACCCGCGCCGGTCTCCGCAGTAGTCAGGGCGATGTGGCTTTGCACAGCGGCAAGGATCTGACGTTGGCGGCTACCGATGTCAGCGCTCGCGACGTCACGCTCGACGCCAAACGCAACCTGACCCTGTCAACGGTCGAAAGCCGCAAGCTTCAGGAAAAGCGCGAAAACTGGAACAACAGCACCATCGGCATCACCTGGGAAACCTACGACCGCACCCAGATCGACAGTGAATCGCGCCAGCACGGCAGCCAGATTATCGCCAGCCGCGACGCCAAACTGTCGTCCGGTAAAGACACCGAACTGAAAGCCGCCAAAGTCGAAGCGGCGAAGACTCTCGATGTGCAAAGCGGCGGCGACTTGCGCCTGACCGCCGCCACTGAAAGCCATACGCAGACCGATCAAGGTAATCACCGCAAACACCTGTGGAAAGCCGACTGGAACAGCAGCAGCGAGGAGCAGCGCAGCGTCACCAGCCAACTGAAGGCCGGCAACATTGCTCTGCAAACCGCCGCGTTGTTGCGCTCCGAAGGCGCCGAGTTAAACAGCTCCGGCGACGTGCAACTGGCCGGCAAACAGGTGGAAATCACCACGGCCACTCTTACCAATCGCAGCAGCGACAACCGTTACTCCGGTGACTTGGTCGGCGGTGGTTTCTTCGGCAAGACCGGCGATGCCGACAAGGGCAAGACCCAGCATCAGGGCAGCAAGGTCAACGCCAGCGGCAAACTGATCGTCAAGGCTGACGACGTGCGCATCAGCGGCAGCCAAGTGCGTGGCGGCACCGACGCCAGCGTGATCAGCGACAAGGGTTCGCTGGTGATCGATGGCGTGCAGGACACCTCGCACAGCAATAACCACGACAAGGACAGCAAGTTCTTCGGCATCAGCAAGGACGAGTCGCGGCAGAACAGCAAAGACAGCAGCACCGTGCGCAGCGAACTGGTGTCCGACAGCAACCTCAAGCTCAAGAGCGCCAAGGATATCGAAGTGGCGGGCTCGACGGTCAAGGCTGGCGGTGCGCTGACGGCCGACGCGGCAGGCGACGTCAATGTGCATTCGGCGCAGAACACTCACGACAGTACTGACACCACGCACACCCGTGGCTTCGATGCGTACGCCAAAGAGCAAACGCCGGAACAATACCGCGCCGGGATCCACTACGAAGACAAACAGCAAACCGTCACTAGCAACGACGTCACTCAACAAGGCTCCAGCCTCAGCGGCGGCAGTGTGCAGGTGAAGGCGGGCGGTGACGTCACGCTCAAAGGCGCGGAGGTGAAATCCACCGTTGGCGACACCACGTTGAGCGGCCAAAACGTGTCGTTGCTGACCGCAGCCGACAGTCACAAAACCACCACCGACACCTCCAGCACCGGCGGCGGTTTCTACTACACCGGCGGCCTCGACCGTGCCGGCAGTGGCGTCGATTTCGCCCACAGCACGGCGCAGGATTCGACCAGTAAAACCACCGCGCAAACCAGTAGCGTACAGAGCAGCGGCAGCCTGACGATCAATGCCGACAAACTCGCCACTGAAGGTGCGCAACTCAAGGCTGGCGACGGTCTGAAAGTCGCCGCGAACGAGATCGACAACCGTGCGGCCAGCAACACTGACAGCAGCACGCATAGCGAGAGCAACTGGTCGGCGGACATCGGCGCCAACGTCGAGTACAAAGACATCGCCCGGCCGATCGCGGGCGCAGTCAAAGACGTGCTCGGCGGCAAGGTGCCGGACAAGGATTCGCTGGCCAATCTCGGTCAGCCGAATGTCGGCATAGACGTCGCAGTCGGTCATGGCAGCGCCAGCAAAACCGAGCAAAACAACAACGCTGTAGTCAGCCGTTTTGACGGCGGCACTGTCGATGTGAAAACCACCGGCACGTTGCACGACCAAGGCACGCAATACCACGCCAGCGCCGGCCAAGTGAACATCAGCGCTGACCAACTGCTTGCCGATGCCGCCAGCAATACGCACAACAGCAGCGCCAACGCGGTGGATGCCAAGGTCGATGTGCGCGTCTACACCAAGACCGGTGAAGACGTGAATGTCGCCGGCAGCGGCGCGGGTGGCAGCAGTGCGTCGAGCAAGGACAACTCCAGCGCCGTGGTCGGCGGTTACGCCGGTAGCCAGGGTGTGAACATCAAGGTCGGCGGCGATGCGCAGTTCGAAGGCAGTCGTTTCGACGGCGGGCAGGGCGGTGTGAGCATCAAGACGGGCGGTGATCTGGCGCTGAATCAGGCCAATGACCGGCAGACCAGCAATGACAGCAGCCTGCGCGGCAATGGCTCGCTGACGGTCGGCACCTTGCCCGGCACCGATGGCACCAACGTTGATCTCGGCGCCGGTTTCCAGCTTGATCACAGCGGCAAGCAAAGCACTGACACTCAGGCCCATGTGGCGAGCATCACCGGCAACGGTCCGGTGCAACTCAGCAGCGGCGGCGATCAAGTCCAGCAAGGCACGAAAATCGACAGCGCTGGCGCCATCGATCTGCACGCTGATGGCAAGTTCGATCTGCAAGCCGCAACCGACACTCATACCGCGACCGGCAGCAACCTCGGCGGCGGCTTGAAGGGTGGCGGCAGCAAAACCAGCAGCGAGAAGAGCCGCGATCAGGGCGGCAATCTGAGTGGCAACTTCAATATCGGTCGGGTCAACGAGGATTCGAAAACCCTTATCGGTGGCCAACTCAACAGCCAGAGCGGCATCGCGTTGAGCGGTGATTCGATTCATCTGCAAGGCACGCAAGTCAGCGCACCGAACGTCAGCATCGACGCGCAAAAGGGTGGTTACGTGCAGGAGTCGGCGCAGTCCACCGACCACCGCAATAACTGGAATGTCGCGCTGAATGCCGGTGGCAACCTGAGCAGCAAAACCCCGACCGCCGCTGATGAGAAGGCCAGCAGCGACCACGGTTTCAACGCCGGGGCCAAAGTCGCTGTGGATTACTTGCAGGGCAGCACCCAGCAGAACAGCCAGATCAAGGCTGACAGCGTGGTGTTGAACAGCGCTGGTGATGCACAGCTGGCGGGTGCGCGGATCGACGCTAAAGATGTCAGCGGCAAGGTCGCGGGTGATCTGACCGTCGAAAGCCGTCAGGACGCGAGCAACCACGCCAAGGTCGATGTTGATCTGGGCCTGACTGCGAAGAAAAATCCACCGAGCGACAAGGAGAAGCTCGCCGGCACCGACTACAAACCGACACTGAAAGCGCAGGGTGAGTACGCGCACAAGGACAGCGTTGCGCAGGCGTCCGCGATCAGTGCCAGCCAAGGCGTGAACCTCGCAGTCGGCGGCGCGACACAGCTGACCGGCGCGCGGATTTCGGCGACGCAAGGAAAGGTCGATCTCGGTGGTTCGAAGGTCAGCAGCACCGATCTGAGTAACCGTGACTACGGCGTGAAAGCGGGCCTTGATCTGCCGCATAAAGCCGAGGAAAACGCACCGAAGGTTTCCCTGGAAAACGGTACCTTGAAAGTCGGCCCGGTCACCCTGAGTGGGCATCTCGACACCCAGACCCTGCAAGCCGGGATCGACGAGAAAGGCTGATCCAACGGCCAGTGGTGGATGCACTTGACCCCGCATCCACCACCCAACCCTGTGGGAGCGAGCCTGCTCGCGAAAGCGTCCTGTCAGTCAATGCAACCAGTGACTGATGTACCGCATTCGCGAGCAGGCTCGCTCCCACATTGTTTTGCGCCAGGCGTTAAATCTCGCGCATCATGCGCGACCTTAAAAAACGCCAGGGAGGCAAACAATGAAAACCGCATTCGTCGCTGTACTCGGGGCTTTGTTGATCGCCCAACCATCCGTGTCCTTCGCGGATAACAGCAACGGCAAAAACCTCTATTCGCAGCGCTGCGCTGTGTGCCACGGCGCCGATATAAAAGGCAGCGGACCGTTGGCGCGTAAAAGCAATCCGCCCACACCCGACCTGACCACCTCCGCGTTCAAAAAACGCCTGAGTGAATATCCGGGGGTGATTGTGTCGTCGATCATCCTTCGCCCGAACGGCAACCTGATTCCAAAAACGCTGCAGGAAAACGGGGTAAAAATACCGCCGCATGCCTGGAGCGTTAAGGATCTGCGTGACTTGCATGACTACATGAGTGGTGTGATTTCGATAAAACGCTGAGCTCGCGAGGCGACCCGGACGGTCGGATTTGAGGAATCCATTGCTTCGGCTTAATGGTAACCATTACTATTCACACCCTTTTCCTCAGCACGCCGCCCATACCCCAATGCGTCCCCGCAGACCCGGCTTTTTCGAGCATTACGAAGAGTTGATCGGCACCTGGACTCGCCGCCTGCGCAATCGCGCGCAGGCCGAGGATCTGGCGCACGACACCTTTGTGCGGGTGCTTGAGTCGGATTCGGCGGCGGTGCAGCAGCCCCGGGCGTATTTGCACCAGACCGCGCGCAATATCGCGGTCGACGGTTATCGGCGTGAGGATCGGCGCGGCGCCATGGAGTCCCAGGCCATCGATCACAGTGAGTCGTCATCCGGCGACCCGGAGCATTACATGCATGCGATCCAGTTGGCTGACTCCATCGAACGGGCGCTCGCTGAATTGCCGGTCAATTGCCGCAAGATCTTCGTCTGGCAGAAGATCGAAGGCCTGACCCAGGCGGAAATCGCCGAACGCCTGGGCCTGTCCAAGAACATGGTCGAAAAGTATATGATCCGCACCCTGCGGCATCTGCGTGATCGCCTCGACGGGTTGCAGTCATGAACCGCCGCAGCTTTTCATCCCTAGCCCAACAGGACATTCCATGATGGATACGCGTGATTGCGCGTGCGGGCAAACAACGGTGCGCGATGACGCGGCTCGCTGGTTTGTGCGTTTGCAGGAGCCGGCCGTCAGTGCCGACGAGCAGCAGCGCTTCGATGCCTGGCTGAATCAACATCCGCAGCACCGTGACGAATTCCAATTGCTGCAGGGCTTGTGGTCGGCGGCGGATTTGCTCCCGGCGCCACGCCTCAAAGCCCTTGTTGAAACGCCGCCCACTCGCCGCGAGCGCCGTCCGATGCTGCGTTATGCCGTGGCCGCGAGTGTGCTGGCGGTGGCGCTCGGCCTGGGTTTGTTCAGTGGTTTGAATCATCCCGGCGGCTACAGCGCCGAATTCGCCACGGCGCTGGGTGAGCGCAAACACGTGGCGCTGCCGGACGGTTCGGTGATCGATCTGAACAGCCGCAGCCGCTTGCAAGTGCACTATGAACAGGATCGTCGACTGATCGAGTTGAGCGAAGGCGAAGCGCTGTTCAGCGTCGCGCACGATACCTCGCGACCGTTCGTGGTCGAGACCGGAAATGGCAAGGTCACGGTCACCGGCACGCGTTTCGATGTGCGCCGCGATGTCGCACAAACCCGCGTAGCGGTGGAGCAGGGCACGGTGAAAGTGCAGGGGCGCGATGCAGCGGATGATCACTTCATCAGCCTGACCGCAGGCCTCGGCACTTATGTCGATGCGCAGGGCAAAGTCGCCGCCGCCTATGCAGTCAACCCGGCGGAGCTGACAGCGTGGCGCAGCGGCAAACTGGTGTTCAACAACGCCAGCCTCAGTGAGGTCGCGGCCGAAGTCTCGCGTTACCGTGAGCAGCCGCTGACCGTGGCCAATCCGGCCGTGGCCAGTCTGCGCCTGACCAGCGTGTTCAAATCGGACAACACCGACGCTTTGCTCAAAGCCTTGCCGAGCATCCTGCCGGTGGCCGTTCGCACCCTTGCGGATGGCAGTCAGGAAATAATCGCAAAATAAAATTCAGGTTTTTTTCGAGTTCATCGTCTTCCTGTTCAACTGCAACTGGTTTGCATTAACAGCCGCACACTCTTGCGATCCACAGGACTACGTACGACGTGAAAAACACCACTGCCAACAACAAAAAATCCCCTTGGCTGCCGCTGGCCCTAGCGCTGGCGGTCAACGCTGCCATGCCGCTGGCGTTTGCCGGTGAAGCGATTCATATCCGCGCGCAGCCATTGGGTCAGGCCCTCAGCGAACTGGGCCAGCAGACATCGCTGCAAGTGTTTTTCAGCCCGGACCTGGTCGCCGGCAAACAGGCGCCGGCAGTCGACGGTGATGTCTCGCCGGAGCAGGCGTTGCGCCAATTGCTGCAGGGCAGCGGTCTGGATTATCAGATCAACGAAGGTTCGGTAACGCTGTCGCCGGCCGCGAGTTCCGCCGCCAGCAACGGCCCGTTGGAACTGGGCGTGACCGACATCAAGGTGGTTGGTGACTGGCTCGGTGATGCCAACGCCGCCGTGGTGCAGAACCATCCCGGCGCGCGCACGGTGATCCGCCGCGAAGCCATGGTCGAGCAGGGCGCGATGAACGTCAGCGACGTGCTCAAGCGTGTCCCGGGCGTGCAGGTGCAGGATTCCAACGGCACCGGCGGCAGCGATATTTCCCTCAACGTCGGCGTGCGCGGTCTGACCTCGCGTCTGTCGCCGCGCTCCACCGTGTTGATCGACGGCGTACCGGCGGCATTCGCCCCGTACGGTCAACCGCAACTGTCGATGGCGCCGATTTCCTCGGGCAACCTCGACAGCATCGACGTGGTGCGTGGCGCCGGTTCGGTGCGTTATGGGCCGCAGAACGTCGGCGGGGTGATCAACTTCGTCACCCGCGCGATCCCGGAAAAAGCCACCGGTGAAATCGGCACCACCCTGGAAACCACTCAGTACGGTGGCTGGAAACACATCGACACCGCGTTCCTCGGTGGCACTGCCGACAACGGCATGGGCGTGGCGTTGCTGTATTCGGGCGTCAACGGCAACGGTTACCGCGAGCGCAACAATGGCAACGACATCGACGACGTGCTGCTCAAGACCCACTGGGCGCCGACCGATCAGGACGATTTCAGCCTCAACTTTCACTACTACGACGCCACGGCCGATATGCCCGGCGGTCTGACGCAAAAACAGTACGACGCCAAACCGTATGACTCGGTGCGTGACTACGATCAGTTCACCGGTCGGCGCAAAGACGTGTCGTTCAAATGGATCCGTCAGATCGACGAACGCACCCAGGCGGAAATCCTCACTTATTACACCGACAGTTTCCGTGGCAGCACCATCGCCGCGCGCGACCAGAAAACCCTCAGCTCCTATCCGCGCTCGTATTACACGCTGGGCATCGAGCCACGGGTCTCGCGGGTCTTCGATGTCGGCCCGACCACGCAGGAAGTCAGCGTCGGTTATCGCTACCTGAAAGAGGCGATGCACGAATCGTCGAGCCGAGTGGCGCTGGTCAATAATCAGCCGGTGCTCACGCCGACGTCTGATGGTCATGTTTTCCAGGATCGTACCGGCGGCACCGAAGCCAACTCGGTCTACCTCGACAACAAAATCGATGTCGGCAACTGGACCATCACCCCGGGCATCCGCTTCGAACACATCAGCACTGACTGGCATGACCGCGCGGTGCTCGACACGGCCGGCAAGCCGGTACAGGCGAAAAACCGCAGTATCGAGAGCAATGAACCGTTGCCGGCGCTGAGCGTGATGTATCACCTGTCGGACGCGTGGAAACTGTTCGCCAACTATGAAACCTCGTTCGGCAGCCTGCAGTATTTCCAGCTCGGTCAGGGCGGCTCGGGTGATCAGACCGCCAATGGCCTGGAGCCGGAAAAGGCCAAGACCTACGAGATCGGCACGCGCTACAACGATGATGTGTGGGGCGGTGAGGTAACGCTGTTCTACATCGACTTCGATGACGAGCTGCAATACATCAGCAACGACGTGGGTTGGACCAACCTCGGCGCGACCAAGCACCAAGGCATCGAAGCGTCGGTGCACTACGACATGGCGGCACTGGATCCGCGCCTCGATGGCTTGACCGCCAACGCCGGTTTCACTTACACCCGCGCCACGTATGAAGGCGAGATTCCGGGTTTCAAGGGCCGTGATCTGCCGTTCTATTCGCGTCAGGTGGCGACCGTCGGTTTGCGTTACGACATCAACCGCTGGACCTACAACCTCGACGGTTTCGCCCAGTCGAAACAGCGCTCGCCGGGCACCGGGGTTAACGCTGATGGCAGCTTCAACGGCAACTACATCACTGACGGCACCGCAGACGGGCAGTACGGCGACATTCCGGGTTACGTGACCTGGAACGTGCGTGGCGGCTATGACTTCGGACCGCAGGTGTCGAACCTGAAGCTGGGCGCCGGGGTGAAGAACGTCTTCGACAAGCAGTACTTCACCCGCTCCAGCGACAACAACTCGGGGATGTATGTCGGCGCGCCGCGTACGTTCTTTGTGCAGGCCAGCGTCGGTTTCTAAGACTCAAGCCATTGCTGAACCGGTTTCCTCTGGTTCAGCAATAAACGCTCTCAGGCTATTCAGGTATCAGAAAGTTGAGAACGGGTCCGGGATTCCCCGCCAGGTCTGCGCCTTTGAGGCAGACGTTCTGCCGGCCATTGGCAACGGAAACATGGAACACGCCCGTGGAGGGCGATACGCGCTGGAATCCCAGCCCGTCATTGCAGTTGATGCTCCCGGGCTGCCCGGACTTGTACTGAAATTGAAAGGGATCCAGATCCGGTGAGACCGGAAAAACCCTGACATCGTAGTCATCGTCACCCACCCATTCGATTTTATAGGCCGGCGCCAACGGCGCTGGTGCTTCCAGCAACCACCGCCAATAGATGCTGGGGGTTTTTCCATCCGATTGTTTTGGCACGTCCGTAGGCCGCTGTTGGCCAATCAGGCAGAGAAAATATAGCCCCGCACCTTCTTTGAGTTCATGGTTCAACTGATTCTCGGAACCAGGGCGAGCGGTTTGTACCTGGCTATACCCAGCAAGCGACTGGCATTCGTCCAGCGTGCGCGTATAGCGATAGCGGTAGTAGGGAGCGCTCAATGCGAAGGTTTGCAGCCAATGCCATGGCACGACTTGTCCGTGCTCGTCACGCTCGACTTTGATGTAATCGCTGTTTTGCGATGATGTCGGAAAAGACCATGCCGCTCCCAGCGGGCAGTCGCCCGGACGCGGGTCGAAACGGCCCTTGGTGAAGCATGCACCCAGGCCTTCGGTTGTGGAGGCGTAGTTGGTGTCAGTTCGCTTGTTGACCTGCCCGGCAACGACTTCACAGGGGGCGCCCTTGTCACATCGATTACGCTCACTTCCGCGCGTGGTAGTGCCCAACACAGCCACGACTTCATTGGAATAACGCGCAAGCAACGGTGAGCCGGATAATCCACTGACAACATCGAGGCAACGGTTGCTCGATTGTCCTACCCATCGCCACGGGCCTTCGATGACCGCTGCCGAATGTTCCTGTTTGCATGCCATTCGCTGAATGAAGCCGTTCACGGGCGCGCCGGTGATCAAAATGTTTTCTTCGGGGGGCAAGGGGGCATGCGCCAGTTTCAGAGGCTCGATACCGTCGCTGATCAACTGTTCCAGAGGCTGTTCAAGTTCAACGATAGAGATGTCTTGGCCACGCAGCGTGCTCCAGCCAATCCGGCTTACCGCATAGGAGCGACTGTGCGGTTGCGTGTCGAAAAAATAATTGAACGTAACCCGACCCTTTGCAGGCTGATTGACGATGACCTCGTTATTGCCTATCTCCGGATGTGTGCAGTGTCCGGAGGTCAGTACATAAGCCGGATTCGACACAGTACCGGGTTCTCGTGTGTCAATGAGTGTACCGGAGCAGGTCATGCCGCCTTCAACTTCGACACGGCCAATGGCTTGCCAATGCGCATAACGTCCGTTGGCATTGGCCAGCCGCTCAGCGGGAGCAAAGTTGGCTCCGCCTTCGCCCCAGTCGTATCGATTGACGGAGGCGCATCCCTGGAGAAGAGCGATAAGTGCAACAGCCGATCCAATTCGAATGTTCATGACAGATTTCCATTTCCGCGTGGCTGGAAATCACCATGATTCAAAGGGTCAAGGGCTGTCTACTGTCAAACCTGACAGGTGTCGCGCCAATCTTCATACTTTCAATGTCTTACCGCCGATGGCCACCGCGACCAACAATACCGCCATCAAGCCAAAGGCAAAGCTCAAGCTACTGGCATGGGCGACAAAACCGATTACCGCCGGCCCGGCCAGAATCCCTGCATAGCCCAAAGTGGTAATCGCCGGCACCGCGATGCTTTCCGGCATCACCGTCTGCTTGCCCACCGCCGTGTACAGCACTGGCACGATGTTCGAACAGCCGGCACCGACCAGCGCATAACCCACCAGTGCCGCTTGCCAGCTCGGCGCAAATGTCGCCAGAAACAGGCCAGCCGCAGCCAACAGACCGCCAAACAGAATGATCCGCGTGGCACCGACAATCCGCACAATGCGGTCACCCAGCAAACGTCCGGCGGTCATGGTCAATGCAAACGCCGCATAACCCAACCCCGCGTACGCCGTGTCGATCCCGCGTTCCTGCGCCAGAAACACCGCACTCCAGTCCAGCGCCGCGCCTTCAGTCAGGAACACGATGAAGCACATCCCGCCAATAAACAGCACGATGCCGTGAGGGATGGCGAATGCCGGTCCGGAGCTTTCACTGCCGTAAGGCAACATGTGCGGCACGCATTTGAACAATGCCGCGATCAGCACCACGACCACCACCAACATGGCTGCGAGAGGCGTCAAGCCGAGGCCGAGCAGGGCGCTGACACCCGCCGCGCCGACAATCCCGCCGAGACTGAACAAGCCGTGAAAACCCGACATCATGTTCTTGCCGCTGGCGCGTTCGACGATCACCGCTTGCAGGTTCACCGTCGAATCCACCGTACCGAGGCCGGCGCCGAACATGAACAGGGTAGCGATCAGCGCCGGTATCGACGACACCGTCGCCAGTAACGGCAGCGCCGCGCAGATCAGCAGCGTGCCGCCGGTGGCCACCCGCCGACAGCCAAAGCGTGTGGCCAGAATCCCCGCCAACGGCATCGCCAGAATCGAACCGACGCCGAGGCACAACAGCAGCAACCCCAGCGTGCCTTCATCCAGTCCGGCACGGGCCTTGGCGTACGGCACCAACGGCGCCCACGCGGCGATACCGAGTCCGGCGATGAAAAAGGCGATGCGCGTGGACATCTGTTGCAGGCGTCCGGGGACGAAGGTGTCTTGGGGGTTGAGGCTGGTCATATCGATCCTTGGCAAAAAACATCGCGTCCCCGAAGGACACTGATTCAGCGACGAGGTTCGATCGCCGATGCTCGGGGACGTGCAGACGACATCCTACCCTGTGGGAGCGAGCCTGCTCGCGATAGCGGCTTGTCAGTCAATATTTTTTTGCCTGATACACCGCTATCGCGAGCAGGCTCACTCCTACAGGGGATTCGGTTTACAGTGGGATTCTTCGGTAGCAGGGACTAAGGTTGATGACGCAATTCTACGATGCACGGGGCAATATTTATGGGGTGATTGCGCCGCAGGCATTGCGCGACGCGGGCATTGTTGTGCCCGTCAGCGCCACTGAATGCGCCTCTGCGCGTCACTCTTGGAGCGCAGCGGCGATCAAACTCTGCTGCGACTGGCCCGAAGACCAACGCCCGGCAAACAGCAAGTCCCACCGCAGTGACGGCCTGCTGATCGGCCCGTTCCAGACGTCGCCGCCATTCGACGTGCTGATCGTCAACACCGACGGCACGCTCGCCGAGCGCAGTGGCAATGGCCTGACGATTTTCTCGCAGGCGCTGACCGAGCAAGGCTTGATGCCAGAGGAGGGTGCTTTGTTGCGCGTGCATCACGACAAGGGTTACGCCGTGGAGACCTCGGCGAAACCGGCTGAAGTCGAAGGTGTTAAAGGCTTCTGGCTCGATCTCGGCCAACCGCGATTTGGACCGGATGCGGTCGGTGCGCAGACTGTTCAAGGCATTGAGTTCAATGCTCGGGACGTGAGCCACGTTCAGCCCTTGGCACAACTTGATTCCGACTGGGCGCATAGCCAATTCGTGCGCATTGGCAATCCGCATTGCGTAACGCTGCTCCGCGATGTATCTACTTTGCCGATCAACGAGCAAATGCGTGAATCACCCCTGAACGAAGGCCTGACCGAAATCGCCTACGCCATGCCCACCGGTGCCGGAGATCCATGCCCGGCAGGTGTCAATCTGCAATGGGCGGTGCTGGAATCACCACAGAAAATCCTCGCGCGAGTATTTGAACGCGGCGAAGGGCCGACGGCGTCCTCCGGCACCAGTGCCAGTGCCGTGGCATCGGCGGCTTGGCGGGTGGGTTGGGTCGAGGCGGGAGAAGTGCAGGTGGTCATGCCCGGCGGCACGGCGCCGATTTTGCTCGAAGAAGCAGAGGGTGAATTGCGGCGGGTCAGGTTGTTTGGTACGGCGCGGTTGATGGGCTGAATTCAAAGACCCTATCGCTGGCAAGCCAGGCTCCCACAGGGTTTTGTGGTGAACACCTCATTTGTGTACGCCACTGAACCCTTGTAGGAGTGAGCCTGCTCGCGATAGCGGTAGATCAGACAACATCTTTATTGAATGCCAGTGCGCTATCGCGAGCTGGCTTACTCCTACATTGGATCTGCGGTGCGCCACAGATCCTTGTGGGAGCTGGCTTGCCAGCGATGGGGCCATCAGCCCCGCCGCAGATCTCAGCTCAGCTCAGTTCACCACTGAACTCCACCACCGGCATCTGCCGCTTCATCAACACCTTGCCGCCGCGAATCGAGTACAACGGCAAGCCCTGACTGCGGATCACCTCGTAATCACTGTCCGCCGAGAGAATCAGCAGATTCGCCGGACGCCCCTGTTCCAGGCCATAACGCTCACCCAGGTGCATGGCTTTGGCGCTGTTATCCGTGACCAGGTCCAGCGCACTTTGCAGGTTGCGGTAACCGAGCATGTGGCAGATGTGCAGCCCGGCCTCAAGCACGCGCAGGATGTTGCCGTTGCCCAGCGGATACCATGGGTCGACGATGGAATCCTGGCCGAAACAGACGTTCATGCCGGCTTCGAGCAATTCATTCACACGGGTCACGCCCCGGCGTTTCGGGAAGTTGTCGAAGCGTCCTTGCAGGTGGATGCTCTCGGTGGGGCAGGAGACAAAACTGATTCCGGAATGGCCGAGCAGACGGAACAGTTTCGCGCAGTAGGCATTATCGTAAGAACCCATCGCCGTGGTGTGGCTGGCGGTGACGAGGGCACCCATGTCGCGGCTGCGTGCTTCTTCGGCGAGGACTTCAAGAAAGCGTGAATGCGGGTCGTCGGTTTCGTCGCAATGCACGTCGACCAGGCAACCGGTGCGCTCGGCCAGGTCCATCAGGAACTTCACCGAACTCACACCTTGATCGCGGGTGTACTCGAAATGCGGAATGCCGCCGACCACGTCCGCGCCCATGCGAATCGACTCTTCCATCAACTCGCGACCGTTGCGGAACGACTCGATGCCTTCCTGCGGAAACGCGACGATTTGCAGATCGATGAGGTGGCGGCTTTCCTCGCGCACTTCGAGCATGGCTTTGAGCGCGGTAAGTTGCGGGTCGGTGACGTCGACGTGGGTGCGCACGTGCTGGATGCCGTGCGCGGCCAGGGCTTGAATGGTTTTCTTGGCGCGGGTCTTGGTGTCTTCTTCGGTGATGGTGACCTTGCGCTCGCCCCAGCACTCGATGCCTTCGAACAATGTGCCGCTCATGTTCCAGCGTGGCTCGCCAGCGGTCAGCGTGGCGTCGAGGTGAATGTGCGGTTCGACGAAGGGCGGCACCACCAGATTGCCGCCGGCGTCGAGGTCATCCGGGCCGAGAGTGGGCGCTTCGGTCTGCCGGGCGATGCTGCGGATCAGGCCGTCTTCGAGGTGTAATTCGTGCAAACCTTCCTGGTTGCGCAAACGGGCGTTGATGATGTGCATCAGGCGAATCCTTTTTATAGGTCTTGTAGTGGCGCGCTCGCGCTGCGAGCGCCGAGCACGCCGGTGACGATGACATACGTTAGCGCGGCAGCGGCGATCCCTACCAGTGGCGCGACCCAAGGCGAGCTGAACGCGGCGACAGTGCCGACCGCATAGGCCCCGAGGCCCGGCCAGTTGAACGCCGGCAACCGTGCGTCGGCCAGACGCGGATAGTGCCCGCGCCAACGGAAGAAAAAGTCCGCCATGATCACCCCGCCAATCGGTGGAATCACCGTGCCGAGCAGAATCAGGTAAGGCACGAGCATGTCGTACATGCCCAGCAGCGCGAGGAGGGTGCCAATCACTGCGCCGGCGAGGGTCACGGTTTTGCGCCGGCCGGTGCGCAGCAGGTTGCAACCGGCGACGGCGAAGTTGTAGATGGTGTTGTCCTGGGTGCTCCAGATGTTCAGCAACAGCATGGCCATCGCCGCCATGGCGAAACCTTGCAACAGCAGCACTTCAACCACGTCGGGTTGTTGGTAAACGATGGCGCCGTAAGCGCCGATCAATACCATCAGGCCGTTGCCGATGAAGAAACCGATCAGGCTGGCCAGCACCGCCACCCGGGCCGAACGCGAGAAGCGTGTCCAGTTGGTCGCCTGCGTTGCGCCGCTGACGAAGGTGCCGAATACCAGCGTAATGGCCGTCGACCAGTCCAGCGAACCGCTTGGCACAACGCTGAGCAAACCCTCGAATCCTCCGACTTTCACCGTCGCCACCCACATCGACAGCATCAGCAGCAACATCATTGCCGGCACCGCGATGTACGAGAGGATCTCCAGTCCGCGATAACCGACGTAGGCTGTGGCGCAGAACAGCAGACCGAACAGCACCATCAGGCCGAGCACCGTACTTTCGTCGAGATTGAAATATTTACCGATCACGACGGCAGCCGTCGCCGTGCCCCAGGCGTACCAGCCGATCTGGGTGAAACCGAGGATCAGGTCGCTGAGCTTGCTGCCGACTTCGCCGAAGCAGAAACGGCCCATCAACACCGAATTGAGGCCGCTCTTGAAAGCGATGTAACCCAGGCCTGCCGCGTACAAACCCAGCAGCAGATTGCCGACGATGATCACCGCCATCATCTCGCCGAAACTGAACGCCACGCCGAGCTTGCCGCCGGCAAACATGGTTGCGGTGAAAAACGTGAAGCCCAGTAACACCATCGCCGTGGAGGCCAGGCCTTTGCGCGCATGCATGGGGACTTCGCTGAGGGGGTAATCGTTGCCGGGATCGTTCTGCGTCATGGGGCGGTCCTTGCTGGAATAGAGGAGACGCGGGGGAGGGTTGCAGTGGTCGTGCCAAATGCCGGATGGCGCGGGTTATGTATAGACGAGTCGCGTCGGCAAGCGCGAAAACAGTGCACCTGAATACACCGGAGCCCCAATGTAGGAGCTGCCGAAGGCTGCGATCTTTTGATCTTGTTTTTGATCGTTCCCACGCAGAGCGTGGGAACGATCAAGGTCAGAGGAAGCGCAGCAGGGCGGCGACGATGGCTTCGGGGGCGTCTTCCTGGACGAGGTGGCCGGCGTTGGCAATCGGGTGGAATTGTGATCCCGGGATCATTTGATGTAACGCTCGGCCACGCTCGATGGGAATCCACTGATCCTCCTTGCCCCAGAGAATCTGCACCGGGCAGCGAATCGTCGGATACAAGCTTTCTGCCTCACGGGTATAGCACTCGTCCATCTGCGCAATCTGCCGATAGAACGCCGCTTGCCCCGGGTCGCCCAGCCACGGCTGCACGTAGGGCGCCAGTTCGTCATCGGGGATATCGCGGTGAATTGCCCCGCGAATATAGGTCGGCACGATGGCGCGCTGGATGTAGTCGGGCAGGCCACTGAACGCCGCTTCATGCAGGCGCACATGTTGCACGAATGGCGAACCCCAGGGCGTCAGGGCCACAGGGTCGATGAGTGTCAGGCTGCGATAATCCTTGCCGTTGAGCAGATGCGCACGCAACACGGTGGCGCCGCCAAAATCGTGAGCGACGACATCGGGGTGTTGAATATTCCAGTGATCGAGCAACTGCGCCAACAGTTGGTTTTGCACGCCGAGAGAGACATCGGCGTCAGGTTGCTCGGAGCGCCCGTAGCCCAGCAGGTCGAAATAATGCACGCGGTGTGTGGCAAAAAAGTGCGGAGCGATCCGGTGCCACACGTATGACGAAAACGGCGTGCCATGCACGAACACCAGCGGCGGGCCGTCGCCGCGTATGGCGTAACGAACGGGATGCCCGTTGAAGTCAAAGACCTGATCCAGCAGCCAGTCTGTCATGGGCCTGTCCTCTTGGCGGGTGGGAGCCAAAAAGCATAGGCGTAAAAAAACAGCCTCGCGGGCTGTTCTCTATTTCCCAGACAAAACACCAATCCCCCTGTAGGAGCCTTCGGCAGCTCCTACGAGGGAGATCTACGTCAGGTTATTCACCGCGATAGATGCAACCGCTGGTGCACGTCTCGTGAATACGGATCGCGCTCAGTTCCGGCAACAACGGCTTCATTTCATTCCAGATGAATTTGGCCAGTACTTCGCTGGTCGGGTTTTCCAGACCGGGAATGTCGTTCAGGTAGTTGTGATCGAGACGCTCGTACAGCGGCTTGAAGATCGCTTTGATTTCAGAGAAATCGCGGATCCAGCCGGTGTGTGGATCGAGGTCGCCGCTGAGGTGAAGCGCCACTTTGAACGAGTGACCGTGCAGACGCCCGCACTTGTGGCCGTCCGGGACGTGCGGCAGGCGGTGGGCGGATTCGAAAGTAAACTCTTTGAAGATTTCCACGGTATTTTCGGCTCTGTTCAGATGGCGTTCGCCGCAGCGATTCGGGCAGGCGGCGAGTTTACCAGCTTGTCTTTGGCCGTGCTGACTAAAGGGTCAGCAAGCGCTCGGCGAGGCGACCATTGGCAGTCAGTTCAAGGAACTCATCGCCGAGGCGACGGCTCTCGTCCATCGCTGCGTGCCAGTATTTCTGCCGGCCCGGCGCATCGCCCATGAAGCGTTTGAAATCATTACGATCGGGGAGTTTGCCGTAGGGCAGACGCGCCAGATATTCCTTCGAAGGCGCGAGCAGCAGCACGTCCTGCAAGCGCTCCACCGAGGCCTTGCGCCATGGCAGGGTCTTGTCGAACCAGCCGGGAATCACCCGATCAGTGAAGTGCGGATAAAGCACGATGCCGTCGCCGCTGTAGGGCAGGTCAAGGTGATAGTCGAGCAGGCCACCGTCGCGGAACGTCCCGGCACCGGCGCCCGGCAGGTCACGTACGCCTTCCATGACCATCGGGATCGATCCCGACGCCAACAAGGCCTGACGCAGATTGCCGGCATTCAGGGCGACAAAGCGCGACGGGAAATCGTTCAGCGCATTGACCGGCGGGGCGAGGCGTGGGTCGTGGATGATCAGTCGTTCGAAGTGCCGCGACAGCCGCGCGCGACCGCGCAGGTTGTCGGCAATCACCGAGCCCAGTGCCAGACCCAGTCGGCCGCGATGGTCATCGGCCAGACGCCCCTGACTTTTCACCACCATGATGTTCAGCCGGTAATGCGCGTTGTCGAGGATGCTCGCGTCGCGGCCGTCGAGCAGGTCGTTGAGCATGCGCTGCGAACTCTGGCTGATCTCGGCCATGGTCACGCCTTTGTTGAAATTCTGCTCGGCGTACAGATGACCGAGGCGGCGAATGCCTTCGGCGGCGTCCGGCAGGCAGGCGCTGGCGAAGCGCCAGGAACCGACCGAGGCGCCGATCAGCGAACGCTCACGCGGTGCACTCGGCAGCCATTCACCGAACAACGCCAGATCCAGTCCCTGAATGCCCAACGCCTTCGGTCCACCGGCCGCGCCGGGCAGGGTGCCGACGTCGGCGGCGTTCAGGCCTTGGGCACGAATGCGCGCCATGGCGCGTGGGCCGGCCTTGAGGGTGAGGGCGGGGAATTTGATGTGGATGGCGGTCATACCGGTCTCGATCGTTAGCAAGCGAACAATTATAAGCACATGTTACAAAATCCTGTAGGAGCTGCCGCAGCCTGCGGCAGCTCCTACACGGGGGCATGTGTTGAGCTGGGGCAATGATGGCAATTCAGTTTCAGTTAAGTTCATCTCGCTAAGGTGCCCACCGTAAGCAACACATAAAAATACGGAGACCCCATGAAAACCCTGACTGCCCTGTCCATTGCCGCGATCATCGGCTTCACCGCCAACCTCGCCCACGCCCGCGATCTCGGCCCCGACGAAGCCCTGCGTCTGCGCGACGCTGGTACTATCGTCTCCTTCGAGAAGCTCAACGCCACGGCGCTGGAAAAACACCCGGGTTCGACGATCACCGATACCGAGCTGGAAGAGCAGTACGGCAAGTACATCTACCAGATCGAAATGCGTGATCCGCAGGGGCTGGAGTGGGATCTGGAATTAGACGCGGTGACTGGGCAGGTTCTCAAGGATCATCAGGATACGTAATGAAGGTTAATGTTCGCGCCACCCGCCGTACGGCGTTGGCGCTGGTGATGTGTTGCTCGACGGCCATGGCCCGCGACCTCGGTCCGGACGAGGCGCTTGATCTGCGCAAGCAGGGCGTGATCCTGCCGCTGGAGCAAGTGCTGCAGCAGGCGATGGATCGTTATCCCGGCGCAAAACTGCTGGAAGTCGAGCTGGAAGAAAAACACGACGTCTACATTTATGAAGTCGAGTTGCTGACCGTCGAAGGTGTCGCCCGTGAGCTGCACTTGAAGGCCGATACCGGTGAACTTGTGAAAGACAAGGAAGATTGATCGATGCGTTTGCTATTGGTGGAAGACCACGTACCGTTGGCTGACGAATTGCTCGCCAGCCTGCAACGGCAGGGCTATGCGGTCGATTGGCTGGCGGACGGTCGTGATGCGCTGTATCAGGGCAGCAGCGAACCGTATGACCTGATCATTCTCGACCTCGGCCTGCCGGGGGTGCCGGGGCTTGAGGTGCTGGCGCAGTGGCGCGCCGGCGGTCTGGCGATTCCGGTGCTGATCCTCACGGCGCGCGATTCCTGGGCCGAGCGCATCGAAGGCCTGAAGGCTGGCGCCGATGACTACCTGACCAAACCGTTCCATCCTGAAGAGCTGCAACTGCGCATTCAGTCGTTGTTGCGCCGCTCCAAAGGCCAGGCCAATCAGCCGACATTGCAGGCGGCCGGTTTGCATCTGGACGAGGGCCGTCAGTGCGTGGTGCGCGATGGCGCCGACATTCAACTGACCGCCGCCGAATTCCGCCTGCTGCGGTATTTCATGCTGCACCCGGAGCAGATCCTCTCCAAAAGCCACCTCGCCGAACACCTCTACGACGGTGAAACCGAGCGTGACTCCAACGTCCTCGAAGTGCACGTCAATCACCTGCGGCGCAAGCTCGGCAAAAGCGTGATCGAAACCCGTCGCGGCCAGGGTTACCTGTTCGGCGGGCAAGCTTCGTGAGGTCGATCCAGCGCCGCTTGAGCCTGGGTTTGATCAGCGTGATGGTGGTCGTCGGTGTGGTGGTGGCGCAAACCAGTCTGTGGTTGTTCGAAGTGGGTTTGCAGCGTTACCTCGAAGCTGGCCTGCGCAACGACAGCGAGAGCCTGTTGGTGGCGCTGGTGCGTGGCCCGCAGGGTTTGCAACTGGATGAGCGACATCTGTCACCGGCCTATCAGCGGCCGTTTTCCGGGCACTATTTCCGCATCGATTTTGCCGACAGCCATTGGCGTTCGCGCTCGTTGTGGGATCAGGACCTGCCGCTGCTCGAACACCCCGGTCTGCACAGCAATCTGCAACTGGGGCCGGACGGTCAGCAGCTGTTGGTGCTGCGCTCGGACTATCGGCGTCTGGGCCAGTCGATTTCGATCAGCGTCGCGCAGGATTACACGCCGGTGCGCGAGAGCTTTCAGCGCATGCGCCAGATCGGGCTGGGCCTGGGGCTGGCGGCGTTGCTGTTGATTCTGTTCTTGCAGCGCTTGACCGTGCGCCGCGCCTTGAAACCGCTGGAAAAGGCCCGCGAGCAGATTGCTCAGTTGCAGCAGGGCCAACGTTCACAACTCGATGATCAGGTGCCGGTGGAGCTGGAACCGCTGGTGGCGCAGATCAACCATTTGCTCGCGCACACTGAAGACAGCCTCAAGCGTTCACGCAATGCTTTGGGCAATCTCGGGCACGCGTTGAAAACGCCGCTGGCGGTGCTGTTGAGCCTGGCGTCCAGCGAAAAACTCGATGCGCATCCTGAGCTGCGCAAAGTGCTCAAGGAACAGCTGGAGCAGGTGCAGCAGCGGCTCAATCGCGAGTTGAACCGTGCGCGGCTGTCCGGTGATGCGTTGCCAGGTGCGCTGTTTGATTGCGATGCGGAACTGCCGGGATTGCTGGCGACCCTGAACATGATTCACGGCGAGCATCTGGCCTTGAGTTATGTCGCGCCGGCGGGATTGCAACTGCCGTGGGATCGTGAGGATTTGCTGGAACTGCTCGGCAACTTGCTGGACAACGCCTGCAAATGGGCGGATGCCGAAGTGCGCCTGAGCGTGATCGAGCGTACGGATGGCTTTGCCCTGAGCGTGGAAGATGACGGTCCGGGGATTCCCGAAGAACAGCGCGCCGAGGTGTTCAGTCGGGGCACGCGGCTGGATGAGCAGACCCACGGGCATGGCCTGGGGCTGGGGATTGTCCGCGATATTGTCGAGACCTGGGGCGGGTTGCTGGTGTTGGGCGAGAGTGAGTGGGGCGGGTTGAAGGTGGTAATCGAGTTGCCTCGGCGGTGAGTCTTTAGAAGCCCCTCACCCTAACCCTCTCCCGGAGGGAGAGGGGACTGACCGAGGTGTTTGTTCGAGGTACGCCGACGTGAGATACCGAGTCGAACTCAGGGTTTGAAAGCTTCCCTGTGACGTGAGACACCGAGTCGAACTCGGGTTTTGAAAGCTTCCCCATGACCTGAAATGCCGAGTCGAACTCAGGTTTTGAATGGCACGGAGATCGGCTCCCTTTCCCCCTCGCCCCCCTTGGGGGGAGAGGGCTGGGGTGAGGGGGGAATCTCACTGACACCCCACAACCTGCGAATCAAACCCGAAACTGATCCATTAAACTCTGCTGCTGATTCGCCAGACTATTGAGCGACTGACTCACCCGCGCCGACTCATTCGCCTGCCCGGACAACGACTCGGTCACATCGCGAATCGTCGCCACGTTGTTATTGATCTCCTCGGCCACCGCGCTCTGCTCTTCCGCCGCGCTGGCAATCTGCAGGTTCATGTCGCTGATCACCGTGACCGCATCGCCGATCTGGCGCAGCGCCGTCACAGCCTGGCCAACCTGCTCGACACTGCCCTGAGCCTGACGATGGCTGTTGCCCATCGAACCAACCACATCTTGCGTACCGGTTTGCAGTTGCTCGATGACCTGACGGGTCTCTTCCACCGACTCTTGTGTGCGGCGGGCGAGGTTGCGGACTTCGTCGGCGACCACGGCAAAACCGCGTCCGGCCTCACCGGCGCGCGCCGCTTCGATCGCGGCATTAAGCGCGAGCAAGTTAGTCTGCTCGGCAATCGCACGAATGGTTTCCAGCACCGCGCCGATCTTCTCGCTGTTGGCGGCCAGGCCTTCGACTTGCACCATGGCTGCGCTCATGTCGGCGGCGAGGGTGTCGATGCTCGCGGTGGTGCGGTCGATCACGGTCAGGCCCTGACGAGTCGCGCGATCAGCATCCTTGGCGGCTTCGGCAGCCTGCGCGGCGCTGCGGGCGACGTCTTGCGCGGTGGCGCTCATTTCGTGGGAGGCAGTGGCAACCTGATCGACCTGGCGGTATTGCTGCTCCATGCCGGCGCTGGTTTGCGTGGCGATGGCCGAAGACTGGTCGGCGGTGTTGCGCGCGTCCTGCACCGAGCGTTTCACCTCGGCAATGATCGGCTGCAACTTGTCGAGGAACTTGTTGAACCAACCGGCCAGTTGCCCGAGTTCGTCCTTTTTGTCATAGGCCAGACGGCGGGTCAGATCGCCTTCGCCGCTGGCGATGTCTTCAAGCATGTGCGCCACGCCGAGGATCGGCTTGGTCACGCTGCGCGCCATCAGCCACACCAGCAGCAAGCCGATCAACGCGGCCAGCACGCCGAGGCTCAATTCGATCAGCGTGCCGGAGTTGTTGCTCGCGTCCAGTTGTTGCTTGAGCGCTTCGGCGCGGCTGACCAGGACTTTCTCTGGCACATCCAGCAGCACGCCCCACGACGGACCCCCGGGAATCGGTTGAAATGGCGACAGCACTTTCAACTGGCCGTTGCTGTGCAGGCTGCTGACGCTTGTGCTGGAGGCGAGCTTGCTGAGCAACTCGGCGCCGCTGGTTTTATCCACCGCATCCAGACGCTGGCTGAGTTTGCCGGCATCCGGGCTGTAACCGGCGAGCAGGCCGGCGGGGCTGATGATGCTCACGGCGGTCTGGCCGTCGTAGAGCTTTTTGCTCGCGCCCTGACTGATGGCTTGCAGGCTGTTGAGGTTGATGTCGACCGACAGCGAGGCGATGACTTTGCCGTTGACCATCAGCGGGAAGACGATGCTGGTCATCAGCACGTTTTGCCCGTCGATCACATAGAAGTACGGTTCGATCACGCACGGCTTGAGCGTGGCGCGCGGGCAGGTGAACCAGGCGTTGGCCGCTTGACCGCTGGGACCGGTGCTGGTGTCGGCCATGTCGCTTTCCGGCAGGGCCATCGAGGTGACTTTGCCCGGGGTCGGTTGCGACCAGTACAGAGCGAAACGGCCCTTGTCGTTGCTGCCCAGTTCAGCCTGGCCGGCGAACAGTTCGTCTTTGCCGTCCAGTGCGTTGGCTTCGAACACCAGCGATAGGCCGAGCAGGTCCGGGTTGGCTTGCAGCGCCGATTTGACCTGACGGGTCATGTCTTCACGTAGATCGAAAGCATCGAGGAAGCGCTTCTCGGCCTGTTCGCGCAGGAACAGCACCTGCCGCGAGAAACCGTGGCCGTACTGATAGGCGTCCATGAATTGCTGGCGAATGCCGGCAGCCTGCACTTCACCTTGCGACTCGATGCGCGCTTGCGCCGACTCGGTGAGCATCTCCATGCTCGAAGCTTTCACCAGTTCAGAACTGTGCTCCATGCGATACAGCGAAAGACCCACCAACAGGGTCACGATACCGGCCAGGCAGAGGCCGGCGAGCAGGGTGATTTTCCATTGGATGGAAAGTTGTCTGAGCGACATGGAGACGTCCTTATTCGATAAATATCTGAGACTTTGCACTGTAACGGCCGCGTTTCGGCTTTCTTTATCCTTGAAACACAATATGACCGATTGCCGCAGCCGAAATCGCCCACTCGCTTTGACACTGCGGCCACTCTGCGGCACAGTGCGCGCCCTTCTAATAAGACCCTCTTTGCAAATCCGCCGGTGAACCGTTGGCGGACTCATTCTGTCTGGCGGTCGGTTTTCCACCGCAGTGTTTTTCGAGGAAGTGAAATGAATGCAGTCATAGCGGCAGTCGGCGTCATGCTGATTCTCAGCCTGTCCCGCGTGCACGTAGTGATCGCCTTGATCGTTGGCGCGCTGGTCGGCGGCCTGACCGGTGGCCTGGGCATCGACGCCACGCTCAAGGCGTTCAACAGCGGCCTGGGCGGCGGGGCGACGGTGGCGTTGTCCTACGCGTTGCTCGGCGCTTTCGCCGTGGCGATTGCCAAGTCGGGCTTGGCCCATGCCCTGGCTGACAAGGCGCTGGCAATGGTTGATCGCCAGCATGCGACCGGCGGTGGCAGCGTCAAATGGCTGCTGATCGGCTTGCTGTGGGTCGTGGCGATCGCTTCGCAGAACATCCTGCCGATCCACATCGCGTTCATTCCGCTACTGGTGCCGCCACTTCTCTATGTACTGACCAAGCTGCAACTCGACCGCCGCTTGATCGCGTGCGTCATGACCTTCGGTCTGATCACGCCGTACATGTTCCTGCCGGTGGGCTTCGGCAACATCTTCCTCAATGAAATCCTGCTGGCCAACGTTGCCCGTAGCGGTGTTGATATCAGCGGCATCAATGTCACCCACGCCATGGGCATTCCGGCGCTGGGCATGGTCTTCGGCCTGGCGATGGCGTTCCTCACTTATCGCAAACGGCGCGTATACGACCTGGCGAAGATTGAGCAGGTCGAGCAAGTGGCGGTGCAGTACAACCCGCTGAGCCTGATGATTGCCGGTGTGGCGATTGCCGCTGCGTTCATCGTGCAACTGCTGCTGGACTCGATGATTATCGGGGCGCTGGTCGGTTTCCTGATCTTCTCGGTGTCGGGCATTGTGAAATGGCGCGAGACCGATGACCTCTTCACCGAGGGCATGAAGATGATGGCGATGATCGGCTTCATCATGATCGCCGCCTCCGGGTTTGCCGAGGTGATGAAGGCCACCGGTGAGGTACAGACCCTGGTCGAGTCGTCGGCGTCGTGGATCAATCACAGCAAGGGCATCGGCGCGTTGTTGATGCTGCTGGTCGGGTTGCTGGTAACCATGGGGATTGGTTCGTCGTTTTCCACGGTGCCTATTCTGGCGGCGATTTTCGTGCCGCTGTGCGTGCAACTGGGCTTCAGTCCGATCGCTATCGTGTGCATCGTCGGTACCGCTGGTGCTTTGGGCGACGCCGGCTCGCCGGCCTCGGACTCGACGCTGGGCCCGACCTCCGGTCTGAACATCGACGGCCAGCATCACCACATCTGGGACACCGTGGTGCCGACGTTCCTGCACTACAACCTGCCGCTGCTGGCGTTCGGCTGGGTGGCCGCGATGGTTCTCTGAACCCCTGAAACCTGTGGGAGCTGGCTTGCCAGCGATGGCGTCGGCACATTCAATATTTATGTGTCAGACACACCGCCATCGCGGGCAAGCCCGCTCCCACAGGTAGATGCAATGTCTGCAGACTCAACTTTTGTGATGGCGTGCCGTTAAAGCCTTTAACCACGCCAATAAAACCAAAAGAGTGAGCTCCCACAATGCGCCTGAGCCTCAAGGCTAAAGTCCTGTCCCTCGCCGTTCTCCCGGTGTTGCTCTTTGCCCTGGTCATCAGCCTGACCACGCTGTTCATCCTCCAGGAACAGGCGCACAAAGAGGTCGAACAGACCCGCGAACGCCTGCTTGGCGATGCCAAAGCCACCCTGCAAAGTTACGTCGCCGTGGCCATGACCACGATCAAGCCGCTGTACGACGCGGCCGCGCCGGGTGATAACGAGGCACGCGCCCAGGCGATCAAACTGCTCTCCGGCATTCGCTACGGCAAGGACGGCTACTTCTTCGGCTACGACTCCGAGACCGTGCGCCTGTTCAAGGCCAACGACCCCGAAGGCGTGGGCAAAAGCTTTAAAGACAACCGCGACCCGAACGGCGTTTACGTCAACCTTGGCTTGGTGAAAGTGGCGAAGGACGGTACGCACTATCTGCAATACAGCTCGCCGTTGCCGGGTAATGCCAAGGTGTTGGTACCGAAACTCGGTTACACCGAATACCTGGCCAAGTGGGATATGGCGGTCGGTACCTCGGTCAACCTCGACGGCATCGAAGCGCAAGTCGCACAGGTCGAAGCGCAAGTGCAGGAGCGTATGCAAGGCGTGGTGCTGAGCATCGTCGGCGTGGCGGTGGTGGTGCTGCTGGTGATCGCGGCGGCGGGGATGTTGCTGGCCAATACCATTTTGCGTCCGTTGACCCTGATGAAAGCCAACCTCGATGACATTGCAGCGGGCGAGGGCGATCTGACCCGTCGCCTGAACATCACCAGCCAGGATGAACTCGGCGAACTGGCCGGCTCGTTCAACCGCTTCGTCGACAAGATCCATGGTCTGGTGCGGCAGATCACCGAGATGACCACGCAACTGACCGGGCTGGTGACGCAAGTGTCCGATCAGGCCCAGCGTTCGGATCAGGCGATGGAGCGTCAGCGTCACGAAACCGATCAGGTCGCCACGGCGATCAATGAAATGTCCGCCGCCGCGCAGGAAGTAGCGAAGAGCGCGCAGAACGCTGCCGTCGCCGCCCAGCAGACCGACGAAGAAGGCCAGAGCGCCAAGCGTGTGGTGGCCGGCAGCATCAAGCAGATTCATGCGCTGGTCGATGACATTCGCAGCAGCGGCGTGTCGCTCGACAGCCTGCAGCAGGACGTGACGTCGATTGTTGGCGTGCTCGGGGTGATCCGTTCGATCGCCGAACAGACCAACCTGCTGGCACTCAACGCGGCGATTGAAGCTGCGCGGGCCGGTGAGGCCGGGCGCGGCTTTGCCGTGGTGGCGGATGAAGTGCGGGCACTGGCCAGTCGCACGCAGATCAGCACCCAGGAAATTCAGGGCATGATCGATCGCTTGCAGGCGGGTACGCAGTCGGCGGTCGAGGCGATGCGCCGTTCCAGCGAGGCGGGTGACGGCACTTCACAGCAGGCTAATCAGGCCGGGGCGTCGCTGGATGCCATGGCCGAGCTGATCGCGACGATCAACTCGATGAACGCGCAGATTGCCAGTGCGGCGGAAGAGCAGACGGCGGTGGCCGAAGAGATCAACCGCAGCGTGCATCAGATTGCGGTGGCGGTGGACAGCGTGGCCGATGAAACGCAGTTGGGTGCACAGACGTCGCGCAGTCTGGCGGAGTTGGGGCAGCGCCTTGGCAAACTCGTGGGTCAGTTCCGGATCTGACAGCTTGAAAAGCCCCTCACCCTAGCCCTCTCCCGGAGGGAGAGGGGACTGACCGAAGTGTCTTGCGTCATACATCGACCTGAAAGATTCAGTCGTTTATGGATTCGGTAAAGCTGTTTCAGGTCGGCGTAGTTCCACAGCATCCCCCAATCAGTCCCCTCTCCCTCCGGGAGAGGGCTAGGGTGAGGGGCTCTTGATCTTCAGCCCCTCAAGGTCTATCCCAGTAGGGCACTTCGCCAAAGCATTCGACAAAGAAATCAATCACCGTCCGCACCTTCACCGACAACCGCCGGCTCCCCGGCCACAACACCGCAATCTGCTGCGGCTCCAGGCTGTTCGACACCTGATATTCCCCCAGCACCGGCACCAGCGTGCCATCGCGCACGGCTTCGCCAATCAGCCAAGACGGAAACATCACCAGCCCCAAACCCTGTTCAGCGGCTTGGGTGAGGGTGTCGGCGTGGTTGCCGGTGATCGGGCCTTTCACCGAATACGGCGTCCAGTCCTCGCCGTCGCGGCGGAAAAACCAGCGCTGCTGGCCGGTCGCGCCTTTGTAGGCGAGGCATTGGTGTTGCGCCAGATCTTCGGGTTTCTGCGGCGTACCGTGGCGCTTGAGATACGCCGGGCTGGCCGCGACCTGAAAGCGATGCGGCGCAAGAATCCGTGCCTGCATGCTCGAGTCGTGCAACGGGCCGATGCGGAACAGCAGGTCGGCGCCTTCCTGCAATGGATCGACGTAGTGGTCGGTCTGCTGGATATCCAGTTGCAGCTTCGGATAACGCGCACACAACTTGCCCAGCCACGGCGTCAGATGCCGCTGGCCGAACACCACTGGCGCGTTGATGCGCACCAGACCCGTGGGTTCGCTTTGCTGCTCTTGCAAGGCCTGTTCGGCTTCTTCCAGTTGCACCAGCACCAGCCGCGCATGGTGACCGAGCATACGCCCGGCTTCGGTCGGCGTGACGGCGCGGGTATGGCGGTAGAGCAATTGCTGGTTCAGCGCCTGCTCCATCAATTGAATCTGCCGGGAGATTGAAGAGGGCGCCACGCCTTCGCGGCGGGCGACTTCGGAAAAACTGCCGTGATCGAGAACGGCCACAAACAGCCTGAGTGCCTTGAATCCGAGTTCGTTGAGCCCGTGCATGGATGATCCTGTTGTGCGTATTGCGCAAAAGTGTTGTCCGGATGCTCCCATTTATCGCACAGCTGCGCCAGCCGATAATCCGCGCCATCGTTTACTTGAGTGGAAGGTTGTTTATGCAGACGTTGGATGAGGTGAGCGTTAGCGCGCCGGCGACGAAGTCGGGGTTGCGCTTGTTGTTGCTGCCGCTGGTGATTCTCGCGGGCATGGGCTTGTCGGTGGAGGCGGGGTTGCTCGGGCCGTTGGGTGTGCAGGTCGGGCATCTGTGGGCGACCTTGAGCATCTTTGGTGTGGGCTCGGCGATTCTGTTTTTGCTGTTGTTGTTCGCTGGCCCGCAAAAAGGCCCGGCACTGACTGATCTGCCGCGCTGGCAGTTGATTGGCGGGTTTCTGGGGCCGATGTATGTGGTGGTGCTGACCCTGGCGACGCCGCATATCGGCATTGCGATGACCATGATTGCGATTCTGTCCGGGCAGGTTGGCAAGAGTGTGTTGATTGACCATTTCGGTTGGTTCGGCGCGACGCGCAAGAAGGTCAATGCCGAGCGGTGGCTGGCGTTGGGGTTGATTGTGGTGGCTTTGGTTTTGATTGCGCGGGGGTGAGTGATGAGTCTGGTTATTTTGTTGGCGGTGGTGGTGTTGGCCGGTGCGGTGTTGAGTGTGCAGGCGGCGATCAATGGGCGTCTGGGCGAGAGCGTTGGGGTGTTGCGCAGTAGTTTGCTGACGTTTGTTGTGGGTGCGGTGTCGACCGGGTTGTTGATTTTGTTTTTTGAGCCGGCCCATGCGGTGAGTCTTTTGGATGTGCCGAAGTGGCAGTTGACCGGGGCGCTGTTTGGCGTGGTGTACATGATGGTGATGGTCGGGGCGGTGCCGGTGGTGGGGACGGCTGTGGCGACGGTGGCGGTGATTGTCGGGCAGTTGGGGATGGGGATGTTGATTGATAATTTTGGCTGGTTGGGGAATCCGGCGATTGAGCTGTCTGGTTCGCGGATTTTGGCGATGGTGTGTTTGGGGGTGGCTTTGGTGTTTATGTATAGGAGTTCGCGTCAGGCTGGGTGAGTTGGGTTTAGTTGAGTACATATCCGTTGCTGCGGTCACGGCGGCTTAGGGTTCCGCCCTTACGGCGGGTCACTTTTGACAAACGCCTCAAAAGTAACCAAAAACGCTTGCTCCTACGTACGGCCCGCTCGCTAGGGCTCGGGGTTCCTTCGCTGCGGGATCGATCCGGGCGCAGCGCCTACGGTTTGCTTCGCTGCACCTCCTCTCGCTGTGTTTGGCTGCGCCAAACGGTCGCTGCGCTCCCACGCCCGGATCAATCCCTCCACTCAGCCTTCCGACGTCGCCCGTGGGTCAAGATCAAGAGCAGGCGAGCTGACACTCGGCCTATTGAGTGGTGAAGAGCGGGGCGTGGTCGGCTTTGGATTTGTGGTGGATTTGCCCCTCATCGGAACGCCGCCCGCCCAGCCCTCTCCCGAGGGAGAGGGAGCCGGTGGTGGGCCTTTCAGAATCTGAGTTCAACGCGGTATCGCACGTCGGCGTACCTCTCCCAAACACCACAGTCAGTCCCCTCTCCCTCCGGGAGAGGGCTAGGGTGAGGGGCTCTTGATCTGGCTTTGGCTTTTGATGTGGCTTTGGCTTTTGATCTTTTGCCCCATCGGCAGGCCGAGCGGAGGTGTTCATCCGGGGTTAGGCGCGCAGCGCCGTGCGGCGTAGCCGCATACATCGAGAGGAGGTGCAGCGAAGCAAACCGTAGGCGATGCCCCCGGATGGACACCGTAGCGAGGGAACACTGAGCCTAAGCGAAGTGCCGTACGCCAGGGGCAAAGCCTTTTGCTTACTTTTCGGCGTCTGGAAAAGTGAGTCGCTGTAAGAGCGAAACCGCCAGCGGCAGCACCCGCAGCAACGGATATGCCCCCAATCCACTCCCCAAATCCACTCCCCAATCGCAAACAAAATCAAAAAGATCGCAGCCTGCAGCAGGTCCTACACTGGATATTACGGCTTGCCCTTCAAGCCCCAGACAACCATTACCCAAGGAGTCTGTCCCATGCCTGATAAAACCTGTGACTGCCCTAAATGCAATTGCAAGCTCGGCGAGCACCCGGTCGTGCGCCATGGCAAGCATTTTTGCTGCGAGGCTTGCGCCCATCATCATGAGAACGGTGCGCAATGTTCAACCAAGGGCTGTAAATGCGCCCACGGATGACGAACGACGCATAAAAAAAGTGGAGCCTAATCAGGCTCCACTTCCAGTTTCATACTTTCATCATCCAGCCGCTCTGTATGCCTCACTGTGCCTTGCAGCCGTCGCCCTTCAACCCTGACCACGATGGTTTTCGCCTGGTCCAGATCTTCAGGCAGCGGCGCCGGCACTCGCAAGGCAAAGCGAAACGGATCACCTTCGACCGCCTCCAGCCCAACGCGACAGTCCACGCTTTTGGTGATCCGCCCAAACAGCGTATCGAGGCCGTAGTCCAGGTGCGCCGGGCTGATGATGTTGCTCATGGTGCATTCCCCCCGAATGATGCCGATCGATGCGCAGAGCTTAGCTGGTCGGTCGCCACACAACGTTTTCCACGCCGAATTTTTCCGCCATCGGTTTGCTGGTCTTCTGCACTTTTTCACGGCCAAAGCGCGGGATGCGACCAACGCCTGCGTCGCAGCTCGCCCAGTGCCACGCCTCGGTGTTGTCCATTTTGTCCGAGCGGATAATGAACGACTTGGGCGTGCCGTGAAGGGTGTATTCGATGACATAGAGTTTTGCGTTGTTCATAAAGCCCGTATTCCTCCCTGTGGTAATAGAGGGATCGCGGCGCTGCGGGAAAATTCACTCGGATTGTCCGACGGTATCTATCGTTGGCGACGCCGTGGCGCACTGGTTACCATGGGTTTTTCGCCAACCCCAATGAATGCTCGCCATGGCCCTTGCCGCACCCCCAGATCTGAGCGATACCGATGTGCCCGTGCAACGTGTGGCGCGGACGTATCCGCGCGGCTTGTTTATCGAGCCGCATGAGCATGTCTGGGGACAGTTGCTGTATGCGATGAGCGGGGTGATGTGGGTCGAGACGCCGCACGAAGCGCTGGTGGTGCCGCCGCAGCGGGCGGTGTGGTTGCCGCCGGGCGTGCCGCACGGGATTCGCGTGGTGTCGGATTTGCAGATGCGCAATATCTACCTGCGCCCGGCGCTGGCGGCGACGCTGGACACGACGGTGCAGGTGATCGAGGTCGGTGGGTTGCTGCGCGAGTTGATTGTCGGGCTGGTGGAGCAGGGCGACAGCGGTGATCCTGCGTATTACGAGGCGTTGGTCGGGCTGGCCTTGCTGGAGCTGAAACGCGCACGGCGTTCACAGCTGAAGATCCCGATGCCGGATGACTCCGACCGGCGCTTGATGAATCTGTGTCAGGCAGTGATGGCGGCGCCGTCGCTGGAGATTCCTTTCGAACAGCATGCGGAAAATGCCGGAGCCAGCGTGCGCACCCTGGCGCGGTTGTTCAAGGACAGCCTCGGCATGGGCTTCGCCGAGTGGCGGCGGCAGGTACAACTGGCGACGGCGGTGGCGGCGTTGATTCAGGGCGTGGCGGTGAGTGTCATTGCCCGGGAGCTCGGCTATTCACCCAGTAGCTTCAGCGACATGTTTCGTCGCGAACTGGGCGTCGCCCCTTCGCAATTCACTCTGTAACGACGCTATATCCTGAACCTACACAGAACCTTGTGGTGACTGTGGTTGGTTTGTCCGAAATTCAGAAGTCCTTGGCCGATGCCAACCTCGCCGACTCCCTAAACTTTGCCCATTCCTTTCCACGGGCGGAGTTCCTCCCCATGAATTACCTGATTTCGCTAGCCATCGGTCTGGGCGTCGGTCTGTTGTACGGCGCGCTGGATTTCCGTTCTCCGGCGCCACCGGCTATCGCGCTGGTCGGTTTACTCGGCATGTTGGCAGGTGAGCAGCTGTGGCCGATGGGCCGGCAACTGGTCGCGGGCTGGCTGTCCTGAAATCCCTCTTTTCCTTCGGTGGATGTCCCCATGAAAGCACTGCAATTCGATAAAACCGGCGACCTGTCTTCCCTGCGTTACGTCGAGGTGCCGACTCCGGTACCCGGCGCTGACGAAGTGCTGGTGCAGATCAAGGCTGCTGGCCTCAACCCCAGCGATGTGAAAAACGTCCTCGGCCGCTTCCCCTACACCACGCTGCCGCGAATTCCCGGTCGCGATTTCGCCGGTGTCGTCGTCGAAGGCCCGCAGGCTTTGATCGGTCAGGAAGTCTGGGGCACCGGCCGTGAGCTGGGCTTTTTCGCCGACGGCACGCACGCGCAATTCGTCAAACTGCCGGCCAATGGCATAGCGCAAAAACCGTCACACCTGAGTTTCACCCAGGCCGCCAGCCTCGGCGTGCCGTACACCACGGCGTGGGATGCGCTGGAACGCAGTCTGGTGACGGCCGAAACGCGTTTGCTGGTGATCGGCGGCGGAGCGGTGGCGACCGCTGCTTTGGCGCTGGCGAAGGTGCGTGGCGCGCAGTTGCTGGCGGCGGCGCGGCGCCCGGAGCAGGTGGCGGAACTGCAAGCGCAGGGTTATCAGACGATTCAACTGGATAAACCCGAAGACCTCGGTGCGCAGGTCAACGCGGTGTATCGCGGTGGTGCCGATGTGATCTTTGACACTACCGGTTTCTGGCTGCCGGCGTCGGTGGCGGCATTGGCCACGTTCGGACGGATCGCGATCATCGCCGCACCGGTGGACGGGCATGTGCAACTGCCGGCGCTGGCCTTGTATCGCAAGGGCGGGTCGGTGGTCGGAATCAATTCGTTGTTGTATGGCGTTGAAGCCTGCGCGGCGATGCTCGAGCAGTTCGGGCGGTTCTTCGATGAAGGGTTGTTGCCGTTGCCGCAAGGGTTGGTCGAAGTGCCGCTGACCGAAGGCCTGGCGCGCTACGCCGACGTCAATCAAGGCAGTGGCGACAAGGTCATCCTCATTCCCTGATACACCGCAAAACCCCTGTAGGAGTGAGCCTGCTCGCGATAGCGGTGTATCAGTTACTCATGATTAAACTGACACACCGCTATCGCGAGCAGGCTCACTCCTACAGTAGATCGTTGTTGGGTTCAGGATTGCGGGACGCCGTTTTCCCACGCCGACCAGTTTTTCAGTATGTCCTGCACCAGAGGATTCCCCGCGCGATAGAGGTTTTCCAGCGCCGGCACGAAGCCGCCCTGATCGGCGTATTTGAGCAGGTTATCCACTTCACTGCCGCCCGGCTCCGGGCGGTCAAAGTCGGAGCCTGCACGCACCACGGCGAGGCGTTGGACATCGACCAGACCTTCACGACCGGCACGCAGCAAGGCCTCATAGGTCGAGTTGTCTTCCTGCTGCGTCGTGCAGTATTCGCCCTTGTTGTCGGTGAGCAACTTGGTCCAGACCTCGGCCCGCTCGCTCAGGCGCGTTCCGGAAAACCAGGTGTTGCCGGCCAGTGTGTCGCAGCGCGTCACGACCGGCGGCTGATTGGCCGGGGCCGACGGATATTTCAGACGCCACGCGGCGGACTCTTTGCTTTCGCTCAGCTCGACCTTGTGGCTCAGGGCGAAGGCCTTGGCCTGCAGCTTCGGGTTGAGTTCAAAAACTTCGGTCTTGTAATCCAGCGGCGGTTTTTCGTTCGGCCCTTTGGTGTTGATGCCCAGATAGCCGGTCGGCCAGGTCGACGGCGCATCACGCGAATCGATCTCCCATTGCGTGCCGAATTCCACCAGATAGTGCGCCCATGCAGCGGTGCCGATGGTCCCGTGTTTCGGGCTGATGCCGGCAATGCCGGCGATCAGGAAGTAGCTTTTGCGCAGGTCGAATTTCGGCGACAGCGCCAACGCCAATGTCGAGGCGGCCGCATTGGTCTGGCCCATGCCGGTGGTCAACAGGCACACCTGCTGCGTGTTGCAGCGAATGCTCGGGTACTCGGCGGACAGGCCCGGCACGCGGATTTCCTGCTTCAGTTCAAGGCGATCAATCCAGTGCTGCGCCTCAGGGGCGAACATGGTGATCAACACGACTTTCGGTTGCATCGGGGCCTCGGCCGCCCACGCGGTGGAGGAGAGCAGGGCCGCACCGGCCAGGGTCAAACGCATCATTGCTTGCATGGAAAACTCCTTGATTCAGAACTGATAACCGACGCCGGCGTAGTAACCCCAGCCGTTGGAACGCGCGCGGAAATTGCCATCGCCAAAATTCAGCTCGCTGCCGTCTTCCCAGTTGCCGCCGTTGTGGAAATAACGGCCGACCAGGGTGAAGCGCAAGTGCGTGAACGAGTAGAGCAGGACGTTGGTCGCCACCGTCGCATTGGCGGTGCGCGCCGGGTTGTCCTTGTGGATGTCCGAGCCGAAATCGAAGTTGGTGAAGCCGATGTAGGTCAATGAGGCGCCGTTGCTGAATTTATCGATCGGCACGATGTACTTGAGCTGTGCGCGGTAGCCGTCCCAGGAATATTCGTTGCTGGCACCGTAATTTTCCCACTGATAGCGACCGTACAGATTGGCCGACAGGTTGACCCGCGAGTGCGTATCGATGTCGGTGCCGAAACCGCTGTACAGCGTGTTGGCGCGGTTCTCTTTGCGGCTGCCGTGGTCGTAGATCCAGTCGAACGCCACATACCATTCCTTGAACGGACCGATGGCCAGGCTGCGGCCGGCGAGGTAGTCGATGGAGATGCGCGGTTCGTGCTCCATGAACACCGGCGAGCCGTGATCCCACACGCCTTTGTCGTGGCTGTTGCCGATGTTGAAGATCTTCGGAATGTCGACATAGCCGTATAGTTCGAACGGACCTTTGCGGCCGAAGTACTCGTATTCCAGATAGATATCGTCGGCCGGTTGCGGGCCGAAGCTGATGTCCTTGCTGCCGATCAGCATCAGGTCCTGGTTGTACCAGTCCGAGAGGTAGGCGCCTTTTTTCGGCGGGCTGGCTTCGGGGCTGAGGGCTTCGCCCTGGGCGGATTCTTCTTTGGCTGCCGGTTGCGCCAGAGCGCTGTGGCTGAGAAGTCCGGTAACGCCGGTCAGTAGCAAGGAAACAGCAAGCGTGCACGAGAAAGGTGCGCGAAAAGGGCATGCAATGGCCATTCAAAGTCCTTTTTTGCGGATCGAGGCCCGTGTTCCGTGGGCTTGTACGGTTTTGTTACGAAAACGTTGGGATTGACGTTACGCAAACGTTTGCACAAGGCGTACCAGTTTTCTCAATGCCATGAAATATCGAAGAATTCGCAAATTTAACTGACGGACTGATCAGGTATAACTGATCACCGCAAACCCCTGTAGGCCTTCGCCTGCTCGCGAAGGCCTACAGGTTCTGCGACAGGTTGAAGGCTCACGAATACGGGCTGAAACGCTTATTCCAGACCCCTCTAGTATTAAAGTATTAACACCATTTAATCCGTGCCCCATTGCCGGGCGTCTACTAGCTTTGTCCCCAATCAACGGTTTTGTGATGACCGTCGCAGTCTTGATTCGCGTGTGGAATAAGCACGGCTCTTCGCGCGCTCAAGGAAGAATTTGGCCACGACAAGGAGTAGCCCGTGGAAGCAAGGTTTGGTGTCGCCCTCGTTTCGCGCTTTTCCCCTCTTTCCCTTGCTGTGCATCTGAGTGTCGCCGGGCTGTTGTTCGGCGGCGTCAGCGCTCCTGCGCTGGCCACGTGCTCCACGGCGGGGTCCACGGTGACCTGCACCGGCGTGCCGAGTCTGCCGCTGTTTCTGAATAATTTTTCCAGCGCCACCAGTGGCCTGACGGTCAACGTCAACAGTGGGGCGCAGATGAACGCGACCCTCGGCGGCCATGTGATGGACCTGACCGGGGTGAACATTTCCCTGAACAACTCCGGCACGCTCGACCCGGCACTGCTCGGCCTGGTCTCGGTGCTGAGCGGCGGCGCGTTCATTGGCACTGGCGCTACGAGTACGGTCAGCGTGCTCAACAACGCCAGCGGGATCATCCGTGGTACGGGCATGTTGCTCGGGCTCAACCTGACCAGCATCGACGGCCTCGGCATTGCGGTGAACAACGCTGCTGCCGGCACCACCAGCATCACCAACAACGGCACCATCACCTCGACCGGTTTGTCGATCGGCGGCATCACCCTCGCCGACACCCCGGTGGTCGGCGTCTACGGCGGCTCGCAGGTCAACATGACCAACAGCAGCACCGGTGTGATCAACGGCCGGATCGCGTTCGAAACATCGGCGGCAGGCAATACCTTCACCAACGCCGGTGCGATTACCGGCGGCGTGTCGATGGGCGCGGCCAGCACCAACACCTTCACCGCGGTGACCGGTTCCAGCGTCAACGTCGGTGACGGTGTACAGATCAGCGTCGGCCTCGGCGGGTTGATCGGCATCAATCTGACCTTCGCTCCGACCGGCACGGTCGATGGTGGCGCGGGCGGCACCAACAGCCTGATTCTGCAAAACCCGATCGGCGTCGGCGGCGGCACCACGGGTGTCGGCACCGCATCGAGCGCGACCTACGTCAACTTCAACAACCTGACCCTCAACAGCGGCACCTGGACCTTGCAGGGGCCATTGGTCAGCGGCGCGACCACGCTTAACGGTGGTGTCGCCCAGTTCAACAACAACGCCACGTTCGGCAGCGGCGTGATCACCTCCAACGGCGGGATACTCCAGGCCAGCAATGCCGGGTTGAACGTCAGTAACCTGATTTCCCTCGGCGCGGGCGGCGTGACAGTGCAAGGTACCAACGCCACCACCCTGAGCGGCGTCATTTCCGGCAGCGGCGGCCTGACCAAAGTCGGTTCCGGGCAACTGAGCCTCAGCGCCGCCAACACCTACCTGGGCAACACCACGCTCAACGGCGGCACCGTGCAGTTGGGCAACAACCTGGCGCTGAGCACCGGCACCCTCAACGTCACTGGCGCGACAACGTTGAGCGCCCCGGGCACGATCAGCCTGAACAACGCCATCAGCCTCGGCGGCACCTTGACCGCCGGCGGCACTGGCGCGCTGACCCTCGGCGGTTTGATCAGCGGCAGCAGCGGCCTGACCAAAACCGGCAGCGGCAGCCTGACTGTCAGTGGCGCCAACAGCGGGTTCACCGGCACCACCACCCTGAGCGCCGGCACCCTGCTGGTGACCAACAACAACTCGCTGGGTAGTGGCGCGCTGAATACCGCCGCCGGCACCAGTCTGGACAGCACCACCAACGTCACCCTGGCCAACAACATCGGCATGACCGGTGCGCTCAACGTGCTCGGCAGCAATGCCCTGACACTCGGCGGCGTGTTGTCCGGCACTGGTGGGATTACCAAATCCGGCAGCGCCAGCCTGACCTTGAGCGGCAACAACACCAACAGCGGCAACACGCTGCTCAATGCCGGCAGCCTGTTCGTTGGCAGCAACACCGCGCTGGGTACGGGCGCGTTGAACGCGGCGGCCGGTACCACACTGGATGCGACCACGGCGGTGACTCTCGCCAACGCCGTCGCGCTGGCGGCCGATCTGACCATCGGCGGCACGCAGGCGCTGGGTTTGAGCGGCGTCATCAGCGGTGCCGGTAATCTGATCAAGAACGGCACCGCCAACCTCAGCCTCAGCGGCAACAACACCTTTTCCGGCGGTACCGCGCTGAATGCCGGCACGCTGATTGTCGGCTCCAACGCCGCGCTGGGCACGGGTGCCTTGACCACGGCGGCGGGCACCACCCTCGATGCCAGCACTGCCGTTGCGCTAACCAACGCAGTCTCACTCGGCGGCAACCTGACTGTCGGCGGCAGTGCCAACCTGACCCTGGGCGGGATTGTCAGCGGCAGCGGCGGGCTGACCAAAAACGGCGCGGCCAACCTGATTCTCAACGGCGCCAACACCTTCCTCGGTGCCGTCGCGTTGAACGCGGGTACGATCACGGCGGGCGCCAACGCGGCGCTGGGCAGTGGCAATATCACCGTCGGCGGCGTGGCCGCCCTCGACAGCAATGCGACGGTGACCCTGAACAATGCCATCATTCTCAACAACAGCCTGGGCATTGGCGGCAGCAACGCGCTGACCCTCGGCGGCGTGATCAGCGGCACCAGCCAACTGGTGAAAAACGGCGCCGCCAATCTCACGCTCAATGGCACCAATACCTACAGCGGCGGCACCACGCTGAATGCCGGCAGCTTGACGGTCGGCAACGGCGCGGCACTGGGCACTGGCGCCTTGTCGGTGGAAGGCGCGGGCACCCTCAACAGCAGTTCGGCCGTGACCCTCAACAACAACGTCATTCTCAACGCCAACCTCACCGCCGGCGGCGCCAATGCGCTGACCCTTGGCGGGGTGATCAGTGGCGGTAACGGTCTGATCAAAACCGGCGCTTCGAGTCTGACCCTCAACGGCAACAACACCTACACCGGCACCACGGCGCTGAACGCCGGTTCACTGATTGTCGGTTCCAGCACCGCCCTGGGCACCGGCACACTCAACGCCTCGAACGGCACCACCCTCGATACCAGTACCGCCGCGACCTTGGCCAACAACGTCAACCTCGCCGGCACTCTGACCCTGGGTGGCTCCAATGCGCTGACCCTCGGCGGCGTGGTCGCCGGTATCGGTGGACTGACCAAGAACGGTGCTGCCGACCTGACCCTCAACGGCGCCAACACTTATTTTGGCAACACCCTGTTGAACACCGGCAAACTGACCGTCGGCAGCAACACCGCGCTGGGTTCCGGCACGTTGAACGCGGCGGCCAACACCACGCTGGATGCCAACACCGCCGTCAGCCTGAACAATGCCGTGGCACTCGCCGGTGCCTTGAACATCGGCGGCACAGCGGATATGACCCTGACCGGTCTGGTCAGCGGGGCTGGCAGTCTGGTGAAAGACGGCGCGGCCAATCTGATTCTCAATGCCGCCAACAACTACCTCGGCGGCACCACGCTGAACGCCGGCACTCTGACCGTCGGCAACAGTTCGGCGCTCGGTTCCGGTGCATTGACCGTCGCTGGCGCCGCGACACTGGACAGCAACTCGCCGCTGGTCAGCCTCAACAACAATGTCGCCCTGAATGCGGCGCTGACCGTGGGCGGTACGCAGAACCTGACCCTCGGCGGCGTGACCAGTGGCACCGGCCAGTTGATCAAGGACGGCGCAGCCAACCTGACCGTCAATGGCAACAACACCTTCAGCGGCGGCACCACACTCAACGCCGGCACGTTGACCCTTGGCAATGCCAACGGTCTGGGCAGTGGCGCATTGGTCGTCGGTGGCGCGGCAACGCTGGATAACAGCGCATCGTTCGGCATCGGCAACGCCATTACCCTGAATGCCGGACTGACCGTCGCCGGCAACAACGATTTGAGCTTGAACGGCATCATTGACGGCGCCGGCAGCCTGACCAAAAACGGCCTTTCAGACCTGACCCTGGCCGGCAATAACACCTTCACTGGCGCGCTGAACATCATTTCGGGCAGCGTCACCACGCTCAATACCAACGCATTGGGCAACACCTCCGGCGTCAACATCAGCGCCGGCGCCGGCCTGAATCTGGGCAGTGACGCCAGCCTCGGCGCGCTGAGCGGCAGCGGCAGTGTGCAACTGACCGGCAGCAACACCCTGACGGTCGGCACCGGCAACGTCACCAGCATCTTTGATGGCGATCTCAGCGGCAGCGGCGGCCTGGTCAAAGTCGGTACCGGCACCTTGAACCTCACTGGCATCAACGGCATTACCGGCAATACCGCGATCGATGGCGGTATCGTGAACCTGAGCGGTTCGCTGGGCAGTGCTCAACTCAACGTCAATACCGGCGGCACCCTGACCGGTACCGGCTCGGCGCTCGGCGCGGTCAACATCAACAACGGTGGGCATCTGGCGTTGGCGTCGGGCAACACCTTGTCGGCGAGTGCTCTGACTCTCGGCGCCGGCAGCAACGTTGATGTGGCACTGGGCACACCGTCGACTGCGTCGCTGATGAACGTCGGCGGCAACCTCACCCTTGACGGCAATCTCAACGTCAGCGATGCCGGCGGTTTCGGCGTTGGTGTGTATCGCCTGTTCAACTACACCGGTGCCCTGACTAATCTCGGTCTGGACGTGGCCAGCGTGCCGGTCGGCTACGGCCTCGGCGACCTGGTGGTGCAGACCGGCGTGGCCAATCAGATCAACATTCAAGTGTCGGCGCCGAACGTCAACATTCGTTACTGGGACGGCAGCCAGACCATCGCCAACGGCGTGGTCGATGGCGGCAGCGGCACGTGGAACGCGGTCGGCACCAACTGGACCGACGCCAACGGTTTGGTCAACCAACCGTGGGCCGGCGACTTCGCGGTGTTCCAGGGCACTGCCGGCACGGTGACGGTGAACGGCACGCAAGCGTTTACCGGCATGCAATTCCTCACCGATGGCTACAACGTGGTCAACGGTGCGGCGGGGCAACTCACGGCGGTCAACGGCACCGGCGGCACCACTTCGTTGCGCGTCGATCCGGGCGTCACGGCGACCATCAATGCCAATATCGATGGCAGCGGCATCCTTAATAAACTTGACGCCGGCACCCTGGTGCTCGGCGGTACCAACACTTACACCGGCGGCACGCAACTGGACGGCGGCAAGATTATCGTCGGCAGCAATACGGCGCTCGGTACCGGTACGCTGACGGCGAATGCCGGTACGCAGCTGGACAGCAACGCGGCGGTGACACTGGCCAACGCGGCGACGCTGAACGGCAACCTGACCATCGTCGGCAGCAATGCCCTGACCCTCAACGGCGTGATTGGCGGCACCGGTGGCCTGATCAAAACCGGCGCGGCCAACCTGACCCTCGGCGGCAACAATGCCTTCCTCGGGCCGGTCGCGCTGAATGCCGGCGGACTGGTTCTGGCGTCGAACTCGGCGCTCGGCTCGGGCACGCTGAATGCAGCGGGCGGCACCACGCTGGATGCCAGCACCGGGGTTTCGCTGAACAACGCGGTCAACCTCGCGGGCAACCTCGGCATTGGCGGCACGGCGGATCTGACCCTGGCCGGCACGGTCAACGGCGCCGGCAGCCTGAGCAAAAACGGCGCGGCCAACCTGAGCCTGAGTGGCAACAATAATTTTCTTGGTGGCGTGACCCTCAACGCGGGCACCCTGACCGCCGGCAGCAACTCGGCGCTGGGTCTGGGCAATCTCACCGTAGCCGGCGCCTCCGCGCTGGACAGCAACAGTGCGCTGAGCCTGGGCAACAACGTTGTGCTCAATGCCAATCTGAGCAACACCGGCAGCAACAATCTGACCCTCGCGGGTGTGGTCAGCGGCGCGGGTGGCTTGATCAAGGACGGCGCGTCGAACCTGACACTCAACGGCGTCAACACTTACACCGGCGGCACCACGTTGAACGCCGGTACGCTGACCCTCGGCACCGGTTCGGCATTGGGCAGCGGCGCACTGACCGTGGCCGGCGCGTCGAGCCTCGACACCAGTGCGCCGCTGGTGCTGGCGAACAACGTCAACGTCAATGCCAACCTGAGTCTGGCCGGCAACAACAACCTGACCCTCGGCGGCGTGATTGCCGGTGCGGGCACTCTGACCAAGAACGGTCTGGCCGACGTGACACTGTCCGGCAACAACACCTTCAGCGGCACTTTCGATGTACTGTCCGGCAGCCTGACCACCCTGAACGGCACGGCATTGGGCAATAACGCCACGGTCAATCTCGCGGGCGGCGCGGCGCTGAATCTCGGTGCTTCGGGCAGCCTTGCCAGCCTCACCGGCAGCGGTACGGCGCTGATCGGCACTGGCAACACGCTGAGCCTCGGTGGCAACAACGTCAGCAGCACCTTCGCCGGCATCCTCAGCGGTGACGGCAGCCTGAGCAAACTTGGCACGGGCACCCTGACCCTCAGCGGCATCAGCGACCTGACCGGCGACACCAACGTCAACGCCGGTACCTTGCAGGTCAACGGTTCGCTGGCCAGCGGCAATGTGCTGGTCAACAACGGCGGCACCCTCGGCGGCAGCGGCACCCTGACCGGTGCCGTGACCGTGGCCGATGGCGGTCATCTGGCTGGCGTCACCGGCAGTACGCTGAACGTCAGTTCGCTGCTGTTCAACGGCAATTCCAACTTCGACGTCGGTCTCGGCACACCGGTGTCCGGTGGCGGCAATGCGCTGGTCAATGTCGGCGGCAACCTGACCCTCGACGGCACCCTCAACGTCAGCGACATCGGTGGTTTTGGCAGCGGTGTCTATCGCCTGATCGACTACACCGGCGGCCTGACCGACAACGGCATGCTCTTCGGCACACTGCCGGGCAGCGTGACGCCGGGCGATCTGACCCTGCAAACCGCGCTGGCCAATCAGATCAACCTGCTGGTCACCGCACCGGGCGTCACCGTGCAGTTCTGGGACGGCAATCAACTGATGGCCAACGGTTCGGTGGAGGGTGGCAGCGGCGCCTGGGGCACCGGCACCACCAACTGGACCGACGTCAACGGCACCACCAACCAGGCCTGGACCAACAATTTTGCGGTGTTCCAGGGCGCGGCCGGCACAGTGACTGTCAACGGCGCGCAAACCATCACCGGCATGCAGTTCGTCACCGACGGCTACAGCCTGGTGAACGGCGCGGCGGGCTCGTTGAATCTGGTCAACGGTTCGCTGGGCAATGCCACGGTGCGGGTTGACCCGAACGCCACGGCAACCATTGGTGTCGCGCTGAACGGCAGCGGCACGCTGGGCAAATACGACACGGGTACGCTGGTGCTCAACGCGGCCAACGGCTACACCGGTGGCACGGCGCTCAATGGCGGCAAGATTGTGGTCGGCAACAACACGGCGCTCGGCAGCGGTGTGTTGACCGCCGCCGATGGCACGGCGCTGGACAGCAATGCGGCCGTCAGCCTCGGTAACGACGTGGTCGTCAACGGTGGTTTGACCGTTGCCGGTTCCAACGCCTTGACCCTCGGCGGCGTGGTTAGCGGCAGCGGCAGCCTGATCAAGGCCGGCGCTTCGAGCCTGACCCTCAACGGCAGCAACACTTACAGCGGCGGCACTCAACTCGCCGGCGGTACGCTGATCCTCGGCAACAACAGTGCAATCAGCAGCGGTGCACTCAACGTGACCGGCACCGGCACCCTCGACAGCACCTCGGCATTGCAACTGGCCAACACCGTCAACCTTGGCGCGCAACTGATCCTCGCCGGCAACCAGAACACCACGTTGATCGGTGCTGTGACTGGCACCGGCAGTCTGGTGAAAAACGGTAGCGGTGATCTCGTGCTCAGTGGTGCCAATACCTACAGCGGCGGCACCACCCTGAACGGCGGCACGACGCGCGGCGATACCAGTAGCCTGCAAGGTGCAATCGTCAACAACGCGACGCTGACCTTCGAGCAAAACGCCGATGGCAGCTACACCGGCAATCTCACCGGCGCCGGTACGCTGAACAAAACCGGTACGGGTGAGTTGCTGCTGACTGGCAACAACAGCTTTACCGGCAACACGTCGGTGCAGGCCGGCAACCTGATCGTAAATGGTGTGCTCAACAGCGCCAACGTCAGTGTCGCCAGCGGCGCGAGCATCGGCGGTGGCGGTCAGCTCGGTGGCGCTGTGCAACTGGCTGACGGTGCGACGCTGGCCGGTGGCGGCACCGCGACGCCGTTGTCGGTCGGTTCGCTGGCACTGTCCTCGGGGACCAATCTGGATTTCAGTCTCGGCTCGGCGGCCAGTTCGACCACCGTGGTCAATGTTGCCGGCAACCTGACCCTCGACGGTACGTTGAACATCAGCAACGCCGGCGGTTTCGGCACCGGCGTTTATCAACTGTTCAGCTACGGCGGCAGCCTGACCGACAACGGTCTGGTGTATGGCAGCCTGCCGGTGTCGGCGGCCAATCTGACCCTGCAAACGGCTATCGCCAATCAGATCAACCTGCTGGTGCAAGGCACCCCGGGTGAGGTGCAGTTCTGGAACGGTGGCACCACAAACCCGGACGGCAGCATCGGTGGCGGCAGCGGCGTGTGGGGGCCGGGTACTAACTGGACCGATCCGAGCGGTACTCAGGCCCTGGCTTCAAATGGTCAGTTCGCGGTGTTCGGCGGTCAGGCAGGTACGGTCACCGTGCAGGGCAATCAGAACTTTACCGGCCTGCAATTCCTCGCCAATGGCTACAGCCTGACGCCGGGTGCCGGTGGCTCACTGACCCCGGTCAACGGGACGGACGGCAGCCTTGCACCGGTGCGCGTCAACGCCGGCGCGAGTGCGGAAATCTCCGCGCCGCTGGTGGGCACTGGCGGGATCGAAAAACTCGATTCCGGCACGCTGGTGCTCAGTGGCGCCAACACCTACAGCGGTGGCACCACGGTCAGCGGCGGTACGCTGGTCGGTAACACCACCAGCCTGCAGGGCAACATCCTCAACAACGCATCGCTGCTCTTCTTGCAGAACTTCAATGGTCAGTTCAACGGATCGCTGCGTGGACTTGGCGCGATGCTCAAACGCGGTACCGGCACCTTGCTGTTGACCGGTGATAATCCGTTCAGCGGCACGGTCGCGGTCGATCAAGGTGTGTTGCAAGTCGGCAGCCTTGCGGCGCGCGCTTCGTTGGGTGGGCAAGTCACCGTGGCCAACGGCGCCGGTCTGAGCGGCAACGGCAGTGTCGGCTCGGTGGTCAACCATGGCGTTGTCGCCTCGGGTTCTGAAGCGGGCACCTTGAGCGTGGCCGGTAACCTGACCAACGCTAGCGACGGTGTGCTGGCCTTGACCGTCAGTTCGCCAACCGCGACGCCACTGGCAATCGGCGGCACGGCAAATCTGGGCGGCGCTTTGCAAGTCAACTCGCTGGCACCGTTCACCGGCAACACCACGTATTCGCTGATTACGGCGGGCGGTGGCGTAAACGGCACCTTCAGCGCTGCGGACCTGCCGCAATATGCGTTCCTCAACAGCGCACTGGTGTATGACGCTAATGCGGTGAACCTGGTGGTCAGCCGCAACGGCAATTCCTTCGCCGATGTCGCCGCCACTGGCAACCAGTTCAGAACCGCCACCGCGCTGTCGAACAACGGCCCGGCCGGTGCGGCGTTGCAGAACGAGATCGTCAACCTCAGTGTCGCCGGTGCGCGTAATGCCTTCGACAGTCTGTCCGGTGAGATCCACGCCAGCACCGCCAGCGCCATCCTTGAGGATTCGCGCTACGTGCGTGACGCGGTCAACGATCGCATGCGCCAACCGTCATGCAGCGCGGCGGATGATCCACGCCGTGCCCTGGCGCCAAGTGACAACCAATTGAGCAGCAACGGTTGCCACGGCGAAATGGTTGGCTGGGCGCGGGCACTCGGCGCCTGGGGCGAGTCGGATGGCGACAGCAACGCGGCGAAACTCGACCGTAACCTCAGCGGCTTCATGCTCGGTACCGACAAGCAACTCGATGACCAGTGGCGCGTGGGCATGGCCGCCGGCTACACCCGCAGCGACCTCGATGCGCATGACCGTCGCTCGGATGCCACCGTCGAAAGCTACCACTTGGCGGCGTACCTTAACTCGCAGTTCGATGCACTGGCTGTGCGCCTCGGCGCGGCTTACAGCTGGCACGACATCGAGACCAAACGCAACGTCAGCGTCGGCAGCTACAACGATCGCCTGAAGGCCAATTACGATGCGCGCAGTGCGCAGGTATTCGGTGAAGTCGGCTACGCCATCGACGCTGGCGGCATTGCCCTCGAACCGTTTGCCGGTCTGGCCTACGTCAACTACGACACTGACAAAGCCAAGGAGAAGGGTGGAGTAGGGCGCCTGGAGGCCGATGCCGATCAGGACATCACCTTCTCGACCCTCGGCGTGCGTGCCGGCAAAGTCATCACCCTGGCCAACGGCGGGCAATTCACCCCGCGCGCGGCCATCGGCTGGCGCCATGCCTTTGGTGATACCAAGCCTGACGCCGACCTGACCTTCATCGACGGCGGCGCCTCGTTCAGCACCCAAGGCGTGCCGATTGCCAAGGACAGCGCCATCGTTGAAGCCGGTGTCGACTTCCAGATCAGCCCGACCGGCAAACTCGGCGTCGGCTACTCGGGGCAACTGTCGAACGACAGCAACGACCATGCGATGACCATCAGCTTCAGCCTGGGCTTCTGATTTAGGGTCGAAGCACTTTTAGCCGCCCGTAAGGGCGGTTTTTTTTGCCTTGCCTCAAGCTGCTCGTTCCCACGCTCTGCGTGGGAATGCCTCTAGGGACGCTTCGCGTTCCGGCTCCGGAAGGGACGCGGAGCGTCCCGGTCTGTATTCCCACGCGGAGCGTGGGAACGATCAAAAAACTGCTGCGTCGCGCTCTGCTAGAATCGCCCCCATCAACAGCCTGAGACTCCCCCATGAGCGAGCCGATTCGTCTGACCCAATACAGCCACGGCGCCGGCTGCGGCTGCAAGATTTCCCCGCAGGTGCTGGAAGTGATTCTGGCCGGCAGCGGTGCGCAGAACCTTGACCCGAAACTGTGGGTCGGCAATGCCTCGCGCGATGATGCGGCGGTCTATGAGATCGATGCCGAGCGCGGTGTGGTCTCGACCACGGATTTTTTCATGCCGATCGTCGATGACCCGTTCGACTTCGGCCGCATTGCCGCGACCAATGCGATCAGTGACATCTATGCGATGGGCGGCGATCCGTTGATGGCCATCGCCATTCTCGGCTGGCCGGTCAATGTGCTGGCGCCGGAAGTGGCGCGTGAAGTGATTCGCGGCGGCCGCGCGGTGTGCGACGCGGCGGGCATTCCACTGGCGGGCGGGCATTCGATTGATGCGCCGGAACCGATCTTCGGTCTCGCCGTCACCGGTCTGGTGGAAAAGCGTCACATGAAGCGCAACGACACCGCCACCGCCGGCTGCCTGCTGTACCTGACCAAACCGCTGGGCATCGGCATCCTCACCACCGCCGAGAAAAAAGGCAAATTGCGCGCCGCCGACGTTGGCGTGGCCCGCGACTGGATGTGCACCCTGAACAAACCCGGCAGCCGTTTCGGCAAACTCGCCGGCGTTACCGCCATGACCGATGTCACCGGTTTTGGTCTGCTCGGGCATCTGGTGGAAATGGCCGATGGCAGCCAGCTCACCGCGCGCATCGCTTATGACCGTGTGCCGCGTCTGGACAGCGTCGAGTACTACCTCGATCAGGGCTGCGTTCCCGGCGGTACGCTGCGCAACTTCGACAGCTACGCGAGCAAGGTTGGCCGCGTGCAGGAACTGCACAAACGCGTGCTGTGCGACCCGCAAACCAGCGGTGGTCTGTTGATCGCGGTGACGCCTGAAGGCAATGAAGAGTTTCTCGCCGTAGCCGCCGAACTGGGCCTGAACCTGGCGCCAATCGGCGAACTGGTTGAGCGACAGACGAACGCAGTCGAGGTGATTTGATGCTCCGCGACTGCACTGATTACCGTGATATTTTCCTCAATGACCGGCCAATGATGGACGCCCGTGCGCCGGTCGAATTCTCCCACGGTGCTTTTCCCGGGGTGGTCAACCTGCCGCTGATGAACGATCGTGAGCGCGAACAGGTGGGCACCTGTTACAAACAACACGGACAGCAAGCCGCGATTGCCTTGGGCGAGCGGCTGGTGTCCGCCGAGGTCAGAGAGCGGCGCATTCAAGGCTGGGTCGAGTTTGCCCGTAACCACCCCGATGGCTATCTGTATTGTTTCCGCGGCGGCCTGCGTTCACAGATCGTCCAGCAATGGATCAAGGACGAGGGCGGCATCGATTACCCGCGTGTCGGCGGCGGCTACAAGGCCATGCGCACATTCCTCCTGGAGACAGTCGATCAGGCTGTGGCCGAATGCGATCTGGTCCTGCTCGGCGGCATGACCGGTACTGGCAAGACTGAAGTGCTGGTGCAGTTGAGCAATGGTCTGGATCTGGAAGGTCACGCCAATCATCGCGGCTCGAGTTTTGGCAAGCGTGCCACCGGGCAGCCGACCAATATCGATTTCGAAAACCGCCTGGCTGTCGATGTGCTGAAAAAACGCGCAGGCGGGATCAACCAGTTTGTTCTGGAAGACGAGAGTCGGGTGGTCGGCAGCTGTGCCTTGCCATTACCGCTCTACCGGGGCATGCAGGCGGCACCACTGGTCTGGCTGGAAGATAGCCTCGAGAGTCGGGTCGAGCGAATTCTGCAGGATTATGTCATCGACCTGTACGCCGAGTTCGTCGCGGTTCACGGCGAGCAGGGTTTTGCTTTGTATGCCGAGCGATTGATTTCCAGCCTGAACAATATTCAACGTCGGTTGGGTGGCGAGCGCTATCAACGCATGTATTTGCAGATGGAAGCGGCGCTGTCCGAACAGGCGCGCAGCGGGTCGGTCGAGCTGTTCCGTGAGTGGATCGGCGTACTGCTACGCGATTATTACGACCCGATGTATGTGTTTCAGCGCGAGAAGAAGGGCGGGCGGATCGAGTTTGCCGGGGAGCGTGGAGCGGTGCTTGAGTATCTGCGTGAGCGGGGGAATCAGAAGGTTTGATAGTGCTTTTGCTGGCCCCATCGCTGGCAAGCCAGCTCCCACAGGTATTGCGGATGTATATGGAATTTGTGTACACCCTGGAACCCTGTGGGAGCTGGCTTGCCAGCGATGGGGCCGGTTCAGACAGAAGATGACTCAGGTCGGACACGTTTCCTTGCCATGATCCAGCCCCTGCTTGTAGCTGTGGCTTTGCAAACTGGCCTTGCCGTTGTGCCAGGTCAGCGTCAGTACATACAGCGAGTCAAAGTCGTTGCCCGCCCAGTCCTCGGTGATGTTCTGTTTCTCGCCGACCGCTTTGCCCGCCACCTTGTTGATCAGCTCCGGCAGATAGCCGTGGGACCAGGCGGTGTAGATCGTCGAGTTGTGATACTTGTCTTCCAGCAGTTCGCGGGCCAGATCGCTGGTGTCGTTGGCCGAGAACTCGATGTTCACCGGCAGGCCGAGCTTGATCGCGGCGGGGCTGATGGTCATCAATGGACGGATGTAGCTGTAGGAGTTGTCCAGCTCACCTTCCTCGACATTGCGCGTCGGGTTGGCGGCGAACACGTAATCGGCCTTGCCGAATTTTTCCGGCAGCAGCGTCGACAGGTCGATGGCGCGGTTCAGGCCCTGACAGTTGAGCTGGCCGAGCCCGCCCTCGGGTTTTTCTGCGTGGCGCAGGAACACCAGTGTCTGGGTGCCGTCCACCGGTTGCGCGCGGCTTTCGCTGGACTCAAGCGACAGGAACAGTGCACTGACGGCCAGCAGGGAAGGCAGGGCCACATACGCGCGGTGTTTGAAACGTTTGGCGAATCGCATAAGGATCGTCATGAAATAAAGGGTTCTTCAGCAAATTCGGTTAAGGCTGACAAACCTTTACACCGCGGGCTCCCAGCACCGGGTGTTTTCCCTGTCGTGAACGGCTTCCTCTGCAACAAACGCATAGCTCAGAGTCCCCTGAGGGCCGTTTGGTTCGATCGTCAGAGTGCGCAGCACTCTAACGGCAACCTTCAACGGTCTGGCCGCAGGTTAGCGACAGGATGTTACGGGTTCATGTAGGCGCTCCGAAGGCTGCGATCGTTTTGCAGACTGCAAAGCCTCAAGATCAAAAGATCGCAGCCTGCGCAGCGCCTACATTATGATCAGGCTTTAATTTGTGACTGGATGCTTCTCATGACCGATCTGTCCACGTTCCCGATCACCCAGAAATGGCCGGCGCAGTACCCTGACTGGATTCAGCTCTATTCCTTGCCGACGCCCAACGGCGTCAAAGTCTCGATCATGCTTGAGGAAATCGGCCTGCCGTACGAACCGCACAAGGTCGCTTTCGACAGCAATGATCAACTGTCCGCCGAGTTCCTGTCGCTGAATCCGAACAACAAGATTCCGGCGATCCTCGATCCGCACGGCCCTGATGATCAGCCGCTGCCGCTGTTCGAATCCGGTGCGATCCTGATTTATCTGGCCGACAAAAGCGGTCAGTTGCTGGCGCAGGAAGGCGCGCTGCGTTACGAGACCATCCAGTGGTTGATGTTCCAGATGGGTGGTATCGGTCCGATGTTCGGCCAGTTGGGTTTCTTCAACAAATTCGCCGGCAAGGATTACGAAGACAAGCGACCGCGTGATCGTTATGTCGACGAAAGCAAACGCCTGCTCAAGGTGCTCGACGGCCGGCTCGAGGGCCGTGACTGGATCATGGGCGAGCGCTATACCATCGCTGATATCGCCACATTTCCGTGGGTGCGTAATTTGATCGGATTTTATGAGGCCGGTGATCTGGTTGGCATCAGCAACTTCCCGAATGTCACCCGTGTGCTTGAGCGTTTCCTCGCGCGTCCGGCAGTCATTCGCGGCCTGACCATTCCCTCGTAATTTTCGGACTACACACATAACCCTGTGGGAGCTGGCAAGCCAGCTCCCACAGGGATTTACAGTGTTCTGAAAGATTGTTACACCCCCAGTAATGCACTCTTGATTGATCCAGGTTTGTACCCCAACCCCCGCAAGGCATAAGCTTCGCCCCCTACGACTTTCGTCTCATCTGCCGTTTTCAGGAAAGGCCCTCATGTCCAGTCAGTTCCCCGAAGCACGTCCCCGCCGTCTGCGCCGCAATGCGAGCCTGCGCAGCCTGTTCCAGGAAACCGAATTCAGCCTGAACGATCTGGTCCTGCCGATTTTCGTTGAAGAAGAAATCGACGACTTCGTGCCGATCAACAGCATGCCCGGGGTGATGCGCATTCCCGAGCGCAAACTGGCCAGCGAAATCGAGCGCTATGCCCGTGCCGGCGTCAAGTCGGTGATGACCTTCGGCGTGTCCCACCATCTGGACAGCAACGGCAGCGACACCTGGCGCGAAGAAGGTCTGGTCTCGCGCATGTCGCGCATTGCCAAAGATGCCGTGCCGGAAATGATCGTGATGTCCGACACCTGCTTCTGCGAATACACCGATCACGGCCACTGCGGCGTGATGCACAACCATGAAGTCGACAACGACCAGACCCTGATCAACCTCGGCAAACAAGCCGTGGCAGCGGCCCGCGCCGGTGCGGACGTGATCGCGCCGTCGGCAGCGATGGACGGTCAGGTGCGGGCGATTCGTCAGGCCCTGGATGCGGCCGGATTTACTCAAATTCCGATCATGGCCTATTCGACCAAATTTGCCTCGGCGCTTTATGGTCCGTTCCGCGAGGCCGGCGGCAGTGCGCTGAAGGGCGATCGCAAAAGCTATCAGATGAACCCGATGAACCGCCGCGAAGCCCTGCGCGAATCGCTGCTCGACGAGCAGGAAGGCGCCGATGCGCTGATGGTCAAACCGGCCGGCGCTTACCTCGACATCATCCGCGACATTCGTGAGGCCTCGAACCTGCCGCTGGCGGCGTATCAGGTCAGTGGCGAATACGCGATGATCAAGTTCGGCGCGCAGGCCGGGGCGATCGATGAGGATCGCGTGGTGCGTGAAAGCCTGGGCGCGATCAAGCGTGCAGGCGCTGATTTGATCTTCACTTACTTTGCGATGGATCTGGCATTGGCCGGGATTTGAGTAAAAATGCCCGATCGGCGCATGACAATGATCGGGCAACATTTACCCTTCAAACGATTTTTTTCGTATAGAAAACCCGATCCACGTACGAGTCAGCCTTCTTGTAGTAAGCGGGCAGTCGTCCCGCCAACTCGAAACCACAGGCGCGGATAATCTCTATCCCTTGCTGCTGCGTTGCCAAATGGAAGTAATACAACATTTCGATACCGATCGATTTCGCGCGAAGTTCAAGCAAGTCGACCAATGATTTTCCGGCGTTGTATTGATCTGGAAAAAGGCCAAACCGGATCTCGGCAACATGGCGTTCGATCCACCGCGGCCGCCGCTCTACTTCACCCAAACCGATGAGAGTGGCCGTGTCGTCGAGTACGCAGAGAGCAATCGCGTCTTGTTTTTGCTCCTTATCAAGCAGTGACTCAATCCACCGGACCTCCATTTCATGGGTAATGGCTTTGACATCGGCCGGACGTTCAACTCGTTCCTGATCCTTCAGAACCAGATCGTTGAAAAACTCGAGCAAACGATGTGCGTCTGCTACAGCAGGTTGTTTAAAGTGCATGAGCGGTATCTTGAATGTTATAGGGGGAGCAGCTTTTGCAATGCGGGTTTTTGTGAATGGTATCGACTTCAAATGTACCGCTTAACAACAGTGAGGAGAAAGTCAGTCTACGGTTTACATACATATTGCCTTCATGGCCTAGAAACCATTTGAAGACTTCGGCTGCCCCGAGTGTGCCGGCTATTGATGTTGAAAGTGCGTTGACCGGAACAGGGCCGGTATGCTGTTTTCGTGAATGGTCGGTTGGGAATAAACAGGCAAAGCATGCGCTGTTTATTGCCGGTATCATTGAAAATACATACCCGTAGGAAAACTGTGCGGATGCATGGATCATTGGCTTTTTTGTTCGAAGGCAGTATTCGTTTACCGTGTTTCGACCGTCAGGCGATTCACCACCTTCAACAATAACTTCATAGTCGTGGAGTAAGTGGTCAATGTTGTCGCGTGTTATTTTTTCTTCAATAAGTTCAATGCTTATTTCCGGGTTCAACTCGGTCAGCGTTTTTTTCGCAGCTGCGCCTTTGGAGGAGCCAATGTCCTGAGTACGGTAGAGTAACTGTCGGTTGAGGTTGGACAGTTCAACGGTATCGAACTCGATAATCGCGACTCTTCCGATGCCCCCGGCAACCAGAGCCATGAGCAGTGTGGACTTGACGCCACCTGCGCCGATGACGGCAACTGAAGCGCGAGCGAGGCTGTTCTGGCCGTCTTTGCCCCATTCCGGCATGTTTTCCTGGCGATTGTATCGAGCGTCCTTGAAGTCGAATTGCATGCTGCCCTGCCTCGAAAGGAAATAGAAAGAACAAAAATGAAAAGTGAACCCCACAGATTTGATTAAAAATCTGTGGGGTTGGCTGACATGCCAGAGCTTGATGTTATGGGTTACCTGTCAACCGTCACATGCCCGAAAACTTCTGGCAGTACAAGCGCCGCCGCTGACCTCTTCAAGTTCCTCTTGGAAAAGTTCAAGCATTGGGTAGTCCTGGAAAGCACTTTCCAGTGACTCTGTTTCTATTTCTGATTTTCCGATCAGACCTTCCGGTAAACCGCGCAAGTAAATTTTCATTGATGTCCTATCAAATGATTGAATTAAGTTTGTGAGGTATTTTAGTCTGCCGTTATCGGCCCTGAAGATGTCGGGGTGCTTGAGGCGGTGTTGACTATAAAAACTGTGTTCTTGGAGTGTCAATGGTTTTGGTTATACCTTGTTTGATGAGAGGTTGGTGAGTTGGTTATATGGAGTGTGGTTGATGAGTATTGAAAAATTAGGTAGGCAAAGACCTTCTCTTTTTCGTAAGGAGGCGATAGCTTTTGCGGCCGGTAAGACATTTGGCAACTTGCTCGATATACATATAACCAAGCGTTTCGGTTTTACCGCGTTGTGGTTGTGCGTGTTGATTGTCGCGGTCTTGGGGTGGGGGATCGGCTATAGGCAAGGAGGTGCGAATGAGCGCATGGCGCAAGCTGTTTCTCAAGGCGATCAGAAGGTTTCCGGCACTTGCCAGTCGACGCCGCAGGGCAGTGCCTGTGCTGCTCCAGACAGAAGCCAGTGAGTGTGGTCTGGTTTGTCTTGCCATGGTGGCTGGATATTGGGGGGATGCGACGGATTTGATCACGCTGCGTCAGCGTTTCAGTGTTTCTCGCAAAGGTACGTCTCTCAAGAATCTGATCGATATTGCACAACGCCTCAATCTTTTGTCGCGGCCGTTGCGCGTTGAGTTGCAGCAGTTGTCGCAGCTGAAATTACCCTGCATTTTGCATTGGGACATGAACCACTTTGTTGTGCTTGAGAAGGTCACGGACAAGGGGCTGACGGTTCATGATCCGGCGGCGGGCAAACAGACTGTTTCATGGGCGCGGTCCTCCGAGCATTTTACGGGTATCGTGCTGGAGTTGACGCCGGGAGTAATGTTTAAAGCCGTTCAGGCGCAACAGCGCGTCACCTTGCGATCACTCATGGGCAAAGTGGACGGTCTATACATCGGGTTAGCCAGAATTTTGCTGACGGGCATTGTTTTACAGGCGGTCGCTCTGGCTGCGCCGTTTTACCTGCAATGGGTTGTCGACGACGTGCTGGCGGCAGGTGATCGTCCGTTGTTGACGGTGCTGGGCTGCGGATTTCTACTGCTGGTCGTATTGCAGGCGGCAGTGGGACTATTGCGCTCAAGAATGACCGCGGCATTGTCGGCTGACTTGAGCTTTCAATGGATGGGTAATGCATTTTCCCATTTACTGCGGTTGCCGATTCCCTGGTTCGAGAAGCGCCATTTAGGTGACATCACGTCGCGATTTCATGCGATTCAAATCATCCAGAAAAGCCTGACCACTCAACTGATTGAGGGCGTTATAGATGGTCTGTTGGTATTTTCCACGTTGCTGGTGATGTTCTTCTACAGCGCTACTTTGACGTTAATCAGTCTGTGCGCCGTGGCACTTTATGCAACGTTGCGCTGCCTGGTTTTTCAGGCTCAGCGCCAGGCTACAGCGATGCATATTGCTCATTCGGCGAAACAGAGCACGTTGTTGATGGAATCGGCCCGCGGTATTCAAAGCATCCGGTTGTTCGGTCGCGAACAAGTGCGCCGTTATGCATGGAGCAATGCGCTGGTTGATCAGCTCAACGCGGAACTGCGGATCGCTCGTCTGACGATTTCATTTCAGTCGGCCAACTCGCTGCTCTTCAATAGCGAGCGCATTGTAGTGGTGTGGCTCGCGGCGCTGGCCGTCATGGACAACCGTTTTTCCACGGGGATGCTGTTTGCGTTCTTGAGTTACAAGGACCAGTTCAGTCAGCGTATCGCCGGTTTACTCGATAAAATCTTTGAATTACGAATGTTGCATCTACACGGTGAGCGTGTGGCAGACATCTTGTTGGCGGCACCTGAAGAAGAGGGCCAAGCGTGTGAAGTGGATTTATCTCACCGGGATGCCAGCATTCAGTTATGCAACGTCTCGTTCCGTTACGGTGAAAGTGAACCTTACGTACTGCGCAATCTGAGTCTGCACATCCAGGCCGGGCAGTGTGTCGCTATTACCGGGGTTTCGGGTTGTGGCAAGACGACATTGCTCAAGCTGATGTTGGGGCTTTTGACACCGTGTGAAGGCGAGATCCTGATAGGAGGTGTCGATTTGCAACGTCTGGGTTTGAGCAACTACCGGCGCATGACGGGGACGGTGATGCAGGATGATCATTTGTTCACGGGAACGCTCTCGGACAATATCTGTTTTTTCGATACACAGCCTGATCAAGAGAAAGTGACCAGTAGTGCCAGACAAGCGGCGGTTCATGAAGAAATCATGGCAATGCCAATGAATTACAACACGCTTGTAGGGGATATCGGTTCCGGTCTGTCCGCCGGCCAGCGGCAGCGAATACTGTTGGCTCGCGCGCTTTACCGAGCGCCGTCATTGTTGATTCTGGATGAAGCAACCAGTCATCTGGATACCTGGAACGAAAAACTGGTGAATGCGGCGATCGCTCATGAAGACATGACTCGTCTGTTGGTGGCGCATCGTCCGGAAACGATTGCTATGGCGCAGCGCGTGATTACGCTTGAGCAGGGGCAGATCGTGAGTGATGTCGTGCAGCGTGAAGCCGTCTCCACCGCTTTGCATGTTGCCGTCACTGTGCCTGAGGCATCAGGTAACTCCTGATCCCGTGATCGCGGAAGTAGCGTTCAATCACCTTCGGATCCGCGCTGTTCTCGGCAATCGCCACATAGGTATCCGGGCGCAGCAGATAAAAACCGTTACGCCCCAACCCCGCCGTTTCAAACGCCGGGCGCCAGTCGAACACATGCAGCGGCAAATGATGTTCGTGGCACCAGGCAATCATTTCGTCGCTGGTGTCACCGTACACATGCACCTGCCAGCACGGCTGTCTCAGCGGTTCGTAATTATCTCCCTCACCATCATGCGCCCACGGCAAGCGGTCGCCGCCGTGCACATGGCCGGCGGCGCCCTGACTCAGAGGCATGCCGCGATAGTTGAGGGTGACCTGCGAAACGGTGCGAAAAAGGAACTCGCGACTGGCCTCGAACGAGGCCATTTTCGGGATCAGAAACGGTGCCACACGCATGCGCAGCAGATCGGCCATGCGCCCCTCGGCGGTGACGAAACTGAAGACTTTGTCGGTGGTCGACACCAGCCGACGGGCGAAGGCCTTGCGTTCGGTTTCGTAGCTGTCGAGCAGGCGTGGTTCGGCAGCGCCGCTGAGCACTGCGGCAAGTTTCCACGCCAGATTGATCGCGTCGCCGATGCCGGTATTCATGCCCTGACCGCCCGCCGGGCTGTGCACATGCGCGGCATCGCCGAGCAGAAACGCGCGGCCACTGCGAAAGTGCTCAGCCACGCGGTGATGCACGCGGTAGGTCGAGAACCAATGGACATCTTCGATATGCACTTTCAGGTGTTCGATGGCACGGCTGCTGACATCAGAAAATTCCAGGGTTTCGGCGCGATCCGCACGTTCGTCACGCACGGTGCCGATCAGCCTTGCGCGGCCTTCGCCGGCGAGAGGAAACACGGCGAGAAAGTCCGCTTCATCCAGATCCAGATGCAACTCGCCGTTCATCGCCGGGCCGCTGGCCTTGACATCTGCCACGTAGAAAATCTGCTGATAGGTGCCGCCGGGGAAACCAGTGTCGAGGGTTTTGCGCACGACTGAGCGGGCGCCGTCACAGCCGGCCAGATAACAGGCCTGGCAGATTTCCTGCTCGCCATCGGGCAGGCGCAAATGCGCGGTGAGGCCATCGCCGGTTTCCTCGAAACTGTCCAGCGTGGTGTTGCGTTCGACCGTGATGTCATAGTCTTCGAGACGCTCGATCAGCAGCCGTTCATGTTCATCCTGCGGGAAGATTTCGACGAACGCGTAGGGCGTCAGGCCTTCGCCGATGCGGTTCAGCGGCAATTGCGCGACCGGTTTGCCATTGACCCAGAAATTCGCCGCCGCCACCCGATGGCCGTTGCGCACAATAGTGTCGGCGAGGTCCAGTTGCCGGTACAACTCAAGGGTGCGCGCCTGCACCGCCAACGCTCGCGAAGTGGTGCCGGGCGCGGAGGTTTTATCGATGATGCGCACGCGTACGCCGAGTTTGCTCAGCCACAGGGCCAGCACCAGCCCGGTCGGGCCGGCGCCGATGATCAGGACGTCGCTGCGGTTCATGGGACTGTCCTCCGTTTGCTGTGCAGCAAGTATGGATCAGCAGGAGCGGGTGGCCAGTTGATCGGCCAGACGGAGAAAGGCCCCGCAGCGGTGGGGCTGTGGGGCCTTTTTTCGGGTGTTCGGCAGGAGATTTTGGTGACGGTGAAACTTGCCCCCTCACCCCAGCCCTCTCCCCCAAGGGGGCGAGGGGGAAAGGGAGCCGATTTGGGTGCCTTTCAAAACCTGAGTTCGACTTGGTGGCACACGTCGGCGTAACTCGAAAGAACACCCCGGTCAGTCCCCTCTCCTCTAAAAGGCGAGGGGAAAGGGAGCCGATTGGGGGCTTTTCAGAACCTGAGTTCGACTTGGTGGCACACGTCGGCGTAACTCGAAAGAACACCCCGGTCAGTCCCCTCTCCTCTAAAAGGCGAGGGGAAAGGGAGCCGATTGGGGGCTTTTCAGAACCTGAGTTCGACTCGGTGGCACACGTCGGCGTAACTCGAAAGAACACCTCGGTCAGTCCCCTCTCCCTCCGGGAGAGGGCTAGGCGGGCGGCGTTCCGATGAGGGGCTTTTCAAGCTTAGAAATCAATGGTGCCGGACAGCTTCGCCACCCGCGGCTCACCCTGAGTCAGATACCCACCCTGAGCCGATTCCCAGTACTTCTTGTTCGCCAGGTTCTCCACACCCAGACGCACGGTCACGTCTTTCTCCGACACCTTGAACGCATAACGCGCACCCGCATCGAAACGGTTCCAGGTCGGCAGGCTCAGATTGTTCGCCGCATCGGCGTACTGGCCGCCAGTACGCAGCATCCGCGCATTCAGCGCTACGCCCTGCAGACCGGGTACATCCCAGTCAGCGCCGGCGTTGAACTGGAAGGTCGGCACGCCGATCGCACGGTTGCCGTCGTTGGCACCGTTGAGGGTGTTCTTCAGCTCTGTGTCCATCAGGGTCAGGCCGCTGATCAGGCGCAGGCCCTGGATCGGCTCGCCGAACACGTTCATTTCCACGCCTTTGTTGATTTGCTCGCCTTCACGTACGTAGGTGCAGGTGGTGGGGCTGTTGATTTCGCAGTAACCATCGCTCGGTTGCTCGATGCGATAAACACCCAGGCTCGCGCCGTAAGTGCCCATGTCGACTTTCACTCCGACTTCGGTCTGCTTGGAGCGTTTCGGTGCATAAACCTCGTTGCCGTTGGTCACCTGGAATCCGCCGCTGCTGGTCGGCGAGGTCGGGCCCTGGGCCAGACCTTCGATGTGGTTGGCGTAGAACGACACGTGTTCCCACGGCTTGAACACCACGCCATACACCGGCGTAGTGATCGACTCGTCGTAGCTCGAGGAGCGCGGGCCGCTACCATAACTGGCGTAGCTGTAACCTTGCACCACCAGTTGCTGGCGACGCAGGCCAGCGGTGACCAGCAGGCGATCATCGAAGAAACCGAGGGTGTCGGAAATCGCGATGCTGCGGTTGAAGGTCTTGCCGACGATGCCCGGATCATTCAAGTCGCCGCCGGCAAAATTGCCCACTGGCGACGGCGTTTGCACCGGATGGTAGATGTTGTTGGCGTATCGGGTCAGATCGAAATCGTAAGCGCTGCGCTGTTCGGCCCAGATACCGGTCAACCCGAAATTGACCTTGTGACTGATCGCGCCGGTATTGAATTTTCCGTTGAGGCCCGCCATGACACTAGTGTTGTCTTCATCGTGAGGGACGAACGAACCCGTGGTGAACGAAGCGCCGCTATTGCCAACCAAAGTGGTCGAGTTGTAACGCCCGACTTCGCGGGTGTGCTTGGCGCCGCCAGCGGCGTAGGCGGTCCAGTTGTCGTTCAGGTCGTATTCGGCGCGGAGCATGCCGAAGGTGTCTTCGATGTCGGTATAGCCCCACTTCGGCGCGTAGTTGGTGTCGGCCGATGGTGCATCCGGAATGTGCGTGGCAGTGCCGAGGTTGACCGAGCTGCGGCCACCGTTGACGCGTTCTTTCTGGTAGGCGAAATCGCCGGAGATGCGCAGGGCGTCGCCGCGATAGTCGAGGCCGATGGCGAACAGTTTCGAACGCTGGTTTTCGTGATCGATACCGGTGTCGCCTTCGCGCTGGGACAGATTGATCCGAGCACCGAAGCGGTTGTCTTCACCGAAACGCTGGCCGATGTCGAAGTGATGACCGATACGGCCTTCGCTGTTGATGTCGGTGGTGTAACGACGCAGCGGCACGTCACCGGCGCGTTTCGGTTGCAGGTTGACGCCACCACCAATGCCGGAACCGGTCGGGGTCACGCCGTTGATAAAGGCGTTCGGGCCTTTGAATACTTCTACGCGCTCCAGGGCGTCGGTGGAAATGATCTGCCGGGGCAGCACGCCGTACAGGCCGTTATAGGAAATGTCATCGCCATTCAGCGGCAAGCCGCGAATCATGAAGACCTGCGCCTGGTTGGAGAAACCCGAGGCCTGACGTACCGACGAATCGTTGAGCAGCACGTCGGCGACGTTTTCGGCCTGCTGATCCTGAATCAATTGTTCGGTGTAGGACGCGGCGCTGAACGGCACGTCCATCATGTCCTGATTGCCGAGCACGCCGAGTTGACCACCACGGGCAACTTGTCCGCCGGAGTAGACCGGAGGCAGGGCACCGGGTGTCGGGGCCTGGGCATTGACGTTGACGTCGTCCAGCACCAGCGCTTTGGTATCGCCTTCGGCGGCGTAAGCGGTGACAGTCAGGGAGCACAGCAGGGCGAGAAGCGTCGGGCGAAACGGGACGGCGAGTCGAGCTGAAGCGGGCATGTAGATACCTGGAGGCGCACGGCCGGTGAGAAAAATAAGGGCGGCGCGGGAACTCCTTGCGCAAATGCGACTCCAGGTGCAAATGATAGATTTTCTCAGTAACGTTTTGCAATCAGTTTGTCATCAGCCGTTGGAAGCTCTATTTCGGGGCACTTGGCGGCGCAGGGAAATGAACATCAAGGGAACAGGGCCAGATCAGCGCAGTCCTAGCCTGCGCCATACCATTGAACGTATGGTGAACCCGGCACAACGGACTGGATGAAGTTACATGCACAACTTTCGATTACCGATCACGCTCGCCGCACTGCTGGTGCTCGCCGGTTGCGCGGGGCAGCGCAGCCAGGAGCCGGTGCCGCGTGCGCCTGCCGAAGTGAAGGCCGAGATTGTGCGGCTGATGCCGGCCAAGACGGCCGATCGGCAAGGCTGGGCCACCGATATCTACGCCGCATTTGCCGCGCAAAACATCAGCCCGACCACGCAGAATCTGTGTTCGGTACTGGCCGTCGCCGAGCAGGAATCCACCTTCCAGGCCGACCCCTCCGTGCCCGGCCTGGGCAAAATCGCCCGCGACGAAATCGATCGCCGCGCCGCCAAAGTGCATATTCCCAGCCTGTTGGTCAGCGGCGCTCTGCAAGTGCGTTCAACCAACGGCAAGACCTACAGCGAACGCCTGAATGCGGCACGCAGTGAGAAAGAACTCAGTGGCATTTTCGACGACTTCATCGGTCGGGTGCCGATGGGCCGCACGCTGTTCGGCGGCTTCAACCCGGTGCACACCGGCGGGCCGATGCAGGTCAGCATCGAGTTTGCCGAGCAACACGCCAAGGATTATCCGTACCCGGTGGACGGCACGATCCGCCGTGAAGTGTTCAGCCGCCGTGGTGGCATGTATTTCGGTATCGCGCATTTGCTCGGTTATCCGGTGAGTTATCGCGAGCCGCTGTATCGGTTTGCCGACTTCAACGCCGGTTGGTACGCCAGTCGCAATGCTGCGTTTCAGAATGCGGTCAGTCGCGCCTCGGGCATTCCACTGGCGCTGGATGGCGACCTGATCCGCTACGACTCGATCATGCCCGGCGGCACGGAACTGGCGGTACGCACTCTCGGCAAGTCGCTGGGCATGCGCAACCCGACCATTCGCGATCAACTGGAGAAGGGCAAAACCCTGGAATTCGAAGAGACCAGACTCTATCAGCGGGTGTTCGAACTGGCGGAGCAAGCGGAGGGGAAAAAGCTGCCGCGTGCGGTGTTACCGGGGATCGTGCTGCAGAGTCCGAAGATCACCCGCAAGCTCACGACGGCCTGGTTTGCCAAACGCGTGGATGAGCGCTACAAGCGCTGCATGGCCAAGGCCGGCTAAAACACACAGACATAAAAAACCCGGCCAAGGGAGCCGGGTTTCTCTGGGGTGTTGCGTTTGCAGCCATGCATTCAGGCAACGCGGCGTTCGAGCAGACGATCCGAGCCACCTTCGGCAACGCGGCGTTCGAGCAGACGATCCGAACCACCTTCAGCAACGCGGCGTTCGATCAGACGATCCGCACCACCTTCAGCAACGCGGCGTTCCAGCAGACGATCAGCGCCACCTTCAGCCACGCGGCGTTCCAGCAGACGATCCGAACCACCTTCAGCAACGCGACGTTCAAGCAGACGATCCGAACCACCTTCAGCAACGCGGCGTTCAATCAGACGATCCGAACCACCTTCAGCCAAACGGCTTTCGATCAGTTTGTCCGAGCCGCCTTCGGCGATCATGGTGTGGGCCGGGGTGGCGGCGAAAGCGTTGATAGCGAAGACCGAGAAAGCGATGCCGAGAAGGGTTTGGCGTTTCATGATGGTGTGCTCCGGGGTGTTGTTGGTTGGTATGGAGCCGATGTTACGCCGGAGATTTTTTATGAGAACTTCATTGCCGTGATGGTGAACATCGATAGCAATGATGGTTGATGTAGGAGCTGCCGCAGGCTGCGATCTTTTGATCTTGATCTCTGAAAACGTCAAAAGATCGTCCGATCGCGGCCCGAGCCTTCGGCAGCCTCCTACAGGGGAATGTTACAAGACTTTGACAGCACGCCCGATCGCCTGAATCGGCCCGGTCGGTTTACCGATCGGCGAGCCATTGGCGCCCTCAAGTGTCAGCTCGAACAACTGATTGGGTTGCAGCGGCGGCAACTTGTCCAGCGGCACCGATAAGGCCTGCCCGGGTTTGACCAGTCCCAGCGAAACCGGCCCTTGCCAGCCGTCAGCCTTGGTCCAGAACTCCAGGGCTTTGTCCGCCGGCACCTCAACCACACCGAGCGGAATCAGCTGAATCTCATGCGAATTGCTCGCCTGGATCACCCAGCCCGGGGCCTTGTCCTGCGGCGCGACCAGCACCACCAGAAAGCTTGGTTTCGGTGTGGTCTGGGTCAACAGGATCGAACCCAAAATCAACGTGGCGGCCAATCCGATAGCACTCAACCCGCGCCAGAGTGGCAGCAGGTTCCACCATGAAGTCGACGGCGCTTGTCGGTCGAGGCTGCGTTCGATGCGCGGCCACAACAGCGCAGACGGTTGCTGCGAGGGGGCAAGATCAGTCAACTCCAGCAGGCGCCGCTCCCAGGCATCCACCGCTGCACGCAATTCGGGTTCGTTGGGCAAGCGCCGTTGCACCTCGATCCGCTGTTCAAAAGAAAGCGTGCCGAGCACATATTCGCCGGCCAGTTCATCGCGGTCTTGCGCTGATTCGCTGGTCATCCCATGCACTCCCGCAAGGCGTTGAGGCTGCGTTTGATCCTCGCTTTGACCGTGCCCAGCGGCGTGTCGAGGCGCGCGGCAATCTGCGCGTGGCTGTAGCCGTCGACATAGGCATGCAGGATGCAGTGGCGGCGTTGCGGCTCCAGTTGCTCAAGGCAACGGTGGATACGCGCCGAATGAACTTGGGCGTCGAAGCCGTCATCGTCTGCAGCCACTTCGTGAGCTTCGTCGAATGGTGTTTCCCGGCCCTGATCGCGTAGCAGATTCAGCGCGAGATGACGCGTCACCGTGAACATCCAGCCCCGCGCCGAACCGCGTGCCGGGTCAAACCCCGCCGCGCCGTTCCAGATCTTGATGAACGCCTCATGAACGATGTCCTCCGCCAGCGCCGTATCGCGCACCAGACGCTTGGCCACACCGAGCAGACGCGGGCCTTCCTGCACATACAAATCGCGCAGGGCCGCACGCTCGCCACGGGCACAGGCAGCGAGGCGGGCTTCGTAATCGAACGCGGATTCGGCTAAAGGCATGTCGTGCAATCTAGCTCACATTCCGCAAACATCCAGAACACATGATTCCCCTTGTAGGCCTTCGCCTGCTCGCGATAGCGGTGTGTCAGTGATGCATATGTTGGCTGACACTCCGCTATCGCGAGCAGGCGAAGGCCTACAGGGGAGGCGGTAAATCCGGGAATCAGTTCGCCGCCCAGAAAATGTAATCGGCTTGATACTTCACCACTTCCTGCTTGCCCTTGTTCGCCGCCGTGCATTCGCTGCCCGGTGCCACGCCACCCTTGAGAGCGACGCGCTGGATGTAACTCACGCCGTTCATCGCGCCTTTGCCTTCGGCCGGATTGGCCTTGACCAGTTGATAGGGCAGGTTGCCCGGGCTGGACGGCGCCACGGCCAATTGCGTGCCGGTGACTTTCGAACCGTCCTTGGCCTGCCAGGTAGCCGGCGGGCCAAAGTAGGTGCCGACCTGCTTGCCGCTGCGATCATTGAGCACCGCTTTCGGGCCGACGAAGGTCCACTCGGTCTGCCCGGGCGCATTGGCTTTGTCCCGGCATTCGTAGGTGATCTCACCGACGCCGGTGGTTTCCATCGCGATCTTGTGGCCGTCCGGGACTTTGATCGCGTCGGGATAGCTGCTTTGGGCGAAGGTCGTCGAGGACAGGGCGAGCAAACCGGTGAGGCCAATCAGCTGGGTGATGTTCATCAGTGTTATCTCCGAAAAGGGTAAACCGCTGACAGCCGAAGAGGGCTGTTACAAGGACTACCCGTGGCGGAGGTGTTTGGATGCAGTGCCTGAAAAATATTTTTTGGACCACTTCTATACCTGTGGGAGCTGGCTTGCCAGCGATAGCGGTGGGTCAGCGAAGGGGATGTCGACTGACCCGGCGCCATCGCTGGCAAGCCAGCTCCCACAGGGTTTTGTGTCGGGCTTCAGGCCGGAGGCGTTCAAGAGCTCTTGGGTGTAGGGGTGTTTGGGCGCGGCGAAAATCTCGCGCGACGAACCCTGCTCAACCACCTTGCCATCCTTGATCACCATCAAGTCATGCGCCAACGCATGCACCACTGCCAGGTCATGGCTGATAAACAAATAGGTCAGCCCATGCCTGATCTGCAATTGCCGCAACAACTCCACCACCTGTTTCTGCACCGTACGATCCAGCGCCGATGTCGGCTCATCGAGCAGAATCAGCGCCGGCTCCAGCACCAGTGCGCGGGCGATGGAAATGCGCTGGCGCTGGCCGCCGGAAAACTCATGGGGATAACGATGGCGGCTCTGTGGATCGAGGCCGACTTCCTCCAGCACCCGAATCACCGCCGCCTCACGCTCGGCCTCGGTGCCGATGCCGTGAGTCAGCAAGCCTTCGGCAATAATCTGCTGCACTGACATCCGTGGGCTGAGGCTGCCGAACGGGTCCTGGAACACCACTTGAATCTGCCGCCGCAACGGCCGCATCAAACGTTGATTGAGCAAGCTCAGTTGCTTGTTACCAAAACGGATATTGCCCTCGGACTCGACCAACCGCAGGATCGCCTGACCCAGCGTCGATTTACCCGAACCTGACTCACCGACAATCCCCAAAGTCTTGCCCCGTTGCAGGGTGAAACTCACGCCGTCCACCGCTTTGATGTAATCCTGCTGGCGGCTGAACAACGCCTTGGGCAACGGAAACCACACCTTCAGATCATCAACTTCGAGCAGGTTGTGATCATACTCACTCGGCACCGGCCCACCGCTCGGCTCAGCCTCGATCAACAAGCGGCTGTAAGGATGCTGCGGCGCGCGAAACAACGCTTCGCAATCCGCCTGCTCGACGATTTCACCATGGCGCATCACGCACACCCGTTGCGCGATGCGCCGCACCAGATTGAGGTCATGGCTGATCAGCAACAGCGACATGCCAAGGCGTTGCTGCAACTCGATCAGCAACTCGAGAATCTTCTGCTGCACCGTGACGTCGAGCGCCGTGGTCGGCTCATCGGCGATCAACAGCTCCGGCTCATTGGCCAGCGCCATGGCGATCATCACCCGTTGCCGCTGACCACCGGAGAGTTGATGTGGATAGGCTTTCAAGCGCTGCAACGGCTGGCGAATGCCGACCAGTTCCAGCAGCTCCAGAGTCCGTTCGCGGGCAGCGCGGCCCTTGAGGCCTTTGTGAGTCTCCAGTACTTCGCTGACTTGCTTTTCCACCGTGTGCAACGGATTGAGCGAGGTCATCGGCTCCTGAAAAATCATCGCAATGCGGTTGCCGCGCAAACCGCGCATCTGCTGCTCGCTGGCGTGCAGTAAATCCACGCCGTTGTAGCGGATCGCGCCGCTGCTGCTGACGTTCTTGCCCGGCAATAAACGCAGAATCGAATGCGCCGTCACCGACTTGCCCGAGCCGGATTCACCGACCAGTGCCAGACATTCGCCACGGCGAATATCCAGGTTCAAACCGTGCACCACTTCTTGCCCGGCGAAGGCCACGCGCAGATCGCGGATCTCGATCAAATTGTCGTTCATCTCAGCTCCGGGGATCGAATGCATCACGGCAAGCCTCACCAATAAAAACCAACAAGGACAGAATCAGTGCCAGGGCAAAAAACGCCGTCAGCCCTAGCCACGGCGCTTGCAGGTTGCGCTTGGCCTGACCGATCAATTCGCCCAGCGACGCGGTGCCAGCCGGCATGCCGAAGCCAAGAAAATCCAGCGCAGTCAGCGTCGCAATCGCACCAGTCAGAATGAATGGCAGATAGGTGAGGGTGGAGGTCATCGCGTTGGGCAGAATATGCCGGCACATCAGCTCGTTGTCGGTCAGACCCAGCGCTCGCGCGGCTTTGACGTATTCCAGATTGCGCCCACGGAGGAACTCGGCGCGCACCACATCGACCAGCGCCAGCCAGGAAAACAGCGCCATGATCCCCAGCAACCACCAGAAACTCGGCGAGACGAAGCCGGACAGAATGATCAGCAGGTACAGCACCGGCAACCCCGACCAGATCTCCAGCACCCGTTGCCCGAGCAAGTCGACCCAGCCACCGTAATAACCCTGCAACGCCCCGGCAACGATGCCGATCAACGCACTGATGCCGGTGAGGATCAGCGCAAACAGAATCGAAATCCGCGTGCCGAAAATCACCCGCGCCAGCACATCGCGCGCCTGATCATCGGTGCCCAGCCAGTTGCTTGCTGACGGTGGACTCGGCGCTGGTTCGCTGAGATCGTAATTGACCGTGTCGTAACTGAACGGGATCGGCGGAAACAACATCCAGCCGCCCTGATCCTCGATCAGTTTGTGTACATAGCTGCTGGCGTAATCCGGCTGAAACGGCAACTCGCCGCCGAAATCGGTTTCCAGATAATCGCTGAGGATCGGGAAGTAAAAAGCGTTGTGATAGCGAATCACCAACGGTTTGTCGTTGGCGATCAGCTCACCGCCGAGACAAATCAGGCACAGGCCGACAAACAGCCACAGCGACCAGCGTCCGCGCCGGTTGGCCTTGAACTGCGCAACACGACGCTGGCCGAGAGGAGAAAGTGTGAACATCAGGCAGTCCTCGCCGAGAAGTCGATGCGCGGGTCGAGCAGGGTGTAGCAGAGATCGCCGATCAGCTTGATCAACAGGCCGAACAGGGTGAACAGGAACAGCGCACCGAACACCACCGGGTAATCCCGCGACACCGCCGCCTCATAGCTCATGCGCCCGAGGCCATCGAGGTTGAAGATGGTTTCGATCAGCAGGGAGCCGGCGAAAAACACTTCGATCAGCGCCGACGGCACACCGGCCACCACCAACAGCATGGCGTTGCGGAACACATGGCCGTAGAGCACGCGGCGCTCGGTCAAACCCTTGGCCCGCGCGGTGATCACGTACTGGCGGCTGATCTCGTTGAGGAAGCTGTTCTTGGTCAGAATGGTCAGCGTGGCGAAACCGCCAATCACCAGCGCCGTCACTGGCAACACCAGGTGCCAGAGGTAGTCGCCGACTTTGCCCAAGGTGCTGAGGCTGTCGAAGTTATCCGAGACCAGCCCCTGCACCGGAAACCAGTTGACGTAGCTGCCGCCGGCGAACACCACGATCAACAGAATCGCAAAGAGGAACGCCGGCATCGCATAGCCGATGATGATCGCCGTGCTGCTCCAGACATCAAACGCGCTGCCGTTCCTGATCGCTTTGCGAATGCCCAGGGGGATCGAAATCAGGTAAGTCATCAACGTCGCCCACAACCCCAGCGACAGCGACACTGGCAGCTTCTGCACAATCAGATCAGTGACCTTGGCGCCGCGAAAGAAACTGCTGCCCAGATCCAGCTGCGCGTAGTTTTTCAGCATCAGCCACAGGCGTTCGTGCATCGGCTTGTCGAAGCCGTAATGGTGTTTGATCTCCTCGATCAACGCCGGATCGAGGCCACGGCTGCTGCGGCCCGCGCCGCCAACCGCAGTAACCTCGCCACCACCGCCCATGCTGTGCCCGCCGAAGCCTTGCAAGCGGGCGATGGCTTGCTCCACCGGCCCACCCGGCGCAGCCTGCACAATCAGAAAATTCACCACCAGAATGCACAACAGCGTCGGGATGATCAGCAGCAAACGTCGACTCAGATAACGCAGCATGTCACTGGCCCCCCGCAAGCTGAGTGTGCATCTGCTGGGTGGTCAACGCCTTGGCCGAGACCTCCCACCAGGTGTTGAGGCCTTCGTCGTACGCCGGTTGCACGGGCGGCATGCCGAAGCGGTTCTGATACACCGTCGGCGTGCCTTTGGAGTAGTAGTTGGGAATCATGTAGTAACCCCATTGCAGCACCCGGTCGAGGGCGCGGGCGTAATGCACCATGGCCTCGCGGGTGTTGGCCTGAACCAGTCCGTCGATCAATTGATCGACCGCCGGGTTGGCCAGCACCATCGAGTTCGAACTGCCGACTTGCGTGGCGCTTTGCGAGGCGTACAGGCTGTACAACTCGCGGCCGGGAGAGACGATCGGATCGCCGCTGCGAGGGAAAGCGACGACGATCATGTCGTAGTCGCGGGCGTTGAGGCGGTTGATGTATTGCGCCGAATCGATGCGCCGCAAATTCAGCGTGATGCCAATCTGCGCGAGGGTGCGTTTGAACGGCAGCAGCATGCGATCGAAGCCGCCCTGACCGTCGAGGAAGGTGAACTCCAGCGGCTCGCCAGCAGCGTTGACCAGACGATTGTGTTGCGGCGTCCAGCCAGCCTCGGCGAGCAGCTTCAGCGCTTGCAGTTGTTTGTCGCGGATGTAGCCGCTGCCATCGGTTTTCGGTGCCACATACACGGTCGTGAAAACTTCGTCGGGAATCTGTCCGCGCAGTGGTTCGAGGATCTTCAATTCTTCGGCATCAGGTAGCGCGGTGGCGGCCATTTCGCTCTTCGGCCAGAAGCTGTTCTGGCGCACGTAGAAACCGCGCATCATCTGTTTGTTGGTCCACTCGAAATCCCACAGCAGGCTGATCGCCTGACGCACGCGGCGATCCTTGAAGAACGGGTTCTGCATGTTGAATACGAAGCCCTGAGCGGCGGTGGGTTTGTCCGGAGCGAGGATCGACTGCTGCAAGCGGCCGTCGCGCAACGCCGGGCTGTCATAGCCGACCACATAACCAGACGAGGAGAACTCGCGGTTGTAGTCGAACGCGCCGGCCTGCAACAGTTGCCGGGCGACGTCGGTGTCACCGTAGAAATTCACCGTGAGGGTGTCGAAGTTGTACATCCCGCGACTCACCGGCAGGTCCTTGCCCCACCAGTCCGGATCGCGCTCGAAACTGATGCTGCGCCCGGCGTCGACTTTGCTGACCCGGTACGGTCCGCTGCCCAGCGGTGGCTCGAAACCGCCGCCATTGGCGAAGTCGCGGGTTTTCCACCAATGCTCGGGGACGATGCGCATCGTCGCCAGGTCCAGCGCCAAGGTGCGGTTGAGATTGTTCTTGAAGGTGAAGCGCACCTGCCGCGGGCCTTCGATCAGCACGTCCTGCACATCGGCGTATTGCTGGCGATAACTCAAGCTGCCCTTGGTCATCAGCAGGTTGAAGGTGTAGCGCACGTCTTCGGCGGTGATCGGCGCGCCGTCGGCGAAACGTGCTTTTGGATTGAGGGTGAAACGCACCCACAAGCCTTCGGGGTCGCGCTCGATCTGTTGCGCGACCAGTGCGTAAACGGTGTAGGGCTCGTCGAGCGAACGGAACGCCAATGGCGAGTACACCCAGTCGTTGACCTGCACCACGGAAATGCCCTGATCGGCATAAGGGGTGATGTAGTTGTACTGGCCGATCTCCATCGACGCACGGCTGAGCGAACCACCCTTGGGCGCCTTGGGATCGACGAAATCGAAGTGCTGGAAGTTCGCCGGGTACTTCGGCGCCTCGTCGTACACCGTCAGCGCATAACTGCCGCCGGCCAGCGCCGAGGTGCCGGTGCACAGCAGCGCACTGCCCAAAAGCAGGCCCGCCATGTTGCGCAAAAAACTCATGAAGTCACTCCTGAAAATCCCTGAAGGAACCCGGTCCCCATGTGGGAGCTGGCTTGCCAGCGATAGCGGTACGTCAGTGAAGTAAATGTCGACTGATACGACGCTATCGCTGGCAAGCCAGCTCCCACAGGGTTTTGCGGTGCTCGCTCTTTAGAAGTGGTAAGTCATGCGCGCAAACAAGGTGCGGCCCAGCGGATCGGTGTAGCGCGGGTCATAGCCGCTCTGAAAGTTGTAGGCCTGGTTGGAGAACGGCGGGTTGCGGTCGAACACGTTCTTCATCCCGGCATCGACATCCAGCACCTTGTTGAAGGTGTAGCCGGCCGACAGGTCCCACACCGAATACGACGCCACGCGCGCGTGGGTGTCGCGGTCGTAGTCGTTGTAACCCGTGGTGAAGCGGTTGGTCAGTGCCGCCCGCGCCGCGCCGAAGGTCCAGCTGCCGGTGAGGTTGTGCTTCCAGCGCGCGATCACGCCGTCACCCTGAAAGTCGCCAACCTTGTCGGTGAACGGGCCCTTGATGGTGCTCTGGAAGTCGTACTCGTCCACATAGGTGCCTTGCAGGCCCAGACCGAACTGACCGTACGGCGTGTTCGGGAAGCGGTAATCGAGCGACACATCGACACCGTTGGTTTCGACAATGCCGAGGTTGGCGTTACCGGTGACGATGTAGTTGAGCGTGCCGTCGGCGTTGCGCACGAAGCGGTCCGGGTAGGAGCCGGCCTGATCAAACACGGTGGATTCCGGGAACGGCTGGATCTGGTTGGAGATGTGAATCCACCAGAAATCCAGACCCACCGACAAGTTGTTGATCGGCTGATACACGAAGCCCAGCGTCACGTTGCGCGCCTTCTCCGGGGCCAGATCCTCGTTGCCGCCGATCTGGTGGAGGAACTGCTGACCGCAATCGCGGCCGCCGTTGCCGCCCGGTTGCACCACGCCGCCAGTACACAGCACCGGGTCGTTGTAGTAGCCCTGGGTGAAGGTGATGCTGCGTGGCGAATACAGCTCGTACAGCGACGGCGCACGGAAACCTTCGCTGTACGCGCCACGCACCACCAGCTCTTTCAACGGCTGATAACGGAACGAGTATTTCGGGTTGGTGGTGCTGCCGAAGTCGCTGTATTTGTCGTGGCGCACGGCGGCGGACAGTTCGAGGCTGTCGAGCACCGGCACGTTGATTTCCGCGTAGGCGGCTTTGACGCTGCGGTCGCCTTCGACGCTGCCGGCCGGGTCGATACCGAGGCTCTGAATGTCGCCGGCGAACGACTCGAAGTCCTGATGGAATTTCTCTTTGCGGTACTCGCCGCCCAGCGCCAGACCGGACGGGCCGGCGCCGAACCAGTCGCCGATCTCGCGGCTGATGCGTCCGTCAAAACCGGCCACACGGCCAACGGCAGTGGAGTAGGCGCCGTGGTACGCCGCGTCGTCGATGTACTGCTGTCCGGCAGCGGATTGCGGGCCGAACGGGTTGAGCAAACCACTGGCCAGACCATTGATCATCGCCTGATCGCTGACAAAGCCATTGGTGACGCTGGAGACGATTTTGTTCTGGTTGTACGAGGCGCCGACGTTGTAATCCCAGCCGGCGACCAGACCATCGAAACTGAGCAGGAAGCGCTGGCTGGTGTTCTGGTCTTTCGATTCCCGCGGGCCGGCAGCGGTTTCACGCCAGTTGACGTCCACCGGTTGGGTCGGGTCGAGGGCGAAATCGGTGGGCGCCGGTGTGATGCCGTTGCCGGGATAGTAGGGCGACGAGGAATCGAGGCTCAGACCGGTCAACGGCGCAGGGCCGATCGCCGTGGCGTTGTTGTTGCGCGACCAGAAGTACTCGAGGTTGACGTTGTGATCGTCGCCGAGTTTGCCGGTGGTCTTGCCGAAGAACGAAGTCTTCTCGGTCTGCGGCACCAGGTCGATGTATTCACGGGTGCTGAAGCGGCACAAGCCGTCGCGGGCGATCAGGTTGGGGCCGTTGCAATTGCTGTTGGCCAACGGGTTGGTGGCGTTGCCGTTCTGGCTGTAGTTACCGGGAAATGCGGTGCCGGAAGTCTGATCGAGACCGCGACCGGGGGCATAGTCAGTGGCAAAAGAGCGATCGTTGGCGTCGAGGTTCTGCTGCTTGTTGTAGTTGAACACGCCGAGGACGTTGAAGCGGTCCTCTTCCAGGTCGCCGTAGCCCCAACTGGCGCTCATGTCTTTGGTTTGGCCGCCGCCGCTGTGGGTCGGGGTTTCGCCGCCGAGGGTCAACTGGCCGTCGGTCAGGGATTTCTTGGTGATGAAGTTGATCACACCGCCGATGGCGTCAGTGCCGTACAGCGCCGACGCGCCGTCACGCAACACTTCCACGCGTTCGATGGCGGCAAACGGGATCATGTTCAGATCCACCGCGCCGCCGGCCGAGTTGGTGCCGGACAAGGCGTTGTTGGCCAGACGTCGACCGTTGAGCAGCACCAGCGTCTTGTTCGCGCCGATGCCGCGCATGTCGGCGAACGAGGCGCCGCCAGTGGCTGCGCCGACTGAGCCTGCGCTGTTGTTGATCGACTGGCTGCCGGTGATGCGCTGGACCAGTTCGGCGGTGGTGGTCACGCCCTGTTTGCGCAGTTCATCGGCCTTGAGAATGGTGATCGGCACCGCCGTTTCCGCATCGACCCGGCGAATCGCCGAGCCCGTCACTTCGACCCGTTGCAGTTGCGTGGTCGGCGCAACCACCGCCGCAGCTGCCGGGACGGAAGCGTTGTCGTCCTCGGCCGCTTGCACAGTCCCAGCGCCCATCCCCATGGCCACCAGATACAACGGAACAAAACGGTGGCGAGAAATCGTGGCCACCAAGGGTTTGAGCGTGAAGCGTGGAGTGTTCATCAGCATGGTTATTTCCGACTTTTTAGACGTTATCGAATTGGCCTTGTGAGCCCCTCATTGCTCCGCTATCGGTGATACCGCGTGCGGAAAACCACTTTCTTCAAGCAAGCCGATCCCCTCCGAAGACGCGTGGCGTTTTTTCGGTCGGCTGATTGCGACAGGATTCAGCGGGCGGTGGCGGGCGCGTCTCTCAAGACCCGGCCGCCACCGCACTCAGTGGGTGGTCATCACCGATATTTTGGTAATACCCGAGCGTTCGATCGACGCCATGGCTTTCGCCACCTGGCCGTAATTGACGGCGGAGTCGGCCTGCAACTGCACGCGGACTTCGGCGTCCTTGGCCTTGACCTCCTTGAGGCTGGCTTCCAGCGATTCCGGGGCCAACTCGGTTTTCGCCAGATAGAACTTGCCGTCCTGATCGACGCTGACCACCACCGGGTCTTTCTTTTCGGCGGGGGCGACGGCGTCGGTTTTCGGCAGATTCACTTTGATCGCGTTGGTCATCAGCGGCGCGGTGACGATGAACACCACCAGCAGCACCAGCATCACGTCGACCAACGGCGTGACGTTCATTTCGCTGAGTACTTCATCGCTGTCTTGAGTGGAGAACGACATCAGCTGGCCTCCCGCACGGCGGCTGTGGTTTTGCTGGCGATGGCCTGACGGCTGATGGAAAACGCACTGCGCGAGGCGAGGGCGTCGAAGTCGTGGGCGAAGTCATCCATGTCCGCCGAGGCCAGTTTCAAACGGCGTAGGAAGAAGTTGTAAATCAGCACCGCTGGCACGGCGACAGCGATGCCGACACCGGTGGCGATCAGTGCGTGACCGATCGGCCCAGCCACTGCTTCAAGGCTGGCCGAACCGGTTTCGCCGATGCTTTTCAGCGCTTCCATGATTCCCCACACGGTGCCGAACAGGCCAATGAACGGCGCGGTGCTGCCGATACTGGCGAGGATCGCCTGGCCGTTTTCCAGCGAGCGGCGTTCCTTCTGGATCTGCTGGCGCAGGTTGCGTTCCAGGCGATCCGAGCGGTTGATGGTGTGTGCCAGTTGTTGGGTGGTGCGCGGCGAGTCTTCCACCAGCAGCGCTTCGAAACCGCTGCTGGCAATGCGCGCCAGCGAGCCCGGATACTGGCTGGCGTGTTCGGCGGCAGTGAGCAGATCCGGCGCGCCCCAGAAGGCTTTGGTGAACTGTTTGTTCTGCGCTTTCTGCCGCAGGTACTGCGCCGACTTGACCAGCAGGATCGCCCAGCTGACCACGGAAAACAGCACCAGACCCCAGAGCACGCCGGGGACAATCATCGAAGACAAATCGTTCATGGTGATACCTCGCTTGCGTTATTCGGTTGTGCGTTGATTGAGCGTTCGGTTATTGCGGCAATTTGAAATCGATGGTCTGGGTGGCGAAGCCGTCGATCGGCGTGTCACCGCGTTTGGCCGGAATAAATTTCCAGTTCTTCACGGCGGCAACAGCCGCGTCATCCAGTTGCGGTTTGCCGCTGGATTTGGTCACCGTCACCGAGCCGGCGCGACCATTGGCCAGCACCTGAATGCGCAGCACCACGCTGCCTTCCCAGTTGCGCCGCAGCGCCAGCGACGGGTATTCCGGCGGCGGGTTGCCGAGGCTGGCGAGACCGGAAATCGCTGCCGATTCCTTGACCGGACCCGGCGCGGCGGCAGGGGCCGGCGGTGCGCTCGGGGTGGCCGGGGCAGCGGGTGCAGCCGGTTGTGCCGGGGCCGGTGGAGCTTTCGGCGGCTCGACCTTTTTCACCGGTTTCGGCTTCTCGACCGGTTTTGGTTTTTCGATCGGCTTGGGCTTCTCCACCGGTTTCGGCGGTGGCTTGACCGCGTCCTCGTCTTCCACCGGTTGTTCAGGTTCCGGCGGTGGTGGAGGAGGCGGCGGTGGCGGCGGTTCCGGAGTGGGCGGTGCCGGTGGCGTCGGGCTGGTCAGCTCGACGGTCATTTCCGGAATCTGCGGCGGCGTTGGCAATGGCTGTGTTTTCGATTGCTGGAGAAACCACCAGGCGCCGCCATGTATCAGCGCCGACACAGCGACCAGCAACACCATCTGCTGTTTATTCAGACCACCGGGTTGCGAGGTATTGGCTTTAAACGCCGGCCTGCCCGGTGGCGGCGGAATTGGCGCTTCCCGCAACGGCCCCGGCAGGGTTCTGTGCTTTACCGCATCGTTCATTAAAGCTCCCTCGGGTTGATGAAGGGCAATAAGGTGCCGTCCGAACATCCAGGGGATATTCGAGTGGGTGGGTGTAACTTTCTTCAAGGTGTGCAGAAGCCGATAGTTGAACTATCCGGTTAACAAGGCTTGTGCAAACTTACTGGCTTGGCGTCATCGACTTCGAGTGTTCATTAGCCATTCCCTGGTTGTTCTTCTATTACGTGAGCGCACTGTCGGTGTCTCATGCTTGTTACACATAGCAACCGCTGTGCCACATGTTGCTGAAATGTAGAGTGCGTATTTCATGAGTGTTACCCATGTCGCATTTATATAAGTTTTACCCTTGTCGTGGTTTTTCCATGGCGCGCAGATTGCCGTTATTCCGGTTGAGGGAGCTTTTTCACAGGCGAGTCAGGCTGTGCGCCATATCACGCGGGTTGGCGGGATAGAGCGGCTGCGCAACTGGCGGCCAAGGCACTTGCTGGTGCGCGGCGGACTGAATTGGTGCGGGTCAATGTTTTAGCGGCTCACGGGGCATGTTCCTTGTTGTTGTTTAAATGAAATCACTGTTTTAAGTATTGAATAGTGCAAGCCCGTGGAGCAGTTTTGGTGCACTTGCAATGGCACTAAAAGTTATTGTTCGACAATCCTGCTGTCGTTCGATGCACACTGCATTTGTGCAATAACTGCCCGAGTCTTATTTAAAAAATAAATAGCACGCTGCCGTCGGCCAATAACTCATTGCCGAACGCAGTGCGCTGTCGAGGTGTCAGGTAATAAAGTAAGAGTGAAGGTAGCCGGGACTGTTCGGATGAACTCGGCGGCGAACGGATAAATGCAAAGAGGCTGTGATGCGGCAAAGCGTTTGAAGATTCACTCGGTGAACTCCTTGTTGCCAGCTCGGATACGCGAACTTTTGGTTCGGTATCGCACCTTACAAGAACGCGGATAGCGTTCGATGATTGCTCTTGGTGCGGGATGGGCACCGCCAGCGCTGTTTTGCGAGGTTTGAATTCGCAAGTCGCGAGTGCATGGGAAAACCGTGCCAAAACCGATACACAGGCAGATTTTTTCTACACCCACGCTACAGCCATCTACCCTGTGGCAATGGTCTTTTCGGGGGGATTGGATATGTACCAGCTCTACGGGCACAGAAATTCAGGCGCAGCCGCCATCGAAGCGGCGCTGGAACTGTGCCAGATCGCTTACCGTTTCATTGATATCGAAGCCAGCACCGAAGCCGCCGAGGCACTGGCCCAGCTCAATCCACTCAAGCAGATACCGACCTTGCAACTGCCCGACGGCAGCGCTCTCACCGAGAGTGCGGCGATCCTGATTCATCTGGGCCTGACGTTTCCCAAGTCCGGCCTGCTGCCAGCCAAGGCGGATGATCGCGATCAGGCCATTCGCGGTCTGGTCTACATCGTCAGCAATTGCTACGCAGCGATCGGCGTCATCGATTATCCAGAGCGCTGGCTGCTGATGCCCGACGAAGCCTCGCGACAGAATCTGGTGGCCGGCGCGCGTGAGCGTTTGCACTGGAGTTGGGAGGTATTTGCCGACCAGTTTTCCGCCGAGCTGTATCTGGATGACGAAACCCCGGGGGCGCTGGATGTGCTGGCGGCGGTGGTGACGCGCTGGGCGGGCAGCCGCGAGCATTTGCGCCAGACGCGGCCGGGGTTTTATGCGTGGTTGCAGCGAATTGACCGGCATCCGGTGCTGGCACCGGTGTTTGCCCGGCATTGGCCGTCCTGAACACACCGCAGATTCAAATGTAGGAGTGAGCCTGCTCGCGATAGCGGTCTGTCACCTACAAATAAGGTGGCTGACAGAACGCTATCGCGAGCAGGCTCACTCCTACAGGGGGCGGTGGTGTCTTCGGGATTTATTCCCCGCGAATGTACTGCTCCAACTGCTTGATCAACTCCGCCTGTTCGGCAATCGCTTCCTTGACCAGGTCACCGATCGACAGCAGGCCGATCAACTTGCCGTTCTCCACGACCGGCAAGTGGCGCAGGCGTTTGTCCGACATGATGCCCAGGCAGGTGTCGACGGTTTGGTGGGTGTCGACGGTGATCACGTTCGCCACCATGATGTCGCGCACCGGCGTGCCCACGGATGAGCGGCCATGCAGTACCAATTTGCGCGCATAGTCCCGTTCGCTGATGATGCCGACCACTTTTTCGTCTTCGACCACCAGCAAGGCGCCGACGTTTTTCTCGGCCATCTTCATCAGCGCTTCGAGCACCATGTGATCAGGTTTGATCTGGTGCACTTCCTGATTTTTCTGATCTTTGAGCTTGAGCAGTTGGGCGACGGTCTTCATGGCGGTTACTCAGGTGTTGTCGTTGTTATCCAAGCATCGTAGACGCAAGCGCGCAGGGCAAGGTGGCAAAGCGGCAGATAACACGCAAAAAACGTCATTTGCCGGGTTTTTCCGTGGCTGGCGGCTATTTATCGCCAGAGTCATCCCAGGCAATGCCGCGTAGAATGCCCCTCTGTTTCAATTCCTGAGGTTGCAGTGGTGGATTTACCGCAGGGCTTCGTCCTGACCCGGCATTGGCGCGATACGCCGGCCGGCACCGAAGTCGAGTTCTGGCTGGCGACCGACGCCGGGCCGCGCCGTGTGCGCCTGCCGCATCAGCCGTCGGTGGCGTTTGTTCCTGCCGAGCAGCGCGAGGCTGCCGAACGTCTGCTGCACGACGAAAAGAACGTCGAACTGCGCCCGTTGGCCCTGCAGGATTTCGAACATCGCCCGGTGCTCGGTCTGTATTGTCAGCAACACGGCCAGTTGATGCGCCTGGAAACCGCGCTCAACCGCAACGGGGTCGACGTCTACGAAGCCGACGTGCGCCCGCCGGAGCGCTATCTGATGGAGCGCTTTATCACCGCACCGGTGCGGTTCAGCGGCACGCCCGATGCCGACGGCGTATTGCTCAACGCCCAGCTCAAACCTGACCCCGATTACCGACCGAAGCTGCGCCTTGTCTCGCTCGACATCGAAACCACCGAAACCGGCGAGTTGTATTCGATTGCCCTCGAAGGGTGCGGCGAACGTCAGGTGTACATGCTCGGTGCGCCGAACGGCGACGCCAGCATCGTCGACTTTGATCTTGAATACTGCGATTCGCGCACGGTCATTCTGAAGAAACTCAACGACTGGTTCGCCCGTCACGACCCCGACGCGATCATCGGCTGGAACGTCGTACAGTTCGATTTGCGCATCCTCCACGAGCACGCGCGGCGCCTCGGCGTGCCGCTGAAGATCGGCCGTGGCGGCGAAGAGATGCAATGGCGCGAACACGGCAGCCGCAATCACTACTTCGCCTCCGCAGCGGGGCGGCTGATCATCGACGGTATCGAGTCCCTGCGTTCAGCGACCTGGAGCTTCCCGTCGTTCAGTCTGGAAAACGTTGCCCAGACTCTGCTCGGCGAAGGCAAGTCGATCGACAACCCGTACCAGCGCATGGACGAGATCAACCGCATGTTCGCCGAGGACAAACCGGCGCTGGCCAAGTACAACCTCAAGGACTGCGAACTGGTCACTCGGATCTTCGCCAAGACCGAGTTGCTGACCTTTCTGCTCGAGCGCGCCAGTGTCACCGGACTGCCGGCGGACAGAAGCGGTGGCTCGGTAGCAGCGTTCACGCATTTGTATATGCCGTTGATGCACCGACAGGGTTTTGTCGCGCCGAATCTCGGCACCAATCCGCCGCAGGCCAGCCCCGGCGGGTTTGTCATGGACTCGCAACCGGGCCTGTATGAGTCGGTGCTGGTGCTCGATTACAAGAGCCTTTATCCATCGATCATTCGCACCTTTCTGATCGACCCGGTCGGCCTGATCGAAGGCTTGCAACACCCGGACGATAGCGACTCCGTGCCGGGCTTCCGAGGTGCGCGGTTCTCGCGTACCCGGCATTGTCTGCCGTCAATCGTTTCGCGGGTGGCCGAAGGTCGTGAGACCGCCAAGCGCGAGCACAACGCACCGTTGTCGCAAGCGCTGAAAATCATCATGAACGCCTTCTACGGCGTGCTCGGCTCCAGCGGCTGCCGCTTCTTCGATACGCGGCTGGCCTCATCGATCACCCTGCGCGGTCACGAGATCATGCTGCGCACGCGCAAGCTGATCGAAGAGCAGGGCCACGCGGTGATCTATGGCGACACCGACTCGACCTTCGTCTGGCTGCGTCGTCCGCATGGGCAGGAGGAGGCGGCGAACATCGGTCATGCGCTGGTCAAACACGTCAACGACTGGTGGCGCGCGCATGTGCGTGATGAATATGGCCTGGAAAGCGCGCTCGAACTGCAATTCGAAATTCACTACAAACGCTTTCTGATGCCGACCATTCGCGGCGCGGAGGAGGGCAGCAAAAAACGTTATGCCGGCCTCGTCACCCGCGCTGATGGCAGCGATGAAATGGTTTACAAAGGCCTGGAAACCGTGCGCACCGACTGGTCGCTGCTGGCCCGGCAATTCCAGCAGGAACTCTACGAGCGGATCTTCCAGCGCAAGCCGTATCAGGATTACGTGCGTGACTACGTGCGCAAAACCCTCGCCGGTGAATTCGATGATCGCCTGGTCTACCGCAAACGCCTGCGCCGCACCCTCGACGATTACGAACGCAACGTCCCGCCGCATGTGCGCGCGGCGCGGCTGGCCGACGACTACAACGCCCAGCACGGGCGCCCACGGCAGTACCAGAATGGCGGCTGGATCAGCTACGTCATCACCCTGGCAGGTCCCGAACCGCTGGAAGTGCGCCGCGCCGCGATCGACTACGACCACTACATCACCCGGCAACTGCAACCGGTGGCGGACGCGATTCTGCCGTTTGTCGACGACGATTTCTCAACCCTGATCGGGGGGCAACTGGGCCTGTTTTGAGTCGAGCAGTTGCAGCGTCCATTCGTCGAGAATGCCGTGGAAGTAGCGTTCCAGCGCCTGATTGAACACGCTGTCTTCAGCGGCAAACTGGGCGAACAGAGTCATTGAGGAATGGAATTTCAGGTCATCGGGATGGCCGAAAATCTCCGCAATCGAACGCTGTTGCACCTTCAGCACGAACTGCGTGCAAGTCCGCAGGCGTGCGCCGAGCAGTTCGTGAGCCAGATAAGCCCGGGCTTCCTCGGCCGAACCGATGGCGTAGCGCCGGGACATTTCACTGCCGCCCAGGCCGGCGAACTGCGGAAAGACAAACCACATCCAGTGGCTGCGTTTGCGGCCCTCATCGAGTTCGCGTTGCACGCGCTCGAACACCGGGTCTTGGGCCTGGACAAAGCGTTGCAGGTTGAACGGGTCGTACTGATCAGTGCTTCTCATCGCGAAGCCCTCGCCAGCCGCTGGCTCAGACCATGGCCAGCCGCTGCTTGCGTTGTGGCGCTTTAAAAACCTGGTCCAGCGCCGCCAGATCCCCGGCCTCCAGTTGCAGTTGCGCGGCTTGTGCATTGAGTTGCACGTGCTCCGGTCGCACAGCCTTGGGAATCGCAATCACACCATCCTGACGCAGAATCCACGCCAGCGAAACCTGTGCGGGCGTTACGCCGTGACGAGCGGCGATGTCTTTCAACACTGGCTCGGCGAGCATGGCACCGCCCTGGCCGATCGGACAGTAAGCCATCAGCGGCATGCGCTGGTATTGGCACCACGGCAGCAGATCGAACTCGATGCCGCGCTCCTCGAGGTTGTAAAGCACCTGATTGGTCGCGCAGGCCGAGCTTGAGAGTTCTTCGAGATCGTCAACATCGAAATTCGACACACCCCAACGGCCGATCTTGCCATCCTCGCGCAGGCGTTCGAAGGCCTCGACGGTTTCCTCCAGCGGATACTGGCCGCGCCAGTGCAACAGATAGAGGTCGATGTAGTCGGTGTCGAGCCGGCGCAAACTGCGCTCGCAAGCTTGCGGGATGCCCTTGCGGCTGGCGTTGTGCGGGTAGACCTTGCTCACCAGAAACACCTGATCGCGCAGGCCGGCGATGGCCTCGCCAACCAAGCTTTCGGCACCGCCCTCGGCGTACATTTCCGCCGTGTCGATCAGGGTCATGCCCAGCTCGATCCCCGTGCGCAGCGCCGCCACTTCACGCTTGTGCGCCGAGCGATCTTCACCCATGCGCCAGGTGCCTTGGCCAATCACCGGAACCTGGACGCCGGCCAATTCGAGGGTACGCATGCAAACCTCCTTGCTGAATGTGTCGATACCTTTTAGTGGGCAGCAGGATAGCTCAGGGGTTCAATAAGCAAAGAGATCGCGGCCTTCGGCAGCGCTTTCCTTATGGGTAGCGGTTTCCCATGTAGGAGCTGCCGAAGGCTGCGATCTTTTGATCTGGCGCTCTTCTTTATCCATCCACGTACAAGTGCGCAAGAAGTTGCGCAGTGCCTTGCCTGTTTCCACCCGGGCAAGTCTCTGCAGGCCGCGTAGCTCGTGGCCTCCAGCCAAGTGCGCAACTTCTTGCACACCACTGCGCAAAAAGTTGCGCACTTTTCCTTGTTTTTCATTGGCTTAATCACAGGAAAAGATCAGTCGATGAGCTCGGGGCCTTGATCTGTATGGGTTGCATAAAAGCTGGCATGAAGTTTGATGGCGCATAGCCATCCTTTTCAGGCAATGGTGCCTGAGAGGTATGTCTTTCAAGCAAGGAGAGCATCCCATGGCAACACCAGCGTACATGTCGGTTACCGGCGAAAAACAAGGCCTGATCACTGCCGGTGCATTCACCGCTGACTCCGTTGGCAACACCTACCAGGAAGGCCACGAAGACCAGGTCATGGTGCAGGCTTTCACCCACGACGTGATCATCCCGCGTGACCCGCAATCCGGTCAGCCAACCGGTCAGCGCGTGCACAAGCCAGTGGTCATCACCAAGGTCTACGACAAGGCTTCGCCGCTGCTGCAAGCGGCGCTGACCTCCGGCGAGCGCATGAGCGAAATCGTTATCCAGTGGTACCGCACTTCGGCGCAAGGCACCCAAGAGCACTACTACACCACCAAACTGGAAGACGCGATCATCGTCGCCATTAACAACAAAATGCACAACTGCCAGGACCCAGGCAACGCGCACTTCACCCACCTGGAAGAAGTGCAGTTCACCTACCGCAAAATCACCTGGACCCACGAAGTGTCCGGTACTTCGGGTTCCGATGACTGGCGTGCTCCAGTCGTTTAATTACGGCTGATTGTTGTACCGCCCTGATCGGCATGACTGGTCGGGGCGGATTCACTTCTAAAGAATTTTTTGCCAATAGCCCCTTGAGGGCTGTTGCGCGTCGCAGCACTGCGCGAGGAACAAGGGATGTTCTCACCGGCCAACCAGCCTCATTTCAATCTGACCGTCGATGGCATCGACAGCGACTTTCAAGTGCTGTCGTTCACCGGTCGCGAGGCCCTTAACACGCCATTCGAATTCGAGCTGGAACTGGTCAGTGAAAAGGCTTCGATCAACCTCGAAAGCGTGCTGCACAAACTGGCGTTTCTTCAATTGTCGCCGAGCGGCAGCGGCATTCACGGGCTGGTCTACAGCATCGCTCAGGGCGAGGCGGGCAAACGCCTGACTCGTTACAAGATCTCCCTGCGCCCGCAACTGGCGTACCTCGCGCACCGGGTCAACCAGCGCATCTTCCAGCAGATGACCGTGCAGCAGATCATCAGCCAGGTGCTGGAAGAACACGGCATCCTTGCCAGCGATTACCACTTCCAGCTCAGCGCGATTTATCCCGAGCGCATTTACTGCGTGCAGTACGACGAATCGGACCTGGATTTCATCCAGCGCCTGTGCGAAGAGGAGGGGATTCACTACCACTTCCAGCACACGTCGAGCGGGCACAAACTGACCTTCGGCGATGACCAGACGGTGTTCCCGAAACTCGCGCCAGTGGCCTATCAGCAAGACTCCGGACTGGTCGCCGACAAACCGGTGGTCAAGCGTTTTGGCCTGCGTCTGGCCACCCGCACCAGCCGCACCACGCGTCGCGATTACGACTTCGTCAAACCGAAGATCGAGCTGGAAAGCGATGCCAAGAGTTCGGCTCAGCCAGACCTCGAAGACTACGATTACCCGGGCCGTTTCGTTGACCGCGAGCGCGGCAAACACCTGGCCAATCGCGCGCTGGAACGCCATCGCAGCGACTATCGTCTGGCCGAGGGTAATAGCGATCAGCCGATTCTGGTCAGCGGGCATTTCCTCGCCCTGACCGAGCACGCCAACCCGACCTGGAATGACCTCTGGCTGCTCACCGAAATCTTCCACGAAGGCAAGCAACCGCAGGTGCTGGAAGAGTCGGTGACCAGCGACACCACCGACCTCAAGGACGATTTTCACCAGGGCTACCGCAACCGCTTCAGCGCGATCCCGTGGGACGTGCCGTACCGTCCGCCGCTCGATCACCCGAAACCGAAAGTTCTCGGCACGCAAAGTGCGGTGGTCTGCGGCCCCGAGGGCGAAGAGATCTACTGCGACCAGTACGGCCGGGTGAAGGTGCAGTTCTTCTGGGATCGCGAAGGCAAGCACGACGACATGACCAGTTGCTGGATGCGCGTCGCGTCGAGCTGGGCAGCCGAGACTTTTGGTTCGATCAACATTCCACGGGTCGGCATGGAGGTGTTGATCACCTTCCTGGAAGGCGATCCCGATCAGCCGCTGATCACTGGTTGCCTGTACCACGGCGCCAATCTGCCGCCGTACAAGCTGCCGGACTTCAAGACCCTGGCCACGGTCAAGAGCAAGGAATACAAGGGCAGTCGCGCCAACGAATTACGCATCGACGACACCACCAGCGAGATCAGCATCGCGCTGCGCAGCGACCACGGCGCGAGTGCGATTAACCTCGGTTATCTGACTCATCCGCGCCCGAGCGGTGGCCAGCCACGCGGCGAAGGGTTTGAGTTAAGAACCGATCGCCACGGTGCGGTACGTGCGGGTGCCGGTCTGCTGATCACTACCGAGCCACGGCCGAACGAATCGAAACACCACAAGGACCTGCCGGAAACCGCTGAACGCCTCGCGACTGCGAGCGATCAGCAAGATGGATTCGCCGTGCAAGCCAAAGAGTTGCAAGCCCAGGAAGCCGGCGATCAGGACGACGTCGCCAAGGCACTGCACGCCCAGCATCAAGGCGTACTCGGCTCGGGCCCCGCCAACCTCACCGCCAACGAATTCCCCGAGTTCACCGAACCGCACCTGGTCCTCGCCAGCCCCGCCGGCATCGCCCTGACCACGCCGCGCTCCAGCCACATCGCCACCGGCGAACACCTGGCGCTGAGCAGCACTGGCCACACCAGCCTGTCGATCGGCAAACGCCTGCTCGCCAGTGCCAGTCGCGGCATGCGCCTGTTCGTGCAGAGCATGGGCTGGCGGCTGGTCGCCGCCTCCGGCGACATCGACGTGCGCGCACTGAAGGACAGCATCAACCTGCTGGCCAAGCTCAACATCACCGCCAACGCCGACCGCATCACCATCACGGCGAAAACCGAACTGGTGATTCAGGGCGGCGGCAGCGCCACCACCTACAACGCCGGCGGCATCACCCACGCCACCAGCGGCCCTTACACCGCGCACGCGGCGAACTTCGCCTACACCGGGGCGAAAAGTCTCGCCGGAGTGTTCCCGGAACCACCGAAACCCGGCAAGGGCAACCTTGAATTGTTCAACCAATACGCCGGGCGTCAGGGCATCAAGGAAGGCGATTACGAAGTCATCGATGCCCTGGGCAAAAGCATCAAAGGCAAGCTCGACGGCAAGGGGTTCGCCAGCGTCGCCGGCGCTGCCCCGGGGCCGGCACGTGTGCTGTTCGGCAAGGATCCGGCGGACACCTGGAGCGACGGCAGCTACATCGGCAAACCGGAGTGGCCGTTGAATCCGCCGGGGGCTGAAGACGTGCCGAGCCAAGTGCAAGCCATGGTCGCGCAGGTGTTGCCGAGCAAGAGCTGGGAGATGTTGGAGAAGGGTAAGGACATGGCGCAAACAGGGATGAGTGCGATGCAGACCGCGCAAGGTGCGATGCAAACGGCGCAGCAGGTGAAAGGCTTGGCGCAGGGCGGGGTGGCCGGGTTGCCGAAGCTGGCGAGTGCGGCGTTGCCGAGTGCCTCCGGGATTTTGGGGGCGGCAAGCAAGGCGGGCAAGTTGCCGAGCCTGCCTGCACCGAGTCTGCCAAAACCTTCCTTGAAAACCCCGGGCCTGTTGGCGGGTGAGATGCTGTCATGACCACTGAAGTAGCTGCTGTAAAACGTGAACCTCAAGTTGCCATCGTTCCCCTGAATGCCATCGACATTCAGGATGTCGCCAGCGGTGCGGCAACCTTCGACGCCTGGCTGCAATCGGCTACGGATGGCGTGGTCACGCTTGATCGAATCAAGAACTACGCCGGCTTCCTGCCGGTGGTGGGCAACATCATGGCGCTAGTCGATGCGCTGGGTGACATCGTCACCCTGTCGAACGCCAAGCAACGCGACTTGCTCGCTTGGGCCAGTCTTGGCATCAACCTGATCGGCGTCTTGCCGTTGCCGCCGTCGATGGCCGCGGCGCGGATGACCCTGCGCCCGACGCTGTTTCTGGTGCGTCAGGAAATGAGGGCCAGCAGCAAGGTGTTGCTCAGCACTTCCGTGATCGAGGTGCTGGTCGGCCACCTGAACGCCTCGATTATCGGCACGCTGGATGATTTTGTTGAGCAAGCCAAAGGCAAGTTACCGGGCATTTTGGCGGACGCTGGCAAGCTCGGCGAAGAAATCATTGATCAGATTGCAATAGGCATCGAAGCGGTGGCGTTCGGCAATCTGGATGCCAAAGGTGATCTGAATGCAGCCAGCGCCCAGGCGAGCGCCGCAGCCGATCAATTCAAGAATGATCCGCTGGCGTCATTCAGCAATGTTTTTGGGGCTGCCAACAGCGCCCTGAAGTCGGCAGGCAAAGGCCTGGCCAACAGCGTGGCGCAAAACCTTGTCCCCGATGACTTCAAAAAAACCGTTTCTGACGAAACCAAAAAACTGCGCGCCATGGGCCCGGAGCTGCGTACGCAGTTGAGCAAGCTCGACGATGAGTCGGTGCAGAACTCGATCGGCTGGTTGCTGCTGATCCTCTCCAGTGCCGTGACCTTGTGGCGCAAGCGCAATGCCCATGGGCAGAACGCCGCGGTCCACCCGGACAAGACCGGTCAGGCGAAGCGTACGGCATCCGAGGGGCAGTTGGCCTCTAACGGCCAACAGGCTTCGGCGACTCACGCACCCGAGCCGAAAAAAAACTGCGCCTGCGCCAGCACGGGGCGCAGTATCAATTTCGCCATAGGCTCTGAAAGCCTCAGTCATACCGATTTCAGCCTGCCCGGCCCCTTCCCGATCGAATGGACGCGCACCTACAACTCA